>JBAVOB010000208.1:0-13093 GCA_049691655.1 Steroidobacteraceae bacterium | reverse complement strand
ACGCTATGGGGCGGAGAAACGCTGCTCGGCGCGCCATGCGCCTGGCGCCGCGTGGCGAGCCTGCGTTCCTTCCGTCTCCCAGGCGGCGATCGCGCCGCCGTGCAACCGTGGCGCTGCGCGGCATCGTTGTGCTGGCACGAACGGCTCCCGACGCGGGAAGGCCTGCCGTGGCAGGACGAGGCGCAGAACGTGCGATTCCTGCGAGAGGCATGGGCGCGCGGCGTTCAGAGCCCGTGGACGACGTCGGTCGGCCGATTGTTCGATGCCGCGGCGGCACTGGTACTCGGCATACGAGAGAGTAGTTATGAGGCACAAGGGCCGATGCAGCTCGAGGCGCTGGCGGCCAAGATCGAGCCGCGAGCCGCCAGCCCGGTGGCGCTAGAATGGCAACGCGACACCGCTGGACTGTGGCGTCTCGACTGGGCGCCGCTGCTGCCGATGCTGTGCTCGGCGCAGACGCCGGCCGCCGTGCGTGCGGCCTGCTTTCACGAATCCCTCGCTGCCGCGCTCGCGGACCTCGTCCAGCGCGTCAGCGTCGATGCGCCGGTGCGCGCGGTGGGTCTGGCCGGCGGGGTCTTCCAGAACCGGCGGCTGCTCGAGTCCTGCACCGAGCGTCTCGGTGCCTTCGATCGGCCGCTCCTGCTGTCGGAAAAGCTACCGGCCAATGACGCCTCGATTTGCCTGGGCCAGATCACCGAGCACGCGGGCGCGTTCCGGGCATCGAACGCGCACAGCGCGGCGCCATGCTGAGCGCCAGCCTGCTCGGGGGCGCCATGCGCATCGCGAGCCGCGAGTCGATGCGGCTCCATCCGACCGAGCCGGGATTCCGCTTGCCGCCGCCTGATCCGGCACGGGCTTATCTGCTCTATGTGCATGTGCCGTTCTGTCCCGTGCTCTGCCCGTTCTGCTCCTTTCACCGCGTTGCGCTGCGCGAGGCCAAGGCGCGGCGCTATTTTCCGGCGTTGCACAGACAAATCGAGGGCTATGCAGCAGCCGGGTTCCGTCTCTCCGGAGTCTATGTCGGCGGCGGCACGCCGACCGCGACACCGCTCGCGCTGTTCGAGCTGCTCTCCCGCATCCGCGCACGGTTCGGCGTCGTGCCGATCTCGGTCGAGACGAACCCGGACGATCTCAAACCGGAGATCCTCGAGCCGTTGCGCGCAGCCGGCGTCTCGCGGCTCTCGGTCGGGATTCAGAGCTTCGACGACGCGCTGCTGCGCAGCATGGGGCGGTACGAGAAATACGGTTCCGGGGACGCAATCCGCGGGCGGCTCGCCCGAGTCGCGGGCCAGTTTGCAACGCTCAACGTGGACCTGATCTTCAATCTGCCCGGGCAAACCCACGCATCGCTCGAGCGCGACCTCGGCATACTCCGCGGCGATGGCAGCGCGGATCAAGTCTCTTACTATCCGCTGATGGTGACCGCAGCCACGCGCCGCGCGATGAGCGGCAGGATGGGCGACCCGACCTTCAGGCGCGAGCACGAGTTTTACCGAATGATCCGTGAGCGGCTCGCGGACACGTATGCGCCGGCGACGGCCTGGTGCTTCTCGAAGCGTGCAGCGGCGATCGACGAGTACATCGTGACGGATGACGAGTATCTCGGGGCCGGGAGCGGCGCGTTCGGTTACCTCGACGGCATGTTCTACGCGAACACTTTCTCGCTGAATGGGTATGGCGCGCTCGCGAACCGCGCGGGCGGACCGGTCACGATGTACCGGCAGATGACCCTGCGCGAGCGCATGCGCTACGATCTGCTGACGCGCCTGTTCGGGCTGCGACTCGACCGCACGGCCATTGAAGCCAAATACCATGGCCGGTTTGCGCGCAGTCTGTGGTTGGAGCTCGCGGCGCTGCGCGCGCTCGGCGCGGTGACTCGCGATCCGGGTGGTTGGAGCGTCACGGAGCGCGGCATGTATCTGTGGGTGGTGCTGATGCGCGAGTTCCTCGGCGGCGTGAATCGCTTCCGGGACCAGCTACGGCTGAACATCCAGCGCGAGAGCATCGCTGGCGTCTTTGACGGCCGGAAATCGCCGGCCATGCCGGCCCTGTAGCGGCAGCCGGCCGCGGGCGCACACCTCCATGGAAGACACACACGTCTCGCTCGCTCACGGCAACGGTGGCCGCTTCATGCGCGAGCTGATCGCCGAGGTATTCGTGCGCCACCTCGCGAATCCGACTCTCGATACCGACGCCGATGCGGTGGCACTCTCCGTCGCGGCCGCGCTTGCCGCGCAACCGGGCGCCGAAGTCATGTTTACGACGGATTCCTTCACCGTTCAGCCACTCGAATTTCCAGGCGGTGACATCGGTTCGCTCGCGGTGCACGGCACGACCAATGATCTAGCCGTCTCGGGTGCGACACCCGCGTATCTCAGCCTGAATGCGATCATCGAGGAAGGGCTGGAGATCGCGACGCTCGATCGCATCATCGCGAGTCTCGCGGCGGCCGCGCGCGACGCGGGTGTGGTCGTGGTCGCTGGCGACACCAAGGTGGTGCGCCACGGCGAAGCCGCGGGCCTCTATCTCGCGAGCGCCGGTATCGGTGTACGTGCGGCCGGCTGCCGGCTCGGGCTGCAGCGCATCCGGGCCGGCGATCGCATCATTGTGAGCGGTCCAGTTGGCGATCACGGTACGGCCGTGCTGCTCGCACGTGAGCAATTCGGCCTGCGTGGCGACCTCGAGTCCGATTCGGCGTGCGTGTTGCCACTGACGCAGAGCCTTATCGCCAGCGCGGGTGATGCCCTGCATTTCATGCGTGATCCCACGCGCGGCGGGTTCGCGACCGTTTGTCATGAGATCGCGCGCGCGACGGGCTGCGGTATCCGGCTTCTCGAAGAGCAGATTCCCGTGCGCGAGCCGGTTCGCTCGGTCTGCGACATGCTGGGCTACGATCCGCTGTTCCTCGCCTGCGAAGGCCGGGTGGTCGCGGTCGTCGCGCCGGAGAAGGCCGATGCGGCACTGGCGGGCATGCGTGCGCTGGCGCAGGGCAGGGACGCGCAAGAGGTCGGAGAAATCAGCGACCCGCCCGCGGGCCGCGTCGTCATGCGTACCGTCGTCGGCGGTGAACGCGTGTTACAGGAACTCGAGGACGATCCGCTGCCGAGAATCTGCTAGCGTCCCGAGCGGTTCGATCGCGGCCGCTTGCAGGCGGCATCAGACAAAGCGTCGTGCGAGGATCGCGACGATCAATGCGACGCAACCGAACGCATGAATCGCGAGCGTGAGCTCGATGCCTTGCTTCAGGCCCGCACGCCGCTGCGGCTCGAGCGAGATCCCACGTGCAGCCGCAAGCCCGCCGGCGGCGAGCAGCAACGCGGGCATGAGCGACCAGCGCGGAAGGTCGTGGCGCACGATGAGCGCGATCGCCGCGGCGAGTGCGCAGAGCGTAAGGAGCTGATAGAGAATCCGCGTGCCGCTGGCGCCGAGTCGCACTGCGAGGGTACGCTTGCCGGCACCGGCGTCCGCCACGGTGTCCGGCACTTCGTTGATCAGCAGGATCAGTCCGACCCAGACACTGACGATGATTGACAGCAGTCCCGCCCCCGGGTCGATGGATCCCGTCTGCAGCCACGCGGCGCCCATGACCGGCAGCGCTCCAAGTCCGATCGCGCACGCCAGCTCGCCGATGCCGCGGCCCGAAAGTTGCACCCCGGGCATGGAGTACAGATAACCGAGTGCAAGTCCGAGGACGCCGAGCAGCAACACGCCGCTCCCGCGTAGCGCGATAAGCGCCACTCCGACGCCGATGGCGAGCGCCGCGAACGCGAGCGCGAGGCGCAGCATCTGACTCCGCGACAACACGCCGTTCTGGATGAAGCGCGACCCGCCCGTATAGGGGAAAATACGCGCGTCGTTTGCCGGATCGGTGCCGTTCAGATCATCGCTGACATCGTTGTAGACATTGGTCGCGGCGTGCGCCAGCACGGTGGCGAGGAGTGCGAACGCGAAAAGCCGGCCGTCAAAAATGTTCTGGGCGGCAGCCCAGGCAGTGCCGACCAACACCGGCAGCACCGAGGCTGTGAAGAATTTCGGTCGGGTCGCGAGCAGGGCGCGCTTCAGGGCCGGACCGAGGCCGGCTCCGCCGAGCGCCACCGCTGAAGGCTCCTGTGCCAGGGCGGACGAGGTCTGCATCATCGTTGGTCCTTCACGGGCGAGGCCCCGCCGTCACCGCGATTCCGCGCAGCCGTCGATCCTAGGGCGAAGGTGCGATGATCGTAGAGTGGCAGTCGATCGACGGCAAGCACGGCGGCGAGAGCGGGCCGACCGTTGCCCCGATGCCCGTCGTGCCAGCCGCGGCCGATGCGCGCAAACCACGATTTACTCTCGGCGGGGTCGGCGGTAACAATAAAAGCGCGAAGTCGTATGGTGTAGTTCGTCGCGCCGCTGCCGCACGCGCTTGATCCGATAGGAGAAATCAACCATGAGTAAATGGGGAATTGCCGCTATCGCGGCCGCGTGCCTGCTGTCCGCAGCGAGCTTCGCAGCCGCCGATCCGAAACTGATCGAATCGTGCAACGATTGCCACGGCGACAAGGGTGTGAGCACGGCTCAGGATGTGCCGACCCTCGCGGGCGTCAGCGAGGGCGTGCAGCGCAACGCCCTGAAAGCCTACCAGGCCAGGACGCGCAGTTGCCCCAAAGTCAATTACAAGCGCGGCGACACCAAACGGCAGGGCGACATGTGCACCTTGGCCGCGCGCCTCAACGAGGCGTCCGTCGCGGAGCTCGCCGCCTACTACGCCAAGCTGGCGTATGCACCTCGGCAGCAGGCGGCCGATGCCGCGAAAGCAGCCGCAGGGAAGGCCATCCACGACCGTTACTGCAAGAAGTGCCACTCGAATGGCGGGCGCGACCCGAGCGATGACGCCGGAATTCTGGCAGGCCAGCCGCTCGCGTGGCTCAAGACCTCACTGGTCGCGTTTCGGACCGGCGCAAGCCAGCAGCCGAAGAAAATGAAGGAAGCGATGGGCAAGATCTCGGACGCGGAGACCGAAGCGCTCGCGCACTACTACGCCAGCCAACACTGAAACATTCCCGCAGGGTCATGCGTCCTGCACGGCTCTCCCTGCAGCGACGCCATTGTGCGCGAAGCGCTCCGCGGCGAGGTAGCCAAGCGCGACAATGGCGATTACTGCGGTTCCCACGGCCCATTCGTGGCCAGCGCCCCAGCCCGCTACGTCCGCAGCAAGCAGCTTCGCTGTCCCGTACGCGGCGGTGAGCAAACTGGCGACCGAGATCCCGATGCCCATCACCCGCGAGGCCAGTGCTCCGATCCGGTCGCTGCGCGCGATGAGCCGTGCAATCCACAACCCGTTGAGCCCGTCGGTCGCGACCATCCCCAGTACGAACAGCGCACCGACCACGAGTGATAGCGCGACGCCCCCGAAACGCGTCGCCGTCACGGCAAACAGGACGCTTTGCGAAACCGTGTCGAAGGACACCGCGTAGAGAGCCCCGACCAGTGCCACGGTCAGCGGATGCCCGGCCTGCATGGCGCGGCGCAATAGCTGGCCCTTGACGGCGACCGGCGCGACGACCTCCCGCGGCGCGGCGACGATGACCGCCCGGAGGTTCACCGCGCCGATGAGCGTCAAGAATCCGATCGATGTCCACGCGCCGCCCAGCTCGAACCACGTCGGGACTTCCCACCGGCGCTGCGCCAGGCCGACGCCGAGCGCCACGACGAGGACGATGGCACCGTGCCCGAGCGAGAACAGCACGCCGCATCGCGATGCGAACGCGCGGCCGCGCCGCGCGTTGTAACGCGTGAGCCCGTCGATCGCCGCCAGATGGTCGGCATCGAAACCGTGTCTCAGGCCCATCAGGAAGACGAGCGCAAGCAGAGCGGTTCCCCCAGTCGGCAGGTCGTGCATCACATCCCCGGTTGCGACTGCCCAGCTACGCCGAAGGGGGCATAGTCCCGCACGTTCGCGATCCCAAGCATACGTGCTTCTACCTAAGGAGCGCCGGCGCGGGGCGCTGACCACCCCGTGCCATCGGCCCCGGCTTAGTGCAAGGCGCGCGTGCGGCGAATGAAGTCCGCGACGTTGTCATGCAGCGCGATGCGCGAGGCTTCGTGGAGGTAGACCATGTGGCCGGACTGGTAGCGCCTGAACTCGAGGTTCCCTGCCACGTCCGGCGGCACCTGCAGGTGCTTCAACTCGAACTCGGCCGCGAAGTACAGCGTGGCCAGATCGAAGTAACCTCCGTGGAGCTGCACCTTGAGCCCGGGGTTGGCCTTCATCACGTAGGCCAGATCGGGCATCACGTTGGTGGTACCCGGCAGCTTGGCTGAGGCACCGGGCGGCTGGTGCTGGAAGTCCCAGGCATTGCCAATGCCGGCGTAGTTGTTAGGCTTGAACGTCTTGCCGGCTCCGAACTTCAGCTCCCGGCGCACGTAATCGTTGAAGCTCGAGACGAACGCCGAGGTGATCGCGGCGGCCTGGGGATCGTAGTTGGGCTCCTTGGCGAGCAGGTCGATTGCGGGACCGGCGAAGCGCGTGTCGATGCGGCCGGTGGTGCGGTCGCCGAGCAGATGCTGCTCGAACACCCCGCCCGTGATCCGCAGGTCGGCGCGCGCGATGTAATCGGCAGGCAGCCCGGTGTACTCGTGCAGCTTGGCGACGATCGCGGCGCGCCGGTCCGGACTGAGCGCTGCGCCCTGGGCGAGCGCCGTGAGGTATTCACCGAGGGCGAATTCCTCGACCTGGCTGATAAAGGGTTCGAGCTCGGCCGGCTGGTTCGGCAGGCGCTTGTGATACCAGGCGGTCGCGGCGTACGTCGGCAGCGCGAGCGCGTACGGCTGATCGACGCCCGGGTTGAGATCCGGTCCATCGGCGCTGTTGTCGAACGACAGGATCTGCGACAGGAGGATCACGCCGTTGAGGTCGATCGCCTTCTCGTTCTGCAGCACGTAGGCGAGCACCGCGGAGCGGGTCGTGCCGTAGCTTTCGCCGAACAGATACTTTGGCGAATTCCAGCGCCCGTGGCGCGAGAGAAACTCCACGATGAAGTTGGCAAAAGCATGGGCATCCTGGTCGACTCCCCAGAACGCCTTTTCCTTGTCGGCGCCACGCAGGTGACCGAAGCCGGTGCTCGGAGCGTCGATGAACACCAGGTCGGACTCCGGCAGGAGTGAGGCGTTGTTGTCGATCAGCTGGTATGGCGCCGCCGGCATGTGCGCATCCTCGAGCGTGACGACGCGCTTCGGCCCGAAGGCGCCCAGGTGCAGCCAGATGGTCGAGCTGCCGGGGCCGCCGTTGTAGATGAATGTGATCGGACGGGCGGCGTCGGGTTCCTTGCCGAGAAAATAGGCGTAGTACGACATGCCGGCTTCCGGTTCGACCGGTGGCGGCTTGTCCGCCGCGGGCGGCGACGGGTCGCTGTCCATCGGATCCTTGACGTGCACGACGAGGATGCCTGCTTCGGCGCCGTAGGTGAGTGTCTTGCCGCCGATCCTCAGCGTTCCAGTAGTGCGCGAAACCTCGTCCTGCAAGTGCCGCGGCACCGTCGGTTCGGAAGTGTCCTTGTCCGGAACGGACGCCGCCGCAAACGCCGCGAGCGGCAGCCAGACAGTCAGCGCGGCGAGGCCTCGGTGGATATGGGTCATGGCGGCGAACCCTGGCGTGCATCGGCCGAATGGCGCAGTCTCACACCGCAGTCGCATTGCAGCAAGCGGACCGGCCGTTGAAAAGCCAAGTGCGCGCTTCGGGCGCGGCTCCATGACTGCGCCGGGGAGCGCGCGCTTATCTTGCGCGCCTCGCGCTGACGGGTACGAATCCGATTGCCTGGCCGCCTCCCGCGGCGAGCCGCAGCGTCAGCGTGTCGGCACTCGTCACTTCGCGGCTCTCGATCACAATGTCCTCGGGCGCCGTCTTCCAGTGTGCGGTGGGCCCATCGCGGTAGATCTGCGCGCGGTAGCGCCGGCCGGGATCGAGAAACGATAGCGGCACGGACAAGAGTCGCCCATTCTCGTCGGTCAGGCTGCCGAGATACCACGCGTCGCTGTTGCGATCCTTGCGCGCGATGGTCACGTAATCGCCGACCTCTCCGTTCAGCACCAGAGTTTGGTCCCAGTCGGTCGGCACATCCCTGATGAACTGGAACGGCCCCGGGCGCGATTCGTAGTTCTCGAGCAAGTCCGCGGCCATCTGGATGGGACTGTAGATCACCACGTACAGCGCGAGCTGTTTCGCGAGCGTGCTCTGCACACGGCTCCAGGGGCGCGTGTAGAGGCCGAAAATTCCGGGAGTGAAATCCATCGGGCCCGACAGCATGCGCGTGAACACGAGATTCGCCTCGTGTTCCGGCGGATTGGGCGGGTCGCCCCAGGCGTTGTATTCCATGCCCCGGGCGCCCTCGCGGGCCATCCAGTTCGGATAAGTTCGCCGCAGGCCCGTGTCCTTGATCGGTTCATGCGCGATGACCATGATGTGGCGCTTCGCAGCCTCGGTCACCACCTCGAGATGATGGCGCGACATGAACTGGCCGTCATGCCATTCGCGAACAAACTCCCCGTTGTCCAGGCGCCGTTTCACTTGTCCGGCATCCGCGACATAGCCCGTCTTGACCACATCGATACCGAGCCGCTGGTAAAGGTCGAGAGCCGCCGGGAGCTGCGGCGCGTAATGGGCGACGTTCGCCGAGGTCTCGTGATGCCCGACCAGATGCACTTCCTTCGCGCGTGCGTAGGCCGCGAGTCCCTCGATGTCGAAATCTGGATACGGCTCGGTAAAACTGAATGTCTCCCCGTTCGCGAACCAGTCGCCGTCCCACCCCTTGTTCCAGCCTTCAACGAGCACGCCGCGGAAACCATTGCGCGCGGCGAAATCGATGTAGCGTCTTACGTTCGCCGTGTTCGCGCCGTGCCTCGGTCCGGAGGCCCACGTGGACTTGTCGAGATGCATCTCCCACCACACCCCGACGTACTTGCCGGGCCGCACCCACGAGACATCCCCGAGCTTGTTAGGCTCGTTGAGGTTGAGGATCAGGTCCGACATGTAAAGACCGGCAGCGCTGTCGGCGATCTGGAGCGTCCGCCACGGCGTCGCGAACGGCGCCTGGCGGCGCGCTTTCCAGCCCTCGGAGGAGGGTGACAGCTGCGCGCGCAGACGCTGGTCCTCGACGCGCCGCAGCCACATCGAGGCGTAGTCGACCAGGGCCGCTTCGTGGATGGCGATATGCAGGCCGTTCTGCGTGCGCACCGTCAGTGGCGTGTGCGCGGTGCCGATCTCCGCGATCGGCGTGCGGTTGTAAAGGTACTCGTAGCGGTTCCACTCGCCGCCGGGAATCCACCAGGCCGTGCCGGGCTCCGCGATCACGAACTCGGTGAGTTCGTCGGCGATCTTCACGTCCTTCAGAGACGCTTGATCGGGAAACTCATAGCGGAATCCGACTCCATCGTCATAGACGCGAAACACGACATCGAGCGAACGCCGGTCCCCGGTCTGCTCCGTGAGGCGTGCGCGCAGCTCCGTGTAGTGATTGCGCACGTAGCGCCGCTCCCCCCACGGCTGCTCCCAGGTGTCGTCGGCGTCGCGCGTCGACTGCGAGACCAGGGCAAAGTTACGATCGAGCTTGGCAACGTCCTGCAGCAGGAAGCCGAGCCGCGACGTCCCGATCACCGGTTCGCCAAATCGGCTGACGCTGTAGGATGGCCGCCCGTTGTCGTCGAGGAGCAGCGCCACTGACAGGACGTTGCCGGGCGAGCGGACGGCAGCGATCGCGCGCGTCTTCGGCGGCGGCTCGGCCAGCACCGGTGCCCGTGCCGCGGCGAGCAGCAGGACGACAAGAATCGTGCGCAAAACCGCCGGCCGCCGAGCGCGAGTGATCGCGAGCATGGAAGTCCTCCGTGGCCGCCGGGCCCGTTGGCCCGTGGAGCGATCGCGCCGAGAGGATAGCAGGATTGGCGCGGCTCGCCTCCCGGCCGCAACGTGTAGCCGCACAAACGGCCCCGTCGCTAGCCGCGGGTCGCGTCCTTCCCGGCGACCCAGCGGAAAAAAGTCGGGATGAACAGTGTGGCGATCAGCGTCGCCGCGAGCATCCCGCCGATAACTCCCGTGCCGATCGAATGCCGTGCGCCAGCGCCGGCTCCGCGGCCCAGTGCAAGGGGCAGCACGCCGAAGATGAACGCAAAAGAGGTCATCACGATCGGCCGGAACCGCTGCCGTGCGGCGGCAACGGCTGCGTCGAGCACGTTCATGCCAGCGTGCAGATTGCGCGCCGCAAAGGCGATGATCAGGATCGCGTTCTTGGCGGACAGTCCGATCAGCGTCACCAGGCCAACCTGGAAGTAGATATCGTTGTGCTGGCCGCGCAGCCACACGGCGGCCAGGGCACCGAACATCGCAAACGGTACCGACAGCACGACGGCGAGCGGCAGGGTCCAGCGTTCGAACTGAGCCGCGAGCACCAGGAACACGACCAGGAGTCCTGCGCCCACCGCAATCAGCGCGGTGTTGCCGACAGCCTTCTCCTGATAGGCGGAGCCGGTCCAGGCGAGCGTGTAACCGTCGGGCAGCACCTCGCGAGCGATCTCCTCCATGCGCTTGAGGGCAGCGCCGGATGAAACGCCGGGCCTAGGCGAACCGGACAACTTCACGGCCTGAAAGCCGTTGAAGCGATCCACGAGTTCGGGCCCGGTGTCGAGCACCGGGGTCACGAGTGCGGTGAGCGGAACGAGATCGCCCGCGGCGGAGCGCACCGTGACATTGCGCAGGTCCTCGATCCTTGCGCGTGCCTCGCCTTCGGCCTGCAACAGGACATGAAACGTGCGCCCCTCGCGATTGAAGTCGTTCACATAGAGCGCGGCAAATGTCGACTGGGTCGCCGCGAAGAGCTGCCGCAGGCTGACTCCCATCTGCGCCGCCTTGTCGCGATTGATCTCAAGGCGAATCTGCGGGGTGTTGGCGCTGAAAACCGTGAACACGTTCGCGAGCTGCGGATCCTTATTGGCGCGCCCGAGCAGCTGGCCGACGACCGCCGCGAGCTGCTTGTAGCTGGCATTCGTCCGGCTCTGCACGTATACGTCGAATCCGCCGGTGGTGCTCAGGCCGAAAATCGCCGGCGGGTTGAAGGCGAGCACCCGGGCGTCTTTGACGTTTGCGGCGCCGAATGCCATGAGGCGCTGCGCTACAGCATCTGCGCTCTGCGCTGCATCGCGGCGCTGCTTCCAGTCCCTGAGACGGACGAATTTCGCCGCGCTGCTCGATCTCAATCCCCCGGACAGAAAATCGAGCCCGATCAGACTGACGCTGTGCGAGACCAATGGATTGCGCACCGCATAGTCGTCGAGCTGCTTGACCACCGCGGTCGTTCGCGCGAGCGAGGCGGCGTCGGGTAGTGTAACCGCGGTGATCACAAAGCCCTGGTCCTCATCGGGCACGAGGGCGCCGGGGACGTAGCGCAGCACGACGAGGCCGACGACGCAGACCACGCAGAGCGTGAGCCCTGCGATCCACCTGTGATACAGGATCTCCGTCACCCGGCGCGTGTACCCCTCGGTGCGTCGCTGGAACCAGACGCTGAACCGGTGCAGGAAATCGAACTCTTCCCTGTCTTCGGCGCGCAGCAGGTTCGCGCACAGTGCCGGCGTCAGGGTGAGCGCGACGAATCCCGAGATCGCGACCGCGACGGCGATGGTGATGGCGAACTGCTTGTACATCACGCCGCTCAGTCCGCCAAGAAAGCCGATCGGCACGAACACCGCCGCCAGCACGAGGACAATGGCAATGACCGGACCCGTCACCTGTTGCATGGTCTTGGCGGTCGCCGCGGCGGCATCCACGTGCTCCTCGTGCATGATGCGCTCGACGTTCTCGAGCACCACGATCGCATCGTCCACGACGATCCCGATGGCGAGTACCATGCCAAACAGCGTCAGCGTATTGATCGAGAAGCCGAACACGTACAGCCCGCCGAAGGTGCCGATCAGGGACACCGGCACCGCGAGCGCCGGAATGAGGGTAGCGCGCCAGTTACCGAGGAACAGGTACGTGACCGCGAACACCAGTACGAACGCGATCGCGAGAGTTTCCACCACCTCCCGGATGGAGATACGCACGAATTCGGTGGAATCGTACGGGACGTCGAGGTGCAGCCCGGCGGGGAGATCGGCGCTGAGATCCGCCAGCGTGCGGCGCACGCCGTCCATGGCCTCGAGCGAGTTCGCGCCCGGCTGCAGGTAGATGCCGATCGGCACCGCCGGTTTTCCATCGAGCGTTGCCTTGAACGCGTAGTTCTCGGCGCCGAGTTCAACCCGCGCGACGTCCTTGATGCGCACGAGGCCGCCATGGGCGTCCCGCCGTACCGCGATCTCGCCGAACTGCTCGGGCGTGAACAGCCGGCCCCGCGTGATCATCGTGAATGTGAAGTCGACGGAACTCTTCAGAGGTTCCGCGCCGATGCTGCCCGCCGGCAACTCGGCATTCTGGTCGCTCAACGCCTGGGCAACATCGCTCGGGGTGAGGCCCAGTGCGTTGAGTCGCTGCGGATCGAGCCAGATGCGCATGGCGTAGTACTGCGCGCCGAACAGGCGGGCGGTGCCGACGCCTGGAACGCGCTGCAGGGCGTCGACGACATTGCGCTGCGCATAATTGGTGACGTAGACGATGTCATAGCGGCTGCTGTCGCCACTCAGTGTCGCAAAACCGAGAACGCCAGACTGCGACTTGCGCGCGAGGACGCCCAGGCGACGCACGTCCTCCGGAAGCGTCGGCAATGCGGCCTGCACCCGGTTGTTGACGTCGATCAGCGCCTGGTCGGGATCGCTACCGGTCTTGAAGGTGACGACGATCGTCATGCCGCCGCTCGCGTTGCTCGTCGACGACATGTAGATCATGCCCGCCGCGCCGTTGATCTGCTGCTCAAGAGGCGCCGCGACGGACTCTGCCACGACCTCGGCACTCGCGCCAGGGTAGTTAGCCGTAACCTCTACTTGGGGAGGAAGAATGTTCGGATAGCGCTCGACCGGGAGCCTGCGCATCGCGCCGAGGCCCAGCAATACGACGAGAATCGAGAGAACGCTGGCGAAGATCGGCCGATGGATGAAGAAGCCGGATTGCATGAACTATACCGCGGCCTCAGTGCGGAGG
>JBAVOB010000207.1:0-3348 GCA_049691655.1 Steroidobacteraceae bacterium | reverse complement strand
CCCCGCAGCCGCTCGCGCTGTTGATCGAGGCGCTGCGTGCCGATCCGGCGCTCGATGTCGCGCTCGTGCCGGTCGCGGTGTACTGGGGTCGTGCGCCGCAGAAAGAGGGGTCGCTCCTCGGGCTCCTGCTGGCCGAGGACTGGGCGGTGACCAGTCGCCTGCGAAAGTTCCTCACCGTAATCCTGAACGGCCGGGACACCCTGATCGAAATCGGTGACGCCGTGTCGCTGCGCGGCTATGTCGCCGGCGACGCGGACGCCGCCGCGCAGGGCCGGCGCGTAACCCGGATCCTGCGCGGCCAGTTTCGCCGCCAGCGCGCGGCGCGCATCGGCCCCGATCTTTCCCACCGGCGCACGGTCCTCAACCGGGTCCTGCGCACGCGCGCAGTGCGGCTCGCGGCCGCGAGCCTGGCGCGGGAGAAGGGTATAACGCGGCGCGCGGCGCTGCTCGAAGCGCGCCGTTACGCGGCGGAGATCGCCGCCAATTACTCGCACCCCTTCGTGCGCGTCATGGCGCAGTTGCTGGCTCGTGTCTGGAACCGGCTGTACGACGGAGTGACGTTCGCGCACGCCGACACCCTCGAGCACATCGCCGAGGGGAACGAGATCGTCTATGTACCGTGTCATCGCAGTCACATGGACTACCTGCTGCTCTCGTACGTGATCTATCGCGAATCGCACGCGGTGCCGCACATCGCAGCCGGCATCAACCTGAACCTGCCGGTGGTGGGCCGCTGGCTGCGCAAGGGAGGGGCGTTCTTCATTCGCCGGAGTTTTGCCGGCAACGCATTGTACGCGGCGGTGTTCAGCCAGTACCTCGGGACGATCATGGCGCGCGGCCACTCGATCGAGTATTTCGTGGAAGGCGGGCGCTCGCGCACCGGCAGGCTCCTGCAGCCCAAAACCGGGATGCTGGCGATGACCGTGCGCAGCTTCCTGCGCGACCCGCTGCGCCCAGTGATCTTTGTGCCCGTGTATTTCGCGTACGAACGCATCGTCGAGGCGAATACCTACATCGGCGAACTCTCGGGCAAGCCGAAGGAGAAGGAAAGCGTTCCGGGGCTGCTGCGCTCGCTCAAGGTGCTGCGCGAGCGGTTCGGCCAGGTGCACGTCAACGTGGGCGAGCCGCTTGCGCTGACGGAGGTGCTGGACCGGGTGGCGCCGCTCTGGCGCGAACAGCGCCTGACCGAAGACGCGCGTGCGCCGTGGGCCGCCGCGGTCGTCGATGAACTCGCGACACTGGTGATGCGTCGCATCAATGCCGCGGCGGCAGTCACGCCGATCAACCTGCTCGCGGTAACGCTGCTCGCCATGCCGCGCCAGGCATTGCTCGAGTCGGACCTGGTGCGCCAGCTCGAGTTATACGCCGCCCTGCTGCGGGCGTTCCCGTACAGCGAGCGCGTGACCGTGACACCGCTCTCCGGCGCGGAAATGATCCGCTACGGGGAGTCGTTAAGGGTCGTCATGCGCCAGGCTCACCCGCTTGGCGACCTGGTGCGCATGACGGATGAAAACGCGGTGCTGGCCACGTACTTCCGCAATAACGTACTGCACCTGTTCGCGCTGCCGTCGCTCATCGCCTGCGCGTTCATCTCGAACCGTGTGGTGCGCACGGAGGACCTGCAGCGCCTCGTCTGGCGCATCTATCCGTACATCGCCCGGGAGCTATTCCTCAGATGGAGCGAGGTGGAGCTGCCGCAGGTCGTGGATGCCGTGCTGCGCGCGCTGGCGTCGCTCGAGCTGCTCGCGCCCAATGCGGACGCGACCGAATGGCGCCGACCGCCGCCGGACTCCCCGCGCGCCGCACAGCTGTCGCTCCTGGCGCAGGCCACGATCCAGACCATCGAGCGCTACTACCTCGCGATCAGCGTGCTGCTCGACCACGGTTCGGGCAGCATCACGCAACGCGCGCTGGAGGAGCGCTGCGAGCTGCATGCGCAGCGCGTGACGATGCTCTACGGGTTCAACTCCCCGGAGTTCTTCGACAAGGCCCTGTTTGCCGGTTTCATCGACCTGTTGCGCGAACGCGGCGTGATTCGTCAGGGAGCCGGCGGGCGGCTCGATTTCGACGACGCCCTGCGACGCGTGGCCGTTGACGCTCAATACGTGCTTTCCGAACAGATTCGCCATAGCATCCTGCGCACGGCGCAGGCATGATTGTATTTTGCGCTGCATACAACGAAGCGCGGCTGCGCTGCGGCAGCGCGGTCGGCTGCTATAATGAATAAAGAAAGGCGCAGTCGCGTTGCCCATGGCGCGGCCGCCACAAGAAGGAGTGCGGGCTCGAGTGCCGCATCGCCATGAGGGGGGGGGTTCCATGCAGCAGAATTTCATCGGTGGCAAGCGCCTGGCGGGCATCGCGATCGCGGCTCTGTCCGGCATCCTGTATGCGACGTCCTCTGGAGCCATCGAGTTCCAGAACCAGGCGGGGAGCGTGACCGGCAGCTGGGATACCACGCTCACCTATGGTCAGGCGTGGCGCGTCAAGTCGCGCGATTGCAACCTGATTGGTACCGCCGATGGCGGCTGTGGCCGCTCGCCCAACATCGACGACGGCGACCTCAACTACACGACGGGTCTGTTCAGCCGTGCCGCCAAGGCGGTCACGGAAGTCTCGCTCACCTACAAGAACTTTGGAGCGTTCTGGCGCGGCTCGGCGCTCTACGATCTTGAGGTCATGGACGGCAGCACCCAGCGCACGCCGTTATCGGACACGGCAAAAAGCCTGGTCGGCAATTATGGGCGCCAGCTCGATGCGTTCGTGTATGGCAAGTTCCATCTCGGCTCGCGGCCGGGAGAACTGCGGCTTGGCAAACAGGTGCTGAGCTGGGGCGAGAGCACGTTCATCCAGAACGGCCTGAACGTGATCAACCATCTCGATGTGTCGGCGCTGCGCGCGCCCGGCGCCGAGCTGAAGGAAGGGCTCCTGCCGCAGCAGATGGCCGTACTGAATCTGCAGCTGAACAATACGTTCAGCACGCAAGCGGTCTACCTGACTCACTGGGACCAGACCAAGCCCGAACCGGCCGGCTCGTACTACAGTCCTAACGATTTCGCCACGCCCGGCGGCAACAAGGTCGTGCTGGGTTTCGGCGCGTTCAGCGACCAGGGAGTGGATTTCAGGCCGCTCGGCGGCTCGCTGATCAGCGACTTCCAGGCGGTCAAGCGGCTGCCGACGCGCGAGCCCTCGAACAGCGGTCAATATGGCCTGAACATCAAGATGTACCTGCCGAACTTCAACAACGGCACGGAGTTCGGCCTGTACTTCCTCAATTACCACAGCCGGCTGCCGGTGATCTCCGGGCGTACGGGCACGGCGGCGGGCGTGGCCAACGCCTGGGGTGCACTC
>JBAVOB010000206.1:0-5523 GCA_049691655.1 Steroidobacteraceae bacterium | reverse complement strand
TGCGTGTCGTGCGCGCGCAACCGCTGTCGGCGCGGGATTACGCGAGCCTCGACCGGCCGACCGTGCAGCGCCAGCGGGCGGTGGGTGATGGCCTGCGCGCCGGGCCGGCGGATGCCGAGGACATCCTCGACATTCCGGCTTTCCTCAGGCGTCAGGCGGACTAGCGGCGTGCGGAGCCTGCGCCGGCCAGGGAGCCGGCGCGGGCCGCCGCCTAATAGTCTGATTTGGTGACTGTTTCCGGCTGTGTTACGGTAGCGCCCCCGCGTCGGACCGCGGACGGGGGCGCTACCGGACGTTTTTCGGCCGGACAAGGCTTGCATGCTGGGTCAAAGAACTCTGAAGAACTCGATACGCGCCACCGGTATCGGGCTCCACACAGGTAAGAAAGTCCTGATGACGCTGCGGCCTGCGGCGCCGGACACCGGTATTGTTTTCCGCCGCAGCGACCTGCCGGAATCGCTCGACATTCCGGCGCATGCGGAAAATGTCGGCGACACGGTGCTTGGCACGACCCTCGTCAAGAACGAGGCGCGTGTCTCCACCGTCGAACACCTGTTGTCCGCGTTTGCAGGGCTCGGCATCGACAATGCGATCGTCGAAGTCAGCGCGCCGGAAGTGCCGATCATGGATGGCAGCGCCGGCCCGTTCGTGTTCCTGCTGCAGTCCGCCGGGCTCGAGGAGCAGCGCGTACCAAAGCGCTTCGTGCGCATCAAGCGCGCCGTGCGCGTGGAAGACGGCGACAAGTGGGCCGAGTTCACGCCCTTCGACGGCTTCAAGGTGAATTTCGAGATCGAGTTCAATCATCCCATCTTCAAGCGGCGCGCACAGCGCGCCTCGATGGATTTCTCCACCACCTCGTTCCTGAAGGAAGTCAGCCGGGCGCGCACCTTCGGCTTCATGCGCGACCTCGAGGCGCTGCGCTCGCGCAATCTCGCGCTCGGCGGCAACCTCGAGAATGCGATTGTTCTCGACGATTTTCGCATCCTGAACGAAGACGGCCTGCGTTACGAGGACGAGTTCGTCAAGCACAAGATTCTCGACGCGATCGGCGACCTGTACCTGCTCGGCCACAGCCTCATCGGCGAGTTCAGCGGGTATAAGAGCGGGCACGCTCTGAACAACCGGCTGTTGCGCGCGCTGCTCGCGGATCAGTCGGCATGGGAGGCAGTCTCCTTCGAGAACGATGCTGACGCGCCGATTTCCTATGTCGCGACCAAGGCGTTGCCGAGCCCGGCATGAGCATGGCTCGCGGGCGCAGGCCTATTTGGCCGAGCCCGCAGAGCGGCCCGGAGCTACGCGAATTTCGACGCGCCGGATGGCGGGCCACAGGCGACGAATCTCGGGTTCGATTTCGGCGAGTGCGAATCTGAGCCGCGTGGACCAGGCGGCGGATGCGGTGGTTATGAGTAGCACGCCGTTGCGCTCCTGCGCGTGACGCACGTGCGGCTGCAGCGGCACCGGCAGGCGGGCTTGAATAAGTTCAATGCTCTCGTGAGGTCGTGATTGAGCGGATTTAGTTATCTGCGGAAGCTTCTGGGTCAGCAAATCCCCGGCAGAGCGCGGTTTTGTGACCCGCTGAACCGCCCCGCGGCGAAACTGCGAGCGCTTCGCCTTGTTTCGTTTTGGCTTGTTCGGCATATTGCCTCTTTAATAGTCAGGGTAAAGAGGCTGGCTTGGCCTGCGGGGGCCGGCAGTCTCGGGGCGGGGAGCTATGACAGCGGGGTTGCCAGCGCGGCGCAAGCCGATCCGCGCGCACGGCTCGGGGGCGGCAGGCTCCAGATGAACATCATCCTGCTGCCGCGCCAGGACGGCCGGGCGCGACATTTCAATCTCGCGCACCCTTTTTCGCTCGGCATCGTGGCGCTGCTCATGCTCGGCATTCTCGGCGCGGGTTTCGCGATCGGGTTGCGGCTCGGCGAGCGCAGCACGCGGCTCGCGGCGAGCGGCACGGCGGCCGCATGGGCCGCGACGCTGGCGGCCCAGCAGCGGGAGATCGCTGACACCAAGGAGCGACTGCAGCAGCGGGTCGACGCCCTGGCGCTGCGCATCGGCCAGGTGAATGCCGACATGATTCGCCTGAACGCCCTCGGCAAGCGGCTCACGCAGATGGCGGACATCAATTCCCGGGAATTCAATTTCGATGCGCCGGCGGCCGTTGGCGGCCCCGAGAACGACGTGGGTGTCGCGGCGCAGATTCCGGACCTCACACAGATGATCGACGAGCTCGAGAAGCGTGCGGCGCTGCGCAATGCGCAGCTCACGGCGCTCGAGAACGTGATCATCACGCGCAAGCTGAACGAGGAGATCCGCCCGGAGGGACGGCCCGTCCGGCAGGGCTTCATTTCCTCCTATTTTGGCGAGCGCCAGGATCCGTTCACCGGCCACGAGGCGATCCACAAGGGCGTGGATTTCGCCGGCGACCTCGGCTCGAGGGTGTCGGCAGTGGCCTCGGGTGTCGTCACCTGGGCGGGTGAGCGCTCCGGTTATGGGCAGCTTGTCGAGATCAACCACGGCAACGGGCTCGTCACAAGGTACGGGCATAATGCGCGCACCCTCGTCGGCGTCGGCCAGATCGTTACGCGGGGTCAGCCGATCGCGCTGATGGGCTCTACCGGGCGCTCGACCGGTCCCCATGTCCACTTCGAAGTGCTGCGCAACGGCCGCCAGATCGATCCTCTGAGCTTCGTAGGCCGCTGAGGCCTTTTCCCGCGTTTCATACCCAGCGTGCCGGGGCCCTGACAGGGTCGACGCCTGTCGGGGCGCCCCTGCGCCGGGCCGGGCCGAAGTCGAACAATTTCCGCTTGCGGCCCTCTATCCGTAAAATGGCGCGCCTTCCCGGCCGGGCCTGTCCCTAAGCACTCGTCGGCACAGGCATTTTTCAAAGGACGCTTCCCTTTGCTCGAGTTCCTGACCCGCATCTTTGGCAGCCGCAACGACCGGCTTGTCAAGGGCTACAGCCGCACCGTGCGGCAGATCAATGCGCTCGAGCCGGGGCTGCGCACGCTGTCGGATGAGCAGCTGCGCGCCAAGACGGACGAGTTCCGCGCGCGGGTGAAGGACGGCGCGCGGCTCGCCGAGTTGCTGCCCGAGGCTTTTGCAGTGGCCCGCGAGGCCGCGCAACGCACGCTCAAGATGCGCCCGTTCGATGTGCAGTTGATCGGCGGCATGGCGCTGCACGAGGGCAAGATCGCCGAGATGCGCACCGGCGAGGGCAAGACCCTCGTCGCGACCCTGCCTGCTTACCTGAATGCGCTCGACGGCAACGGCGTGCACGTCGTGACCGTCAACGAATATCTCGCGCAGCGCGACGCCGACTGGATGGGCCCGGTCTATCGCTTCCTCGGGCTCACGGTCGGCGTGGTGCGCAATGCCCAGACGCCGCAGGAGAAACGCGCTGCCTATGCCTGCGATATCACCTACGGCACGAACAACGAGTACGGCTTCGACTACCTGCGTGACAACCTCGCTTTCCGGCTCGAGGAGCGCGTGCAGCGCCGGCTGTCGTTCGCGATCGTCGACGAGGTGGATTCGATCCTCATCGACGAGGCGCGCACCCCGCTCATCATCTCGGGCCCGGCCGAGGAAAGCACCGAGCTGTACCTGCGCATCGATCAGCTGGTGCCGCGGCTCAGCCGCCAGCGCGAGGAGAACGGTCCGGGCGATTATTCCGTCGAGGAGAAGAACCGCCAGGTTCACCTCACCGAGGAGGGCCACGAGCACGTCGAGCGGCTAATGGCCGAGCTGGGGCTGCTGCGCGAGGGCGAAAGTCTCTACGACGCGGCCAACATCCGGCTGATGCACCACCTGAACGCGGCGCTGCGGGCACACGCGCTCTACAAGCGCGACGTCGAGTACATCGTGCGCAACGGCGAGGTGATCATCGTCGACGAGTTCACTGGGCGCACGATGCCCGGCCGGCGCTGGTCCGACGGCCTGCATCAGGCGGTCGAGGCCAAGGAGGGCGTGCGGGTGCGCGAGGAGAACCAGACGGTCGCCTCGATTACTTTCCAGAACTACTTCCGCCTCTACCGGAAACTCTCCGGCATGACAGGCACTGCCGACACCGAAGCCCCGGAATTCCTGCAGATCTACGGGCTCGAGGTGGTCGTCATCCCGACGCACAAACCCATGGTTCGCAACGACATGGCGGATCTCGTGTACCTGACGCAGCAGGACAAGTTCAAGGCGATCGTCGAGGACATCCGCGACTGCGCGCAGCGCGGGCAGCCGACGCTCGTGGGCACGACGTCGATCGAGACTTCCGAGCTGCTGTCGGGCGTGCTGCAGAAGGAGCGCATCGCCCACGAGGTGCTCAACGCCAAGCAGCACGAACGTGAAGCGCACATCGTCGCGCAGGCGGGGCGCCCGGCCGCGGTCACCATCGCGACGAACATGGCCGGCCGCGGCACGGATATCGTGCTCGGTGGCAACCTCAATGCCGAACTCGCCGCTCTCCCGCCGGAGGCCGACGCTGCGGCGCACGAGGCGGTGCGACAGGCATGGCAGACGCGCCACAACCAGGTGGTGGCCGCCGGCGGACTGCACATCGTCGGCACGGAGCGCCACGAGTCCCGCCGCATCGACAATCAGCTGCGCGGCCGTTCGGGGCGGCAGGGCGATCCGGGCTCGAGCCGCTTCTACCTGTCGATGGAAGACAACCTGATGCGGATCTTCGGCGATCCGAACTTCACCAAGCGGCTGCTCGCGATGGCCGGCATGCGCGCGGGCGAGGTCATCGAGAGCCGCATGCTCTCGAACCGCATCGAGAAAGCGCAGCGCAAGGTCGAGTCGCACAACTTCGACATCCGCAAGCAGCTGCTCCTGTTCGACGACGTGGCGAACGATCAGCGCAAGGTGATCTACCAGCAGCGCACCGAAATCATGGGCACGGACGACCTGGAGGCCGCCATTCGCGGCCTGCGGGCCGAAGTCGTCGGCACGCTCGTCGACCAGTTCGTGCCGAAGCACGCGGCGCCCCAGGACTGGGACTACGAAGGGCTCGGCGAGGCCGTGCACAAGGATTTCAACGTCCGGCTGAACCCGGGGGAGTGGGTGAAGCAGGAGCCCGAGATCGAGGAAGCGGTGTTCCGCGAGCGCATCGTCAAATCCATCGAGGCCGCTTACGACGAGAAGGTGCGGCGCGTCGGCGCGCCGCTCATGCGCCACGTCGAGAAGGACGTGATGCTGCGCACGCTCGACCAGCACTGGCGCGAGCATCTTGGGGGCCTCGATTACCTGCGCCAGGGCATTCACCTGCGCGGTTACGCCCAGAAGGACTATCGCTACGAGTACAAGCGCGAAGCATTCGAGCTGTTCTCGTCGATGCTCGATCGCGTCAAGTTCGACACGGTTTCGATGCTCTCGAAGATCGAAGTGCGCACGCAGGAGGAGATCGATCGCGAGGAGGAGCAGCGCCGTGCGCGGCTGATGCGCGCGCTGCAGGCGCAGCACGCCGAGGCGCAGTCGGTGCTGCTGCCGCCGGAGCCTGTGCCGGATGAGCAGGGGTTGCCCCCCATTCCCGGT
>JBAVOB010000205.1:0-2267 GCA_049691655.1 Steroidobacteraceae bacterium | reverse complement strand
GGGCTCGGGCGCGCGCCCAGCCGCCAGCGCGTGCGCGCGGTTCGCGATAGCGCCAAAGTCAGCGCGCGGCTCGCCGCCCCCCGCGAGGTGCTCGGTGAGCTCGGGCAATGCTGCGATGGCCTCGCGCAGGATCGCGAGGACCGCGGGCGAACGCGCCAAGGTACTCTCGACGACGCGGTTCAGCACATTCTCCATCGCCCAGGCGAATTCGCCGAGCTCGGTCGCTCCCACCATGCGCCCGCTGCCCTTCAGCGTGTGGAACGCGCGACGCATGGTGACAAAGGCCTCCTGGTCGGTCGCGTCGCGCTCCCAGGCGGGATAGCAGCGCTCGATCTTGGCGACTTCCTCGCGCGCTTCCTCGATGAACACTTCCAGCATTGCCGGGTCGACCACCGTCACGACCGGCAGCGCGCGCGGCAGCGGCGCTGGCGCGAGAGTCGGCAGTTTCAAGGCGCCGGCGCCGAGATCCGCGGACGGGCTCATCGCCGCGATCGCCGCAGCGGTCTGCGGATCGATGCGCATGGTCTTCTCGTATCCTTCGGGCGCGATCGGCGGCACGGTCGGCACGGCGCGTTCCGGCTGCAGCGCGACCGCCGCGATGCAGTTCTCGGCGTTGTCGAGCATGTACCAGGGATCGGTGCGCCCCGCCTGCAGCGTCTCCATGTAGTACTCGATGCTCACGATGGCGTCAGCGAGGCGGTCGAGCGCTTCCGGGTGGAGCGACGTGCCGCCGGGCTGCATCACCGGCTTGAGGCGCTCGCCGATCCTGCCGACGATTTCCACGACGCGCGTCTTACCGAGCATCGTGAGCCCGGCCTGGATGCCGCGCAGCAGCTCCGGCCAGCTGTCGAGCGCCGACGCGTCGAGCGTACCGCTGACGTTGTGAGTGATGGCTTCCTTGATGCGCGCCAGGTTGAGGATGCACTCGCGCAGCACCGCGGACTGCACCTGCTGGAACTCGCCATCGCCCACGGCTTTCTGGTCCGCGGTGCGCGCCTGCGGCATGACCATCGCAATGAGATCGCCGTCGATGCGATCCTCGACGCCGATCAGCGCGGCCGCCACCTCGACCAGGGAGGCCTCGTTCGCCGGCCGCTGGCCGCTCGCGATCTCCCCGAGCCGGCCGATCTCGGACTGCACTTTCGCGCGCAGCTCGCCCAGGCCGAGCACCCCGAGCGTGTCGCCGATCTTGCGCAGCATCTCGACCTGCGGAGTGAGTTCCTGCGGCTGGCCACCGCGGCGCACGAACATGTCGAGCACATCCTTGACCTTGGCGAGATCCTCGCGGATCGCAGCGGCGACCGTGCGCATCAGCTTCAGGCTCGGCGCCGAGAGGTTGTCGCGCTCCTCCTCGATCGTTTCATCCACCGGCAGCAGCTCGCCGAGACGGAACGATTCGCGGACCGCGGTGACGCGCGGGCCCGTGGTAGATGCGCGTGCGACGTAATAAAGAAGGTTGTTCAGCAATTCGATCGGCGGCTGCTGCGCGTAGCGCGCCTCCGTCTCGCCGTAGAGCCGGCGGATTTCCCGATCGGCGAGACCCAGCAGCCGCTTGACCGACACGCCGCCTTCCAGGCCGTTCTCGATGAGCGCTTCGAGCACGGCGCCGATCACCCACCAGAGCTGGTACACGGGCTGGCTGCTCGACAGTTGCTCGAGCTGCTCGGCCACCGTGGCGAGGCTCGCGAGATGCTGCTGCACCCGCTCGCCGCGAATCCAGCCGACGAGGCCCGCCTGGAAGCGCGCGCGCAGCCGGCGCGCCGATTGCTCGACGCCGAGCTTGTGCTCGCCGGTCTCGTGCGGCGGCGGCGGCGGCTCGCGGTCCGACCTGAGATTGAGCACGAGCAGCGTGCCTTCCGACAGCAACGCTGCACCGCGCACGGCCCGCAGGTCGTTCATCAGCGGCAGCAGGATCAGTGCGAGGTCGCGGCCGCCGGCGAGCACGCGTTCCAGGTAGCTCGGCAGCTGCACGATGGCGCGCATCAACGCATCGAGACCTTCGGTCTGGTTCTTGTGCTCGCTCGCGTGAACTCTGAGGAAGCCGGCGACCTGGCCCATCTCCTCGGCGAGCAGCGCCGCGCCGTAAATTTCGAGCACGCGCAGCACGCCCTGGACGGCGTGCAGCTCGCTCAGGCAGCGATCGAGCAGCGCGACGTTGTCCTGCTGCTCGACATAGGACTCGAGCGCGACACGCGCCTCGCCGAGCGAGACGTTGACCTCGCGTGCGACGTGCTCGAGCGTCTGCGATGCAACTTCAGACATGGTTC
>JBAVOB010000204.1:0-1650 GCA_049691655.1 Steroidobacteraceae bacterium | reverse complement strand
AGTGGACTCGCTCCGGGCGGCCGAGCGCGCAGCCGCTCGCATCGGTTTCCCTGGCGTTCTGAAGACGCGGCGCCTGGGCTACGACGGCAAGGGACAGGCCGTCGTGCGCAGCAGCGCCGCGCTCGCGGCCGCCTGGCGCGAACTCGGCGGCGGGGCGCTGCTCTACGAGGAATTCGTGCCCTTCGACTGCGAGGTCTCGGTGATCGGAGCGCGCGGCCGCGGCGGCGACATCGCGGTTTATCCGCTGAACGGCAATGTGCACCGGGACGGCGTGCTGTGCGTGACGCGGGCCCCGTTCGGCACGGCGGCACTGCAGCGCGCGGCAACCCGGCACCTCGAGCGCGTGCTCGAGCACTTTCGCTACACGGGAGTTCTCACGATCGAGTTCTTCGTGCGCCGCGGCCGGCTCATCGCCAACGAAATGGCACCGCGCGTTCACAACTCCGGCCACTGGACGATCGAGGGAGCGGTGACCAGCCAGTTCGAAAACCACCTGCGGGCGATTCTCGGCTGGCCGCTCGGGTCCACGCAGGCACGCGGCCACTGCGTCATGGTGAACCTGCTTGGCAGCATGCCGGCGCCGGCGCGCCTGCTCGCCGTGCCCGGCGCTCATCTGCACGATTATGGAAAGACGCCCCGGCCAGGGAGGAAGCTCGGTCACTGCACGGTCGTCGCCACTTCCGCCGCGGCCCGCGACCGCGCTGCGGCCCGCCTGCTCGGGATCGTGAACCCGGGGTTGCGCCGACGCCGGGGGCCTCCCGTACACTGACGGCTGAGGATCGGATCAGCGATGTACCTCGAGCTCTTCAAACTGCGCGAACTGCCGTTCAGGCTCACGCCGGATCCGCAGTTTCTCTACCTCAGCAAGAACCACTCGCGCGCCAAGGCGTACATGGAATCGACCATCTGGTTCACGGATGGCTTCGTCATCATCACCGGCGAGATCGGGTCGGGCAAGACAACGCTGATCGAGACCTTCCTCACCGAACTTTCCCGGGACGCCGTCGTCGCCCAGATCAACCAGACCCAGGTGTCGGCAACCGAGTTCCTGCAGGCATTGCTCGTGCAGTTCGGTTTCTCGCCGTTCAAGATGAAGAAGGCGGAGCTGCTCGCGACGGTGAACCAGTTCCTGATCGAGCAATATGTCGCGAACCGCAAGGTTCTGTTGATCGTCGACGAGGCGCAGAACCTCTCGAACCGGGTGCTCGAGGAAATCCGCCTGCTCTCGGGCGTGGAAACGGCGAAGGAGAAGGTGCTGCGCATCATTCTCGCCGGGCAGCCCGAGCTCAACGACAAGCTCGATGCGCCCGAGCTGGTGCAGCTCGTGCAGCGCGTCCGCCTGCGCTTTCATCTCTCGGCGCTCAGCGCCGACGACACACGCGGCTATATACGGCATCGTCTCGAGGTGGCCGGCTCGGAGGGCCGCGAGATCTTCGACGAAAAAGTCCATCCGGAAATCTACCGTTACACGGGCGGTGTGCCCCGCCTCATCAACACGCTGTGCGACACCGCGATGATGGCGGCGTTTGCCGCGGATCGTGATCGCGTCACCCCGCAGGACGTGCAGCAGGCGGTGGCGGAGCTCGGCTGGGTGGAATTCGCCGCGCGCAAGACCGCAGCGCCGCACCACGCCGCGCAGCCGCCCGCGCC
>JBAVOB010000203.1:0-2145 GCA_049691655.1 Steroidobacteraceae bacterium | reverse complement strand
ACACACCGCACCGTAACACGACGACCACCATGTGAAGGATTTGAGGTCACACATAAATAGTGCCAGGCGAGTTCCTGCCCCACCCCTCACACAGCGATAGCCCAAACCAAGTTGAAGAATAGAACGTCCCCATTTCGTTTATGCAGACCCTGTCAAAGCAGGGCAACCTCACGGTAGACCTCAGGGTAAATTTGTTCTCAAGTTGCTCGTGCCCCGGTGACTGAGTTTTTTGTCATCCGCAAGTAGTCGAACACGAGACGCGTCCGGAAGCAGAGTGTGCGCATCATCTCGGCGATGGATTGAGCAGCTTTCTGGAAGGACTTGAGGATCCCGACCGCGAAGCGGCGGAGACGCGACATGTTTTCTGGTCCGAATCCGGTTCGGATGCGGCTACGGTCCTCGTCATAGTTCCAATCGAGGAGGTGATGCACGCTTTCGATACTCCAGTGCCCGCGGTTGACGGCCAGGACCCGTTGCGGCGAGGCCTGGTGCGGCGTGCGACTCGTGACCCCCAGCGCGATCTCACGAGAGTGCTTGCCGGTGTTCTTCTTGATGGATTCACGCGCGATCAGAAAGACCTGCCCGACGTGGGGGAAGTCGAGGTACGCATTCAGCGCGGTACTGCACCAGATGCGCCGCGTCTCAATGCGTCCGTGATCGGCCGGAGCGACCTCGACGAAGTCGGCAGCGGCGCGCGGCTCGAACAGGACGGCAATATCGCGTTGCAGCGCGGGTTGGTTGCCCTTGACGGTGAAATAATAGTGCGCCCGTCGCTCGATCAGATAGCGTGCGAGTGCGCGCTGGGTCAGGAGGGCATCGCCCGTGACGTCCTTGCCAGCGAGCTCACAGCCTGCAAGTACAAGGGGCGCCATGCCGATTTCGTTGGTGCGTTTGAATGCATCATGGCCCGCTACGGGTAAGGCGCCGACTTTTTTTGGGTGTGGCAGGTCTTCGAGCGATGTCCCACTACGCTCATGATGTGTGTGCGAGGTCCGGCTTCGTCGGTGGCATTTTTCATAGTCTTGCCATCAAGCGCCAAGGCCTCGTCATCCACCCCCCAGGCTTGATTCCAGGCCTGGAGCGCCCGATCCAGCGCTCCTGGGTCAATGCGGACCAGACAATCGCGGATCACAAACTCACTGGGGACGATGACGTGTCCCTGCTCACGCCGACAGCCGAAGCGCCTCCGGGCCTGCGGTCCCAAACCATTCGCCCAATCCGAGATCGCCTTATATCCGCGCATGCCGCAGAGCGTGGCGCCCGCGGCGATGCCCAGCACCACCGGCAGGCGATGGCGGCGCCCTTGCGCACGGCGCGGATCGGCAATGGTCCGAAAGCACTGCGGCAGTAGGCGCATCTGTTCGGCATTGAGCATGATTTTGGAGGCTCCTGTCAGGTGAAGGTGATGCCGGTCGGGGTGGGTGAGTTGTTGCTGAGGATGGCGGCAGAGCGGGCGGACAAAGACCCGCTTGGGGGCGTCAGCGTCCGCGCTATAGCCTGATCGGGTCCGTCGATACCCTTGGGTCAGTCCCAGTTCAATCCAGTTGGCCGCGCGATACACGCCGCCATGGAAACGCCGGGGATCGACAAAGGTTTCCAGCAGCAGCACCGGATGACCAAAGCGGGCCTGCCAATCGGCCCCGACCCGGCGTTCGGTCAGTGACAGCACCCGTGAGCCGAGATTCGGCCGGTGCCAGTCGGGCAGGATCAGAAAGCGGCTGTTATTGGCGATCAGCTTCAGTCGCCCATACTGCGAGCGAAAGTCCCAGCCAATCCAGCGATCACGCACCCCGCATTTCAGGGCCGCGCCCGAGAGACTCAGTTGCGCCACCCACTGGTCGCGCCACGTGGCGACATACCACACCGTTTGGCCAATCTTCGGGAGTGCGCCAAGATAGTGGTGGCGCGCCATCTGGTCGTGATAGCGAGCTTCTTCGTGTCGCTCGACGGGGCGCACGTAAAGCTCGGAGAGCGCGTGGCTAGTCCATTCCGCCGATTCCATTCGGTGATGTATACCAGGACTCGTGGGCGGTGTCCAGCCTACGGCCCTAACTCTTTGGTTTGCCCAACGATTCTCGCGAGGGCAAATCCACCCTGCCCCCATTCCCCTGTGCGATTGTGTTTCTGATTCGGGAAGTATATAGT
>JBAVOB010000202.1:0-1580 GCA_049691655.1 Steroidobacteraceae bacterium | reverse complement strand
GGCCTGAGGGGGCCGCCATCCGCACGCCCTGCCCGATCGATGAACGCGCGCAGCAAACCTGAAATGGAGAGCCGGCTGGCCGCGCTGCGCGAAGCGCTCGGCCAGGGCACGCTGCGTTCCTCGCATCACCTGGTGAACTCGCTCCATCCGGCCGAGATCGCGCTGTTGCTTGAGTCGCTCCCGCCCGCGAAGCGCGAGATCCTCTGGGAACTGGTGCGCCCGGAGCTCGAAGGCGAGGTGCTCGTCGAGCTGAGCGACAGCGTGCGCTCGGGGCTGATCGAGGGAATGGACGCTGAGGAACTGCTCGCCGCAACCGAGCATATGGAGGTCGACGATCTGGCGGACCTCGTGGCGGACCTGCCCGAGACCGTCACCCGCCGCCTGCTCGAATCTCTCGATCGCCAGGATCGCGAGCGCCTGCGTTCAGTGATGGCGTACCCACAGGACAGCGCGGGCGGCCTGATGAACACCGATACGGTCAGCCTGCGGCCCGACGTGACGCTCGAAGTCGTGATCCGGTACCTGCGGATGCGCGGCGAGCTGCCCGAGCGCACGGACAGCCTGTTCGTGGTCGACCGCCACGATCGCTATCTCGGGACCGTGCCGCTAACGCGCCTGCTGACCGAAAACCCGGAGCGGCTCGTCGAGGCGAACCTCGACAAGGACGCGCCGCGCATCGACCCATCGATGACGGCGCACGATGTCGCGCAACTGTTCCAGGACCGCGACCTGGTTTCGGCGGCCGTCGTGGCGCCCGACGGCAAGCTCCTCGGGCGCATCACCATCGACGACGTCGTGGACGTCATTCGCGAAGAGGCCGCGCACTCGGTGCTCTCGATGGCTGGTCTCCCGGACGAGGAAGACGTGTTTGCCAGCGTGATCCCCTCGACACGGCGGCGCCTGCTGTGGCTCGGGATCAACCTGCTCACCGCATTTCTCGCCGCGTTCGTCGTGCGCCAGTTCGTCGGCACCATCGAGAAAGTGGCCGCGCTTGCGGCGCTGATGCCGATCGTCGCCAGCATGGGAGGCATTGCCGGCACCCAGACGGTGACCCTGATCGTGCGCGGACTCGCGCTCGGCCAGATCCAGTGGGAAAACGCGCGCTGGCTGCTATTCAAGGAGGTCGCCGTCGGCGGGTTGAACGGCCTGATCTGGGCCGTCGTGGTCGGCGTGGCGACGATTGCCTGGTTCGGCACCTGGAAGATCGCCCTGATCATCGCGGCCGCCATGCTGACCAACCTACTCGCGGCCGCGGCGGTCGGCGTGATGGTACCGCTCGCGCTGCGACGCCTGCGGATAGATCCGGCCCTGTCGGCCGGCGTGATTCTCACGACCTTCACCGACTGCATCGGATTCGCGACGCTACTCGGCCTCGGCACGCTGTTCCTCACCTGACGGCTGCACGTCCCCGAGCGGATGGCCGCAGACGAACGGCACCAGCCGGGCGCGCTCCGCCATGGCATCGCGGTAGCCGAGCTCGATCAGGGCCCGGGTGTAACCCGACTCGAAGAGCAGGTAGCTCGCGAGCTGGCCGCCGGCGGTGCCGCGCGCCCCGAGCAGGCGCAACCACGCCCGCAGGG
>JBAVOB010000201.1:0-5398 GCA_049691655.1 Steroidobacteraceae bacterium | reverse complement strand
GCTATATCACCGTGAAGAGCGGGACATCCGGCGATGCGACCGCGACCAGCATTCCCGGCGTTTTCGCCGCCGGCGATGTGGCCGACCACGTCTATCGCCAGGCCGTGACGTCGGCTGGCTCGGGCTGCATGGCCGCGCTCGATGCGGATCGCTGGCTCGAGCAGACCGACGCGCAGAATTCGGCGCGGCCGATTGCAGCCAGAGCCTAGTGCTCATGACGGCCCGTTGCCGGAGCTGAGCATGCGCGCCACGGTCGAGCGCAGTATCGAGGCGATTGCGCCTCGCGACTGGAATGCGCTCGCCGGCACCGAGCAGCCGTTCCTGCGCCACGAATTCCTGAGCGCGCTCGAGCGCACGGGCTGTATTGGCGCCGGCACCGGCTGGACGCCCGCATTCTTCACGCTGAGCGACCGCCACGGCCTCGCGGCGGCCGCGCCGGCGTACATCAAGACGGATTCGTGGGGCGAATTCGTCTTCGATTTCGCCTGGGCGCAGGCGCATGCCCGTTACGGTCTGCCGTATTACCCGAAACTCGTGCTCGCTGTGCCCTTCACGCCCGCGAGCGGCTCGCGCCTGCTGGTGCGCCCCGGGCTGGACCACGCTGCGCTGGCCGGGCAACTGATCCAGCAGATTACGGCCTACGCCGTAGCGGAGGGTTTCTCGTCGATTCACGCGCTGTTCGTTGAGGAGCGGGACCGCGCCGTGCTCGCGCGTGCCGGCTGGCTGCTGCGCCGCGATTGCCAGTTTCACTGGAGCAACGCCGGCTACCGCAGCTTCGACGAGTACCTCCAGACTTTCACGGCGGAGAAGCGCAAGAAAGCCCGGCGCGAGCGGCGCAGGGTTGCCGAAGCGGGGATCGCCTTCGAAACGCGTTTCGGGAGCGATCTGGATCCCGCCTCCCTCGACCGCATTTACGCTTTCCATCGCGACACGTTCCATCGCCACGGCCACGAGCCTTACCTGAATCGGGCGTTCTTCGCAGAGATTGCGCGCACGCTCGGGGAGTCGCTGATGGTGAAACTTGCCATGCACGGTTCGTCGGCCGTCGCCGCGGCGATCTTCTTCTGGAGCCCGGAGGCTCTGTATGGCCGCTACTGGGGCGCGTCGGCCGATCGTCACAGCCTGCATTTCGAAGCCTGCTACCACCAGGGGATCGAGTTCTGCATCGAGCGCGGCGTCGGACGGTTCGAACCCGGCACGCAGGGTGAGCACAAGGTGAGCCGCGGCTTCGAGCCGGCGATCACCTGGTCCGCGCATTACATCGCCGAGTCGCGGTTTCGCGCGGCGATCGGCGATTTTGTCGGCCGCGAGGCCGAAGCGATCGAAGCCTACGCCCGGGAGATTCGCGGTCACGTTCCCTTTCGCGGGCGGCGCGACGTCGAACGGGGGCGCGGTTCGAGTTGAAAAAGACGATCACCTGGCTGTCGCCCGCGGATGGGCCGACCTGGTTCCCGCCCATCGAACAGGCGCTCGATGAGCCGCCGGGGCTGCTCGCCGCCGGCGGCGACCTGTCGCCCGAGCGGCTGCTGGCCGCTTATTCACGTGGAGTGTTCCCGTGGTACTCGACCGGGCAGCCCGTGCTGTGGTGGGCGCCGGACCCCCGCGAAGTGCTGTTTCCCGATGAATTCCATCTCAGCCGCAGCCTCGCCCGGACGCTGCGCAGGCGCACGTTCGAGACGACTATCGACCGGGACTTCGAGGCGGTAGTCCGCGGTTGCGCGGCCCCGCGCCCCGGCTCGCGCGGCACGTGGATCACCGGCGAGATGCGCTCCGCCTACGTGCGGCTGCACCAGCTCGGCGTCGCACATAGCATCGAGGTCCGGCTCGCCGGACAGCTCGCCGGCGGCCTCTACGGCGTGCAGCTCGGGCGCGTCTTCTTCGGCGAATCGATGTTCAGCCGGGAGCGTGACGCCTCCAAGGTTGCCGTGGCCGCCCTGGTCGAGGCCTGCCGCGCCCGCGATATCGTCGTCATCGATTGCCAGCTGCCGTCGCCCCACCTGAAAACGCTCGGCAGCCGTTCGATTTCGCGCGCGCGGTTCGGCGCGCTCCTCGCGGAGCACATCGGGCCTGGGGTAGCGAACGCCTGCGATCCGCCCGGCGACCCCATTTAGCCGTGCGGCCCGACACGCATTGCATGCATGCCGGGCTTTAACGGTAGAATTGCGCGCCTTTTTCGCAGGCGTTGCAGCAGAGCGGGATGTCGAAAGAAGACAACATACAGATGGAAGGCGAGGTCGTTGAGAGCCTCCCGAACACGACGTTCCGGGTGAAGCTCAAGAACGGCCACGTCGTGACCGCTCACATCTCCGGCAAGATGCGCAAGAACTACATCCGCATCCTGACCGGCGACGCCGTGACCGTGGAGATGACGCCATACGATCTCACCAAAGGGCGCATCATCTATCGCGGGCGCTGACCCCCCGGTCCGTCAGGACGCGAGCGCCGGTTCCCGGTTCGGCTCGAAGTGCAGTTTCAGCGTCGACCCGTCCGCGGCGACCGATACCCTCACCTGCCCGCCATTCGAGAGCTGGCCAAAAAGCAGCTCTTCGGCAAGCGGCCGCTTGATGTGCTCCTGGATCACGCGGGCCATCGGGCGCGCGCCCATCTTCGGGTCATAGCCCTTCTCGCCGATCCAGCGCCGCGCCGCGTCATCGAGCACGAGCGACACGCCCTTCGACTCAAGCTGCGCTTCCGCTTCGAGTAGCAGCTTGTCGACCACGCGTTCGATGGTCGCGACATCGAGCGGCGCGAACTGGATGATCGCATCGAGCCGATTGCGGAATTCCGGCGAAAACAGCCGGCGGATGACTTCCATGCCGTCGCTCGCGTTGTCCGAGTGCGTAAAACCGATGGACGGGCGGCTCATCTCCTGAGCGCCCGCATTGGTCGTCATCACGATGATCACGTGGCGGAAGTCGGCCTTCCTGCCGTTGTTGTCGGTGAGCGTGCCGTGGTCCATCACCTGCAGCAGCAGGTTGAAGACGTCCGGATGCGCCTTCTCCACTTCGTCGAGCAGCAGCACGCAGTGCGGGTGCTTGGTGATGGCCTCCGTAAGGAGCCCGCCCTGGTCAAATCCGACGTAGCCAGGGGGCGCGCCGATCAGGCGCGACACCGTGTGCCGTTCCATGTACTCGGACATGTCGAAGCGCACGAATTCGATGCCCATTGCGATCGCGAGCTGGCGAGTGACTTCCGTCTTGCCGACGCCCGTGGGTCCGGCAAACAGGAAGCTGCCGACCGGCTTGCGTTGATCCCCAAGGCCTGAGCGCGACATCTTGATCGCGGCGCCGAGGGTCTCGATCGCCTTGTCCTGGCCGAAGATCACGAGCTTCAGATCGCGCTCGAGGTTACGCAGCACCTCGCGATCGGACGTCGACACCGTCTTCGCCGGAATGCGCGCCATGCGAGCGACGACGTCTTCGATATGCTGCACGTCGACGGTCGTCTCCCGCTCGGCGACCGGCCGCAGGCGCATGCGCGCCCCGGCCTCGTCGACGACGTCGATCGCCTTGTCGGGCAGGTGACGCTCGTTGATGTGGCGCGCCGCGAGGTCGGCCGCGGACCGCAGGGCTTCGTCCGTGTACTTGACCCCGTGGTGATCCTCGAAGCGGCTCTTCAGGCCCATCAGGATCTCGATCGTCTCGGCGACGCTCGGTTCGACGACGTCTATCTTCTGGAAGCGCCGCGCGAGCGCGTGATCCTTCTCGAAGATGCCGCGGAATTCCTGGTAGGTCGTCGAGCCGATGCAGCGCAGTTCACCGTTCGTGAGCACGGGCTTGATGAGATTCGAGGCGTCCATTACCCCGCCCGAAGCCGCGCCCGCGCCGATCACCGTGTGAATCTCGTCGATGAAGAGTACGGCGCCGGGCTGCTTCTTCAGCTCGCCGATGACGCCTTTCAGGCGCTTCTCGAAGTCGCCGCGGTATTTCGTGCCGGCGATGAGCGCCCCGAGGTCGAGGGCGTAGACGGTGCAGTCGGCCAGCACATCGGGCACCTTGCCCTCGACGATGAGCCGCGCGAGCCCCTCGGCGATGGCCGTTTTGCCGACACCGGCCTCGCCGACATAGAGCGGATTGTTCTTGCGCCGGCGGCAGAGGATTTCGATGGTGCGCTCGATCTCGAGCTTGCGGCCGATGAGCGGATCGATCTTCCCTTCCTGCGCCAGGCGGTTGAGGTTACTGGTGTACTTCTCCAGCGCGCGCGCGCCATCGCTTTCACGTTCGGCGTCGGTTGCCGTCTCCTCTTTCTCCGCGCGCTCGTCGGGCAGCTTGCTGAGGCCGTGGGAAATGAAGTTGACGACATCGAGGCGCGTCACGTCGTGGCGATTGAGCAGAAACACGGCATGGCTCTGCTTCTCGCTGAAGATCGCGACCAGCACGTTCGCGATACCGACTTCCGTCTTGCCGCTCGACTGCACGTGAAACACCGCGCGCTGCAGCACTCGCTGGAAACCGAGCGTCGGCTGCACCTCGCGATCGTCGTCGGCGGCGAGCTTCGGTGTCGTCTTGTCGATGTGCTCGCGCAGTTCCTGCTTGAGCTTCGCCACGTCGGCGCCGCAGCCGCGCAGCACCTCGCGCACGCGCGGCGTGTCGAGGATCGCGTACAACAGGTGCTCCACGGTCAGGAATTCGTGGCGCGCCTCGCGTGCCTGGTGGAACGCGTCGTTCAGACAGTATTCAAGCTCGTTCGACAGCACGGCGGTCTTTCCTTCGGCCCGGTCAGGCTTCCTCGAGCGTGCACATGAGCGGATGCTGATTATCGCGCGAATAGGTCGTCACCTGCGCAACCTTGGTCTCGGCGATCTCGTAGGTAAAAACGCCGCAAACGCCCTTGCCCTGAGTGTGCACTTCCAGCATGACGCGGGTAGCGGCGGGCCGGTTCATGCCGAAGAACTTCTCGAGCACGTCGACGACGAATTCCATTGGCGTGTAGTCGTCGTTGAGCAGTACCACCTCGAACAGCGGCGGCTGCTTGATCTGCGGACGGGCTTCCTCGACAGCCAGGCCCGAATCGGGCCGCGATAGATCGGGGTTCGTCATCGGAGTCTTTATAGGGGTCGCCATTAGCCAACACAAGTACGCCGGAACACGCTTCGGAACAGTGATACGTTTAACAAGCGAAAACAATCGCTTGTGACGGCAATCATGCGGCCCGTATCATGGCGCGGTCTTGCACGTGCGGGATCGGTTGGCGGCCCGGAATGGAGGCCGAAAACGCCGTGCCTCGGGGGTTCAATCGCGATGGATTCGGTGACCTGGCTGCAGAGTTTGCGCACGCAGGATGGCCTGGTGTCTTTCGCCGCGCGTGCCCCGCAGATCGTGACCTGGCTGCTGGCCGTGGCGCTCGCCGCCCAGGCCGCTTTCATCATCGCGGACCTGGCGGGCGCTTCGCGCAAGGC
>JBAVOB010000200.1:0-2834 GCA_049691655.1 Steroidobacteraceae bacterium | reverse complement strand
GAGCCGGGGGTGCGGCTGCCGGGATCCCGGCGGCTCGCAGCGCGCGAGCGCGCGGCGCGCGATGGCCTGCAGATCACGGCGGCACTGCACGCCGAAATTCGTGCTCTCATCGACCGACCAGCGAGCTGAGAGGGTTCCGCATGGCAGAGATCGTGATTTGCGAATTCATGGACGAATCCATCGTCAGACAGGCCTTCGCCGGCCGCGATGCGCTGTACGATCCGAAGCTGGTCGACGCACCGGGAGATCTCGCGACCGCGCTAGGCAACGCACGCGCGCTGATCGTGCGCAACCGCACGCGAGTAGATAGCGCGTTGCTGGCGCAGGCTCCTCGGCTCCGCGTCGTCGGCCGCCTCGGCGTCGGTCTCGACAACATCGATCTCGAGGCGTGCAAGGCGCGAGCCATCCAGGTGATTCCGGCTACCGGCGCCAACGATATCGCGGTCGCTGAATACGTGATCACGGCCATGCTCGTGCTGTTGCGGCGTGCCTGGTTCGCAAGCGCTGCCGTCGCCGCGGGCGAGTGGCCGCGCATGGCGCTGATCGGCCGCGAGACTTCGGGGAAGCGTCTCGGCCTCGTCGGTCTCGGCGCCATCGCGCGCGACACGGCGCAACGTGCCCGCGCGCTCGGCATGAGCGTCGCGGCCTGCGACCCGCATCTGCCCGACTCCCATCCCGGCTGGCAGCTCGCCGAGCGCCTCGACCTCGATACGCTGTTCGCCTCGAGCGATGCCGTCAGTCTGCATGTGCCGCTCACGCCCGCCACGCGCGGCCTGGCCGACGCCCGCCGCCTCGCGCTCATGAAGCGCGGCGCGATCCTGATCAACAGCGCGCGTGGCGGGGTAGTGGATGAATCCGCACTGGTGCACGCGCTGCGCGCCGGGCAGCTCGGCGGTGCCGCGCTCGATGTGTTCGAGCGCGAGCCGCTCGATGCCGACGCCGGCCGGCGATTCGCCGGATTGCCGAACCTGCTGCTCACGCCGCACATCGCCGGCGTCACCGAAGAATCGAATGTGCGTGTGAGCGCGGTGACGGCGGCAGCGGTGCTGCGCACGCTCGACGCCTGAACACAACCCGGTTGCCGAGCTCTATGCCGCGGCCTCGGCCTCGCCCGTGACCGCCAGCGGCAGGCTGACAACGAACGTTGCGCCTTCGCCGGGACGACTTTGCACGCTGATGCGCCCTCGGTGGCTCTCGATGATTCCATAGGTCACGGAGAGCCCGAGTCCCGTGCCTCTGCCCTGTGGCTTGGTGGTGAAGAAAGGCTCGAAGACGCGAGCCTGCACCTCGGGCGTCATGCCCGGGCCGTTATCCGCGACTTCGATCACTACCCGGTCAGCGTCCGCGCGCGTTCGGATCGCGATCTCGCCGCGCTTAGCGTCCATCGCCTGCTGCGCGTTGATCAGGAGATTGACGATCACCTGCTGCAACTGGTTGAAGTCACCGGCCACCGCCGGCAGGCGCTCGGCCGTTGCACGCACCACGGTGATTCTCTGGAGCGAGAGCTGGTGAGCGACGATCGCGCTGGCGGCGTCCACCACTGCGTTGACGTCCACGGGCAGGCACTTCGGCTTGTCCTGCCGGGCGAAACGCATGAGGTTGGTAATGATATCGCTGCAGCGCCGGGTCTCTCCGGCAACGAGCGCGAGATTCTTGATGGCGGGATGTTCAGGACCGAGGGTGCGCATCACGAGCTGAGTGTGGCCGAGTATGCCGGCCAGGGGGTTCTTCACTTCGTGGGCGATCCCGGCGCTCAGCTGGCCAAACGCCGACATTTTCTCGGACTGCACCAGCGCCTGCTGGGTACTCGCGAGGGCTGCATCGCGCTCCTGCAATCCCGCGGCCATCGCATTGAAGGCGCCTGCCAGCGCGCCAATCTCGTCGGAAGTGTGTGATTGAATGCGGATGTCGAAGCGGCCCTGACCGATGCCCTCGGCGGCCACGGCCAGTTTCTCGAGCGGCGTCGTCAGCCGCCGCGCGACCAGGAGCGCAACCAGTGCGCCCGCGATCATCAGCGCGACGCTCACCAGCAGCAGTGCCGCGAGCAGCTCGCGCGCCGTCAGGTACGCGGCGGCGCGCGGGATGGCGGTAATCGCGATGACGCCGGCGACGCGCACCGGCGCCCTGGCAGCCAGATAGCCGGTGCCGTCAGCCTCGAACTCGCGCGTCACGACGCCGGCCTGCGTCGGCACGTCGAGCTGGAACATGGCACGGATCCAGCCGCGCGCCGCCTCGGATCCGCCACGGCTTGCGACCAGCACTTCGCCGGTCGAGTCCACCAGTGCACTGCGGAATCCGCGGCCACGCTCCACCGCGCGGGCGATCTGATCGGAGCGAATGCACATCAGGACGAGCCGCAGCGGCTCATTCGCCACCGACGGCAGCGGCTGCGCCAGGATCAACAGCGGATCGGCGTTCGCAAGATCCAGCGTTCCGACGCGCAGGCTTGCGGAATCGACCGGTGCCTTATCGGCCACGCGCGCGAGCGCCTGCTTAACGAGCTCGCCGGGGTTCAATCCGAGCGCGGCCAGGCGCTCCTTATCGTAGAGCGTCGCCGGAACGCGCCCCACGGTGATCAGGCTGACGCTCAGGAGTTCCGGCCGCCTGGCCAGCAGGTCCGCGCTCAGCTGATCCTGCGCGGCACCGCGCTCGGTCAGGATCGCGCCGACCTCGTCCATGGCCTGCACGTAGCCGCGCAGGATCGCCGCCGATTCCGCCGAGGTGCTGGTGGCGACGATGGCGGCAACGTCGTTGACGTAAGCGATCTTGTCCTGACTGAAGGCGCGCGCCATTGACGCCGTGATCGCTCCGACGGTCACCGTCAGAAGCACCAT
>JBAVOB010000199.1:0-3170 GCA_049691655.1 Steroidobacteraceae bacterium | reverse complement strand
GTACTATTGAATGCCCATTCACCGTGGGAGGTCCGCCGGTCTGATTGCAATTATTGCTAGGAAAGACAATAAGTTACACTTTTCTCTGCTCCTCGAGAGGCCACTGGTGGTCACAAGACGCAACCATCTCCTCGATGAGGACCATGACAGATTGGGGACATAATTGAACGAACGATCAATCAAGTCCCGCCCCGGAGTCCGCATCGATTCCGAGGACGCGCGTCGCGAGCAGTTCATCGCGGTGACGCTTGAGAGCCTCGCCGAGGATGGATACATCGCGAGCACGCTGGCGCAGATCGCGGGCCGGGCCAATGCGTCGCCCGGCCTGGTGGCCCATTATTTTGGCGACAAGGACGCCTTGCTGGAGGCCGCATTTCGCAAGCTCGCACGCCGGGTACACGAGCAGGTGCGGCTGCGCCTGCAGCAGGCAGGCACAGCGCGTGAGCGCGTGCAGGCGATCATCGACGCCAATCTCGCGACGACGGAGTTCGATCTGCGCGACGCGAGAGCCTGGCTCGCGTTCTGGGCGCAAGTGCCGCATGTCGAGCGACTACAGCGTGTGCAGACCGCTTATCAGCGCCGCATGTTGTCGAACCTGCGGCACGCCTTGCGGCAGCTCCTCGGCCCTGAAGAGGCCGATTCGCTCGCCGCGATGATCGCCGCGATGATCGACGGCGTCTGGCTGCGCGCCGCGTTATCCGATTGGGACGAGGCCGACAGTGACAGCGCGCGTGCGCTGCTCACGCACTTCGTGGATACACATCTGCGCGCCGCGTCAGCGCCCGCAGGCGTGGTGCGGAGCGAGCGCCGATCCCAGACCCAGCTGCGGACGTGCAACCCCGCGACAGGCGAGGAACTCGCGCGTCTGCCGGTCAGTGGAGCGGCGGAGGTCGACGCGGCAGTTGCCAGAGCGACGCTTGCGCAACGCGCCTGGGCCGCGCTGACCGGCGCAGAGCGGGGTCGGATCCTGCGTCGCGCTGCGGATCTGCTGCGCCAGCAGAACGACGAGCTCGCCGAACTCGAGACCCGTGACACCGGCAAGCCGATTCAGGAGACGCGCGTGGTGGATGTCGTTTCGGGCGCGGACTGTTTCGAGTACTACGCAGGGCTTGCTGCAACCATCGCCGGCGAGCATCTCGACCTCGGGCCGGCGGCGTTTGGCTACACCCGTCGGGAGCCGCTGGGCGTCGTGGCCGGAATCGGCGCCTGGAATTATCCGTTGCAGATCGCTTGCTGGAAGACGGCGCCCGCGCTCACTTGCGGCAACGCCATGATCTTCAAGCCGGCGGAGCTGACGCCATTGTCGGCGCAGCGGCTCGAGGCGACGCTGCTCGCTGCCGGCGCACCGGAAGGCGTATTCCAGGTGGTCCAGGGCTATGCCGAAACGGGTCAGCTGCTCACGCGTCACCCCGGCATTCGCAAAATTTCCCTGACGGGCGAGGTCAGCACCGGTCGGGCCGTGATGCGCGACGCTGCCGCAACGCTCAAGCAGGTCACGCTCGAGCTCGGCGGCAAGTCGCCGATCATCGTCTTCGCGGACGCCAACCTCGACAACGCGGTCGCTGGTGCGCTGCTCGGCAATTTCTATTCCGCGGGAGAGGTATGTTCGAACGGTACGCGCGTGTTCGTCGAGCGGCGCGTGCTCGGGGACTTCATCGAGCGCCTGGTGGCGCGCACGCGCGCTTTGCGCGTCGGCGATCCGCTCGATCCGGCCACCCAGGTCGGTTCGCTGATCTCGCAGGGACACCTGGAAAAGGTTCTCGGCTACGTCAAGACCGGTTTGGCCGCAGGCGCGCGTCTCCTGGTCGGCGGCCAGAGGCGAACCGAGGGCGCGCTTGCCAAAGGCTGTTTCGTGGAACCCGCGGTGTTCGACCGCTGCCATGACGACATGAGAATTGTCCGCGAGGAGATTTTCGGTCCTGTGCTGTGCGTTCTCGCCTTCGATGACGAGGTCGAGGTCCTGCGCCGTGCGAACGCCACGGAATTTGGTTTATCTGCAGGCGTATTCACGGCGGACTTGACGCGCGCGCATCGGGTGATTGCCGGGCTGCAGGCAGGTACCTGCTGGATCAACCACTACAACGTGACGCCAGTCGAGTTGCCGTTCGGCGGGGTGAAGCAGTCCGGCCTGGGGCGCGAGAACGGTCGCGCCGCGATCGAGCACTACACGCAGCTGAAGAGCGTTTACGTCGCGTTGCAGGACATTCAGGCGCCCTATTGATCCGGACTATGGCCGTGAGCCCAGAGCAGTTCGATTACATCATCGTTGGCGCGGGGTCGGCCGGCTGCGTGCTCGCCGATCGCCTGAGCGAGGACGGACGCCACCGGGTGTTGCTGCTGGAATCCGGGGGGTCGGATCGTTCTATCTACATTCAGATGCCGACCGCGCTGTCGATTCCGATGAACATGCGCCGCTATGGATGGGGCTACCGCACGGAGCCGGAACCGGGGCTTGGCGGACGGCGCATGGTCACGCCGCGCGGCAAGGTGCTGGGCGGCTCCTCGTCGGTCAATGGAATGGTCTACATTCGCGGCAACCCGCTCGATTTCGACCGCTGGCAGGAGGAGGGGGCGGACGGGTGGTCGTATGCCGACGTACTGCCCTATTTTCGCCGCGCGGACGCGCGCCGCGAAGGCGGCGATGAATACCGTGGCGACGCGGGCCCGTTGCGGACCTGTTATGGGTCGTTGAGCAATCCGCTGCATGCAGCCTGGCTCGAGGCGGCGATGCAAGCGGGTTATCCGCGCACTGCCGATGTCAACGGCTACCAACAGGAAGGTTTTGGCCGCTTTGACATGACGGTGGACAACGGTCGGCGCTGCAGCACCGCCTATGCGTACCTGCGCCCGGCGCTCGGGCGCCCCAACTTCGAGGTTCGCGTGCACGCGCTCGTGACGCGAGTGGTCTTCGCGGGCCGACGCGCCTGCGGCGTGGAGTACCTGCGAGGGAGCGGCACCCACCGCGTCAGTGCGCGCCGGGACGTGATCCTCTCCGGCGGCCCGATCAATTCGCCGCAGCTGCTGAAGTTGTCGGGGGTCGGGCCGGCCGAGGAACTGCAGGCGCTCGGTGTCCCGGTAACGCACGCATTGCCCGGCGTCGGCGGCAATCTTCAGGATCATCTCGAATTCTATTTTCAGGTCGCCTGCCGCGAACCGGTGAGCCTGTACTC
>JBAVOB010000198.1:0-2455 GCA_049691655.1 Steroidobacteraceae bacterium | reverse complement strand
GCGCAGCGCCGCGGGCCAGTGCCGCCGCTCCTCGACCCAGTCGATGACACGCTGCTCGCGTAGGTACGAGGCGCGCGGCGTCGATCGCGCCGGTTCATGCACGAGGAGCGTGGTCGCAATGCCCACGAAGGCGATGCCAGCCATCGCGGTATACGCGGCCGCCCAGCCGAAGTCCGCGGCGATCCACAGCGCGCCGGCGCTCGCCACCATCATCGCGATGCGATAACCGTACTGGTACGCCGCGGCCATCGCGCCCTGCAGGTCCGGCGGCGCGGACTCGATGCGCCACGCATCGAGCGCGATGTCCTGCGTCGCCGCGCAGAACGCGAGGAACAACGCGCCGAGCGCCACGTGCATCACGCTCGCGTCCGGGTGACTCGAGGCGAGGTTCAGGAGCGCGAACACGATGCCGATCTGAGCGACCAGCATCCAGCTGCGCCGCCTCCCGAGCCAGCGATCGAGGAACGGCAGCGCCAGGCGATCGACGATCGGCGACCACAACCACTTGACCGTGTAGATCGTGCCCACCCAGGCGAGCATGCCGATGGTCGCGCGCTTGATGCCGGCCTGCGTCAACCACGCCGAGAGCGTCGAGAAGACCAGCAGGAACGGCAGGCCGGCGGAAAATCCGAGGAACAGCATCGAGAGCACCGGCCGCTCGCGATAGACCGCGATCGCCGCGGCCCAGCTTGTCGGCCTGGCGCCTGCTGACCGCGTGCCCGGCGCAGCCGGGGCGGTCACAGGTCGTAGTCCATGATGAGCGGCGCGTGGTCCGAAAAGCGCTCTTCCTTATAGATGCGGGCCGCATGCGCGCGGCCGGCAAGCCGCGGGCTCGCAACCTGGTAGTCAATGCGCCAGCCCACGTTGTTCTTCCACGCCTGGCCGCGATTCGACCACCAAGTGTACTGATCGGGTTCGCTGCACACTTCGCGAAATGCATCCACGTAGCCGGCCGGGCCGAACAGTTCATCGAGCCAGGCGCGCTCCTCGGGCAGGAATCCGGAATTCTTCTGGTTCGACTTCCAGTTCCTGAGATCGAGGGGTCGGTGCGCCATGTTCCAGTCGCCGCAGAGAATGTAATCGCGCCGCCGCCGCCGCAGCGACTTGAGGTGCGGCAGGAACCTCTTCAGGAAGCGGAACTTCGCAGCCTGGCGATGCGGCCCCGACGATCCCGACGGCAGATACAGCGACACGACGGACAATGCGCCGAAGCGCGCTTCGAGATAGCGGCCTTCGCGGTCGAATTCCCGCACGCCGAATCCGCTGATGACCTCGTCCGGCTCGCGGCGCGAGTACAAGGCGGTGCCGGCATAGCCCGGCCGCCGTGCCTCGAAGAGGAAGCGGTGATACCCGGGGAGCTCGACGTCGTGGCCGGTGAGCTGGTGCTCCTGACACCGGGTTTCCTGCAGGCAGACGACGTCGGCCTGCTGCCCCGGGAGCCAGCGGAACAGGCCTTTTCCGGCCGCGGACCGGATGCCATTCACGTTCAACGTGATGATGCGCATCCCGATATTATGCGGGTATGCAGGATTACCAACGAACGTTCGTGGAACTGGCGCTCGCGCGCTCGGCGCTGCGCTTCGGGTCGTTCAGGCTGAAGTCCGGTCGCGACAGCCCGTATTTCTTCGATGCTGGCGCCTTCAACGACGGCGCTTCGCTCGCAGCGCTCGGCGAGTGCTACGCCGCGGCGCTCGTGCGGTCAGGAATCGACTTCGACATGCTGTTCGGCCCCGCCTACAAGGGCATTCCGCTGGTCACGAGCACCGCCGTGGCGCTCGCGCGGCATCAGGGACGCAACGTACCGTGGGCTTTCGATCGCAAGGAGGCCAAGGATCACGGCGAAGGCGGCCTGCTCGTCGGCAGCGCGCTGCGTGGCCGCATCGTCATCGTCGACGACGTCATCACCGCCGGCACGGCCGTGCGCGCCTCGGTCGCGCTCATCCGGGGCGCCGGCGCCCAGCCCCTTGCCATTGCGCTGGCGCTCGACCGCCAGGAGCGCGGCCAGGGCGCGGGCGGCCGTTCCGCAGTGCAGGAAGTGCAGGCGGATCTGGGACTTCGCTGCGTGAGCCTGCTCACACTTGACGAACTGATCGAGCTGGGAGCGGCGCGGCCCGGGAGTGACCCAGGTCGCATTCCCGACGAACATATTGCCGCGCTGCGGGCATACCGGGCACGATACGGCGTCGCCTAGTTCGCGTGGACAGTCGCCTCGGGCAGGATAATCGGATGCGCTCGCTGTCACTGATCGCCGCCACACTCCTCGCTTCGCTGGCGGGGTACGCGCATGCGGACCCGTCGCGGCCAACGGAGACCTACAAGTGGGTGGACGCCCGCGGTGTCATCCACTACGGCGACCGCGTGCCGCCCGAGGCGGCCGCGCGCGAGCGCGCGGTTCTCAATGAACAGGGCGTCGCCGTGCGCCAGCTCGAAGCGCAGAAGACCCCCGAGCAACTGC
>JBAVOB010000197.1:0-19775 GCA_049691655.1 Steroidobacteraceae bacterium | reverse complement strand
GCTCGAGGCGGCGCCAGGCGCGACAGGCGCGGAGGAGCTCGCCTACCTGCCGCTCGATCTGCTGCAACGGGGGCGTTACCAGCCGCGGCTCGACATGCGGCCCGAGAGCCTGGAGGAACTGGCCGCGTCGATCCGCGCGCAGGGCGTGGTGCAGCCGATCGTGGTGCGGCCGCTCGATACCGCGCAACCGGGTGCGGTCCAGCGCTACGAAATCGTCGCGGGTGAGCGGCGCTGGCGCGCTGCACAGATCGCCGGTCTCGAGAAGATCCCGGCCGTCATCCGCCGCGTGCCCGATGACTCCGCCATCGCGATGGCACTCATCGAGAACATCCAGCGCGAGAATCTTAATCCGCTCGAGGAAGCGCGCGCGCTCGATCGGCTGATCACGGAATTCGGCGTGACGCACCAGCAGGCGGCCGACGCGATCGGGCGCTCGCGCGCCACCGTGTCAAACCTGCTGCGGCTGCTCGAACTGTCGCCGGAAGTCTGCGAGCTGGTGGAGAAGCGCGAACTCGAGATGGGACATGCCCGGGCGCTGCTCGCCTTGTCCGGCCGACGCCAGCAGACCGAAGTCGGGGTGCTGGTGGCGAAGAAAGGACTGTCGGTGCGCGAGACCGAGGCGCTGGTGCGACGGCTCCTGAGTTCTGCGAGCGGGGCGGGCAGGCGCAGCGGCGACGGCCACGTCGCCGACCCCAATGTCCGCCGCCTGGAGGAAGATCTCACCGAAAAGCTTGGCGCGAAAGTGGCGATCCAGCAGTCCGCGTCGGGCAAGGGGAAACTGGTCGTCAACTACAACAGTCTCGACGAGCTTGACGGCATTCTCGCGCACATCCAGTGACGCTCGGCGGGCGAGCGCCTGTAGACGGGCGAGCGGCGACTCCCTATAATCGCGCGCCTTCGCAGCACGCCCGTAAGTGGGCGTGCCATAAGGTAAAAGCGAAGCCACTTGCCGTCGGTCACTGGTCTCCCGGAAGTGGCTTTTTTGTTGTCCGGAGGACGGGGAGAACGGCGTGGCGACGGTGGCCCTGCCTGAAGCAAGGCAGATCGCGCTCGGCGTGGTGGCGGGACAGGCGGCGGTCACCGGTCTGGTCGCGCTGGCGTGCTACGCGGCGGCCGGATCGAACGCGGCGCAGTCGGCTGCGATCGGCGGCGGGATCGGCACCGTGGCCAGCCTCGCGATGGTCGTGCTGGCGTTTCGCCGAACGTCGGCACAGGACGCCGGACTCGCGGCGCGCGCGTTTTACGTCGGCGAGGCGGCCAAGGTCGCGATCGTGATCGCCCTGTTCGTCCTGGTGCTGAAGTACCTGAGGATCTCGGCCGGCGGGCTGTTCGCCGGCTACGCGGCGACTTTTTTCGTCTACTGGATAGCGCTCGCGAACGCGATGCCGCGGCTCGGCGGGCGCGGCGCGCGGGCATCGTGACAGGTTCGAGAAGCTAGATGGCTGAAGCGGCACCGACTCCCAACGAATACATCGTTCACCATCTCACCAATCTTTCGCATCAGGTGGGCGCGGGCGGCGGCTTCTGGACGGTCAACCTCGACAGCGTGTTCTTTTCCGTTGCGCTCGCGTTGGTCTTCGGGGGCTCCTTCTTTCTGGCGGCCCGCACCGCGACTTCCGGCGTGCCGGGCAAGTTCCAGAATTTCGTCGAGCTGATCGTCGACTTCGTCGATCAGCAGGTGAAGGACAGTTTCCACGGCACTTCGAGAGTGATCGCGCCGCTCGCGCTCACGATCTTCTGCTGGGTGTTCCTCTTCAACGCGATGGACCTGCTGCCGGTGGATTTCCTGCCGGCGGTGGCCGAGCGCGCCTTCGGGCTCGAGCACCTGCGGGTGGTGCCGAGCACCGACCTCAATATCACCTTCGGCCTCTCGCTCACCGTGTTCGCACTGATCATCTTCTACAGCATCAAGATGAAGGGGCTCGGCGGCTTTCTCGGCGAGCTCGTCCTGCAGCCGTTCAGCGCGAAGAGCCTGCCGATGAAGATCCTGCTCGCGCCCCTCAACCTGCTGCTCGAATCGGTGACGCTGTTCGCGCGCCCGGTCTCGCTTGCGCTGCGACTGTTCGGCAATCTCTATGCGGGTGAGATGATCTTCTTGCTGCTCGCCGTGCTCGGCGGCACAGCGCTGCTTGCTTCGCTCAGCGGCTGGGTGGCGATCGGCGGGCAGTTCGTGCTCGGGCTCCTCTGGGCCCTCTTTCATCTCATTATCATCACGCTCCAGGCCTTCATCTTCATGGTACTCACGATCGTGTACCTGGCGATGGCCCACGAGCACCACTGATTTTTCTGGTTCAGGAGTAGACAGATGGAGAACGTTGCACACATTCAGGGCATGACTGCGTTGGCAGTCGGCATCATATTCGGCCTCGGCGGGGCTGGCACCGCGATCGGCTTCGGCCTGCTCGGCGGCAAGTTCCTCGAGGGCGCCGCCCGCCAGCCGGAACTCACGCCGGCGCTGCAGGTGAAGATGTTCATCGTCGCCGGCCTGCTCGACGCCGTCACGATGATCGGCATCGGCTTCGCGCTCTTCTTTACATTCGCGAACCCGTTCCTGAGCGGGCTCAAGTGAGCGGCACGCAGCAGCCCTGAGGCGCCGCGACTTGCGCAGGAGACGCACAAGGTGAATATCAACCTGACGCTCGTCGTGCAGATGGTCGTCTTTCTGACGCTCGTCTGGTTCACGATGAGGTTCGTGTGGCCGCTGATCCTCGGCGCGATGGACGAGCGCGCGAAGAAGATCGCGCTTGGACTCGCCGCGGCCGAGAAGGGCCAGCAGGATTTCGCGCAGGCCGAAAAGCGCGCCGCAACGGTGATCCGCGACGCGCGCGAGCGCGCCAACCAGATCATCGACCAGGCGCAGCATCGCGCGAACGAAATCGTTGACCAGGCGAAGACGCAGGCCGTGGCCGAGGGAGCGCGGCTCGTCACCTCGGCGCAGCAGCAGATCGGGCTCGAGCAGGGCCGGGCCCGCGATCAGCTGCGCCGCGAGGTCGGGCAGCTGGCGGTGCGCACAGCTGCGAAGCTCCTGCAGCGCGAGATCGATCCAAAGATGCACGCGGAGCTGCTCGACCAGCTCGCGGGAAAGCTCTGAGCGCCCATGGCGGACAAGACCACCCTCGCCCGACCCTATGCCAAGGCCGCATTTGCGCACGCGAACGCGGCGAAGCTGCTGGGCCCGTGGTCGGCCGCGCTCGCCATCGCCGCGCAGGTTGTCGGTGACGCGCGCGTGGCGAGACTTCTGACCAGCCCGCACGTCACCGCTGCGCAGCTCGCGGATCTCGTCTTGTCCTTCATGGATGCCGCTGCCGCAAGGGGTTTTGACGAGGCGGGGCACAATTTCCTCGGCCTGCTCGCGGAAAACCGCCGGCTCGGCGTGCTGCCGGAGATCGCGGGGCTCTTCAATGCGATGAAGGACGAGGCGGAGCGGTCGGTGGATGTCGAGGTGACCACGGCCGTGCCGCTCGACGAGAAGCGCAAGGCGGCGCTGTCCGCGTCGATGGAGAAGCGCCTGCAGCGGCGCGTTCGCCTCCACTGCACGGTGGATGCGACGCTGCTCGGCGGCGCGGTGCTGCGCGCGGGCGATCTCGTCATCGACGGCTCGTTGCGCTCGCAGGTCGACCGCATGGCTCACGAGCTCATGGCCTAGAGAACTCACGATCAGTCACGAGGACCTTTCATGTCCATCAAGGCGACCGAGATCTCCGATCTCATCAGACAGCGGATCGAAAAATTCGAGTCCGTGACGGACGCGCGCAACGTCGGCACCGTCGTGTCGGTGATGGACGGAATCACGCGCATCCACGGACTCGCGGATGCCCGTTACGGCGAGATGCTCGAGTTCCCGGGTAATTCCTTCGGGCTCGCGCTGAACCTCGAGCAGGATTCGGTGGGCGCGGTCGTGCTCGGCGAGTACAAGCACATCGTCGAAGGCGATACGGTCAAGACGACGGGCCGGATCCTCGAGGTCCCGATCGGGCCGGAGCTGCTCGGTCGCGTAGTCGACTCGCTCGGCAATCCGCTCGATGGCAAGGGCCCGGTCCAGGCGACGCGCACCGCGCCGATCGAGCGCGTGGCGCCGGGCGTCATCTATCGCAAGAGCGTGAGCCAGCCGGTGCAGACCGGCTACAAGGCCATCGACGCGATGGTGCCGATCGGTCGCGGCCAGCGCGAGCTCATCATCGGCGACCGCCAGACGGGCAAGACGGCGTTCGCGGTCGATACGATCATCAACCAGACGAACTCGGGCATCAAGTGCATCTACGTCGCGATCGGGCAGAAGCAGTCCACGATCGCCAACGTGGTGCGCAAGCTCGAGGAGCACGGCGCGATGGGCCACACCATCATCGTCACGGCCTCCGCCTCGACGCCGGCCGCCCTGCAGTACATCGCGCCCTACTCGGGCTGCACGATGGGCGAGTACTTCATGGACAACGGCGAAGACGCGCTCATCATCTACGACGATCTCACCAAGCAGGCCTGGGCGTACCGGCAGATCTCGCTCCTGCTGCGCCGTCCGCCGGGCCGCGAGGCCTATCCCGGCGACGTCTTCTATCTGCATTCGCGCCTGCTGGAGCGCAGCGCTCGCGTCAACGAGGCATACGTCGAGAAAGCGACCAACGGCCGCGTCAAGGGACGGACCGGCTCGCTCACCGGGCTGCCGATCATCGAGACGCAGGCGGGCGATGTTACCGCATTCGTGCCGACCAACGTCATCTCGATCACCGATGGGCAGATCTTCCTGGAGACGGACCTGTTTAACGCCGGCATTCGTCCCGCGATGAACGCGGGCATCTCGGTGTCGCGCGTCGGTGGCGCTGCGCAGACCGGCATCATCAAGAAACTCGGTGGCGGCATCCGCCTCGCGCTCGCGCAGTACCGCGAGCTCGCGGCGTTCTCGCAGTTCGCGTCCGATCTCGATGAGGCGACGCGCCGGCAACTCGAGCGCGGCGTACGCGTCACCGAAGTGATGAAGCAGAAGCAGTATGCCCCGATGTCGGTCGCGGAGATGGCGCTGTCGATCTATGCCGCGAACGGCGGTTACTTCGACAAGGTGGATCGCAAGAAGGTCGTCGACTTCGAGGCGGCGCTGCAGGGTTTCGCGAAATCGAACTACAAGAAGCTTCTCGACGGCATCAACGCCAACCCGAACCTGACGCCGGACGTCGAGGCGGGACTCAAGAAGTGTGTCGAAGAGTTCGTCGCCACGGGCGCGTACTGAGCGGGCGCTAGCGCCAAGCCGCCATGCCGGGTACCAAGGAAATCCGCAGCAAGATCTCGAGTGTCAAGAACACTCAGAAGATCACCAAGGCGATGGAGATGGTCGCGGCGAGCAAGATGCGCCGCGCGCAGGACCGGATGCGCGCCTCGCGCCCGTACGCGGCGCGCATGCGCACGGCCATCGGACACCTGAATGAGGCGAACCCGGATTACCGGCATCCGTTCCTCGTCACGCGCGAGCCGGTGAAATCCGTCGGCATCATCGTGATCTCGACCGACCGGGGCCTGTGCGGCGCGCTGAACATCAACGTCTTCAAGAATGTCCTGCAGTTGATACGCGAATGCCGCGCCGCAGGCGCCACCGTGAGCCTGTGCATCGTCGGCAACAAGGGGCTCGCGTTCTTTCGCAGGCTGAGCACGCCGATCGTCGCGAACGTCGTCCATCTCGGCGATCGTCCCCACATGAAGGACCTGATCGGCGCGGTGAAGGTGATGCTCGATGCCTATCGCGACGGCTCGGTCGACCGGTTGCTGCTCGTGAACGCGCGCTTCGTGAACACCATGACGCAGAAGCCGAGCGCGCTGCAGCTGCTGCCCATCGAGACGCACGACGCGGCGGACCTGCAGCAGCACTGGGACTACATCTACGAGCCGGATGCGAGCGAGATCCTCGATGGATTGCTGATGCGCTACGTCGAGTCGCAGGTCTACCAGGGCGCGGTCGAGAGCGTCGCCTGCGAAATGGCGGCGCGCATGGTCGCGATGAAGAGCGCATCGGACAACGCCGGCAAGCTCATTGGCGAGCTGCAGCTCATCTACAACAAGGCCCGCCAGGCCGCGATCACCAAGGAACTTTCCGAGATCGTGGGCGGCGCGGCAGCAGTCTAGTTTGAGGTAACGACATCATGGCCACGGGCAAAATCACGCAGATCATCGGCGCCGTCATCGACGTGCAGTTTCCACGCGGCTCGATCCCCAGAGTGTACGAGGCGCTCAAGATTCGCGAAGGCGGTGTCACACTCGAGGTGCAGCAGCAGCTCGGCGACGGGGTGGTGCGCACCATCGCGATGGGCGCCTCGGAAGGGCTGAAGCGCGGCCTCGAGGTGGAAGCGAGCGGCCAGCCGATCACGGTCCCCGTCGGCCAGGGCACGCTCGGGCGGATCATGGACGTGCTCGGGGTGCCGCAGGACGAGCGCGGCCCGGTGGAGGCAAAGGAGCGGCTGCCGATCCATCGCCCCGCGCCGTCCTTCGCCGAGCAGGCGGGCGGCCAGGACCTGCTCGTCACCGGCATCAAGGTCATCGACCTGCTCGTGCCGTTCGCGAAGGGCGGCAAGATCGGCCTGTTCGGCGGCGCCGGCGTCGGCAAGACGGTCAACATGCTCGAGCTCATCAACAACATCGCCAAGCAGTACAGCGGCCTGTCGGTGTTCGCGGGCGTCGGCGAGCGCACGCGCGAGGGGAACGACTTCTATCACGAGATGATGGAATCGGGCGTCATCGACGCGAAGCAGCTCTCCAACTCCAAGGTGGCGATGGTGTACGGCCAGATGAACGAGCCGCCGGGGAACCGCCTGCGCGTCGGGCTCACCGGTCTCACGATGGCGGAGTATTTCCGCGACGAGGTGCGCGAGGACGGCGGCAAGGGCCGCGACGTGCTGTTCTTCGTCGACAACATCTACCGCTATACGCTCGCCGGCACCGAAGTGTCGGCGCTGCTCGGGCGCATGCCCTCGGCGGTGGGCTACCAACCGACGCTCGCCGAGGAAATGGGCGTGCTGCAGGAGCGCATTACCTCGACGAAGACGGGCTCCATCACCTCGATCCAGGCCGTGTATGTTCCGGCGGACGACCTGACCGACCCCTCGCCCGCCACGACCTTCGCGCACCTCGATGCGACCGTGGTGCTGTCGCGCCAGATCGCGGCGCTCGGCATCTATCCGGCCGTGGACCCGCTCGATTCGACCTCGCGACAACTCGATCCGCTCGTCGTGGGCGAGGAGCACTACGACACTGCGCGCGGCGTACAGGCCGTGTTGCAGCGTTACAAGGAACTGCAGGACATCATCGCGATCCTCGGCATGGACGAGCTGTCCGAGGAAGACAAGCTGAGCGTCTTCCGGGCGCGCAAGATCCAGCGCTTCCTCTCCCAGCCATTCAACGTCGCGAAGGTGTTCACGGGCCAGGAAGGCAAGATCGTCCCGCTCAAGGAAACCATCCGCGGCTTCAAGGGCATCATCGCGGGCGACTACGACAGTCTCCCCGAGCAGGCGTTCTACATGGTCGGCTCGATCGACGAGGCCGTGGAAAAAGCGAAGACGCTGCAGTGAGCGAGGTGCCCACCATCCACGTCGACATCGTCAGCGCCGAGGGGGAGATCTTCTCGGGCCCGGCGACCATGGTGTTTGCGCCGGCCTCGCAGGGCGAGATCGGCATCGCGCCGCGGCACGCGCCGCTCCTCACGCTGCTGAAGGCCGGCGAGGTTCGCGTGCTGACGCCGGACGGCGAGGAGCAGTTTTTCTACGTCGGCGGCGGCGCACTCGAGGTGCAGCCGAAACACGTGACCGTGCTCGCGGACACGGCGCTGCGCGCCAAGGACGTGGACGAAGCTGCCGCGCTCGCCGCAAAGCAGCGCGCCGAGGAAGCGCTCAAGGGCAAGATCGACAAGATCGAGGAAGCCGAAGCGCTCGCCGAGCTCGCTCGCGCCGCGGCGCAGCTCAAGCTCATCGCGAAGCTGCGCAAGATCAAAGGCTGAGCCCCGCAGGTTCGCCCCGATTCGCGCGACTTCAGCTCGCGGCGGCCACCGAGCGCGCGAGCCACGCCGTCAGTTGCTCTGCTGCGCTCGCCGGGAGATGCAGCCCGAGCTTCGAGCGGCGCCACAGGATGTCCTCGGCGGTCACCGCCCACTCGGTACGCACCAGGTAATTGATCTCGCGCTCGAATAGGCCTGGCAGCACTTCGGCTCCCAGCCCTGCGGGCGACGGCGCAGCGCCCAGCACGCGATCGATGCGCGTGCCATAGGCACGGGCGCAGCGTTCGAGCAGCGCGCCGGGGAGCGGCGCGTACCGGCGCCGCACCTCGTCGAGGAAGACCGCAAAGTCGCCATTCGGCAGGTCGCCACCCGGCAGCGTGGCGGTGTGTGTCCAGCGTGCGGCGCGATTGCCGAGGAGCGTGGCGAGGCGGTCGACGGCGTCTTCGGCAAGCTTGCGATAGGTCGTGATTTTGCCGCCGAACACGGTGAGGAGCGGCGCCGCGCCGCGGTCGAGCTCGAGCGCGTAATCGCGCGTGACGTGCGCGGCATCGACGGACTCATCCTGCAGGAGCGGTCGCACGCCCGAGTAGGTCGCGCACACGTCGCTCGGGCGCACGGTCTGCGAAAAGTAGTGACTGGCGAGGCTGCAGAGGTAATCGATCTCGCGGGCGACGATGTGTACCTGCGCCGGATCGCCGCGGTATTCGAGATCGGTGGTGCCGATCAGCGTGAACTCCCGCTCATAGGGAATCGCGAACACGATTCGGCGGTCGCTTGCCTGGAAGATATAGGCATATTCGTGCTCGAACAGTTTCGCAACGACGATATGGCTGCCTTTGACCAGCCGCACCTGGTGGGCGGATCGCACGGGCGTTTCGGCTTGCAGAAACCGGTCGACCCAGGGGCCGGTCGCATTGACGAGCGCGCGCGCCTCGACCTCGCTCACGCGGCCATCGGGCCGCGTGAGTTCGACCCGCCACGAGGACCCGCGACGCTCGAGGCCGGTGCACTGCGTCCGGGTGAGAATCCGGGCGCCGCGCTCGCTCGCGTCGAGCGCGTTCAGCACGACGAGGCGTGCATCGTCGACCCAGCCGTCCGAGTACACGAAACCGCGTCGATAGCGACTCGCGAGCGGCCGGCCCGCGGGATGCGAGCGCAGATCGATCGCCTGCGAGCCCGGCAACCGGCGGCGGGGCGCGAGATGGTCGTATAGAAAGAGTCCGGCGCGAATCATCCACGCCGGCCGCAGATGTGCCTCGTGGGGCAGCACGAACCGCAGCGGCCACATGATGTGCGGCGCCGAGGCGAGCAGCACCTCACGCTCGAGCAGGGCCTTGCGCACGAGCGCGAAATGATAATCCTCCAGATAGCGCAATCCGCCGTGGATCAGCTTGGTGCTGGCCGAAGAGGTGTGCGCCGCGAGGTCGTGCTGCTCGCACAGCAGAACGCTCAGCCCGCGGCCCGCGGCATCCCGCGCGATACCCGTGCCGTTGACGCCCCCGCCGATGACGACCAGGTCGAAGGCGTGCGGGCTGGCGGCGACGGACGGGGAGAGGCTCGGGCTCATCTGCCGCCGCAGGATGCCTGTCCGCGTGCGGCGCGTCCACGCACCGCGAGCGGCGCCCCGCGCCGGTGTGCCTGGCGGCCGATCGATGCAGAATGGCGCGCGCCCGACCGCTACAATAGTGGCCTTCATCGGTCGTTCGGGCGGGAAACGTGGATCTGAGCATCGTCATTCTCGCCGCGGGCGAGGGCAAGCGCATGAAGTCCGGACTGCCCAAGGTGCTGCAGCCACTCGCCGGGCGCCCGCTCCTCAAGCACGTGATCGACACCGCGCGATCGTTGCAGCCGACGGCGATCATCGTCATCTACGGCCATGGCGGCGAACAGGTCCGCGCAGCGCTCCGGGGCGAAGCGGTGGAATGGGCGTTGCAGGCGGAGCGACTCGGAACGGGTCATGCTGTCATGCAGGCGATGCCGCACATTCCGGATAATCACCGGGTACTGGTGCTCTATGGCGACGTGCCGCTCGCGAATCGGGCCACGCTGGCGCGGCTCGTCGAGTCAGCGAGCGGCCGATCGTTAAGCGTCCTTACCGTGATGCTGGACGACCCGACCGGCTATGGACGCGTCGTGCGCGACAAGTCGGGCCGCGTCCGGCACATCATCGAAGAGCGCGACGCGACGCCGCGTCAGAAGAAAATCCGCGAAGCGAACAGCGGCGTGATGGCCATGCCTGCGAAAATGCTGAAAGGCTGGCTCGGAAAGCTCGGCCAGTCGAATGCACAGCGTGAGTACTACCTCACCGACATCGTCGAGATGGCGGTGCGGGACAAAGTCGGTGTGAACGCGCTGATCGCGCCGAGTGCGGCGGAGGTGCTCGGCGTCAATGACCGGGCGCAGCTCGCGCAAGTCGAGGCGGTCTACCGGGCCGCGCGGGCGCAGGAGCTGATGGCGGCCGGCGTCACGCTGATCGATCCCGCGCGGCTCGACATCCGCGGTACGGTGAGCGCCGGCCGGGACGTGCAGATCGACGTCAACGTCGTGCTCGAGGGACGCATCGTGCTCGGCGACCGCGTGCGCATCGGGCCGCACTGCGTGATTCGCGACACCGAGATCGGGTCCGATACCGAGGTGTTCGCGAGCTGCGTGATCGACCGCGCCGTAATCGGCCCCGACTGCAACATCGGCCCGTTCGCACGCTTCCGCCCGAGCTCGACCCTGGCGCGCGGCGTGCACATCGGCAATTTCGTCGAGGTGAAGAATTCGCAGATGGGCGACGGATCGAAGGCGAATCATCTGGCCTATGTCGGTGACACGACGGTCGGCGCGCGCGTCAACATCGGCGCCGGGACGATCGTGGCGAACTACGACGGCGCGAACAAGCACCGCACCATTATCGAGGACGACGTGCATACCGGATCGAACTCGGTGCTCGTGGCACCGATCACCGTCGGCGCCGGCGCGACGGTCGGCGCGGGTTCGACGGTGACGAAGCACGTGCCCGCCGGCAAGCTGACCGTGGCGCGCGCGAAGCAGGTGACGCTCGAGGGCTGGAAGCGTCCGACGAAGATCAAGCCCTGACGCCGTTCGTCTCGACGGTTCGCCGCGTGGCGATCAGGGCCGGTGCAGGAGCAGGAGCGATCCGGCGCTGACGCAGCCGACCAGCGCGGCTGCCACCAGCCCGAGCGCGAGCGGCTTCCATCCCAGCGAGCGGAAGGTCGCGAACCGCGTCTGCAATCCGACCGCACTCATCGCGATCGTCAGCGCCCACTCCGAAACGATCTGCGCGCGCGCAATGCCGTCGTGCCAGGCTTGCGGCGTGAGCCGGCCGAACGGCCGCGGCCCGAGATCACCGATCGAGCGCAGTGCGCACATGGCGATGAATCCGAACACGAACAGCGGGACGAGCGAGGGTCGCGGCCCGGGCATGACCGCCGCCGCGCCGGCCGTGCGTTCGCGATAGATGATGGCGATCAGCGGGATCACCACGATCATGCAGAGGTTGCGGACCAGCTTGGTGACGGTTGCCGCCTCGAGCGCGCCGGTCACGCCGTACTGCTGCTGGTAGACGAGCCCTGCGCCGGCGACCTGCGACGTGTCGTGCACCGAGGTGCCGAGGAATATTCCCGCGAGCCGTGCATCGCCCGGAAACAGGGCATGGGCGATCCACGGCATCACGAGCAGCGCCGCGAGACCGAACAGCGCGATGCAGCCCGAGGCGTAACTTACCTCGGCCGAGCGCGCGCGGATCAGCGGCGCCGTCGCCGCGATCGCGGTGATGCCGCAGATGCTCGTGCCGACGGCGATCAGCCCGCCGAGCTCGCGCGACAGGCCGATGGCCCGGCCCGCCGCGATTACGATCGCCAGGGCGAGCGTGATGCAGATGGCGACGACCGGCAACGCGGCGAGCCCGAGCGAGGACGCCGCGACGAGGCTGAGCCTCAGCCCGAGCAGCATGATGCCGAGGCGCAGCACGGTCGTCGTGCAGCGCTGCAGCACGGGCTGAATGCGGTTCGTGAGTGACGGCCAGGCGTTGGCGGCCGCGAGACCGAGCAGGATCGCCATCATCACGGGGCTGAACGGTGTCTTCGCGAATCCGAGAACATTGGTGCCGAGCCAGTCCGCGAGCCAATGTCCGGCCGCTGCGATGGCGATGACGAGGGCAGTGCCGCCGGCGAGCTCCGGTACGCGTGCCGCTGCCCGGCTCGGGGCGCTCATGGTGTGAGTCGCTCGAAGCGGGCAGTGAAGTGCCGCATCTGTGGTGGCTCATAGGCGATGCGGTAGCCGCACAGTCGCCGCCGGTCCGCAACGATGGCTTCAAAGACCTCGATGAGATAGTCCGCGTGGCTCTGCGTGTACACGCGCCGCGGCATCGCGAGGCGCACCAGTTCATGGCGCGCCGGCACTTCACGCCCGTCGGACTGACGGCCGAACATCACGCTGCCGATCTCGCACGAGCGGATGCCGCCCGCCTCGTAGAGCGCGACCGCCAGCGCCTGGCCCGGATACCGGAGCGGTGCGATGTGCGGCAGCAACGCGCGGGCGTCCACGAACACCGCATGCCCGCCGACAGGGTTCACGATCGGCACGCCGAGCCCGGTCAGCGCATTACCGATGTATTCATTGCAGCGTACGCGATAGCGCAGGTACTGCTCGTCCACCACTTCCTCGAGCCCCGCCGCGATCGCCTCCAGGTCGCGCCCGGCGAGACCGCCGTAGGTCGGAAAGCCTTCGGTGAGAATCAGGCGGTTGCGCGCGAGGCGCGCCAGTTCGTCGTCATGCAGCGCAAGCCAGCCGCCGATGTTGGCGAGCCCGTCCTTCTTGGCGCTCATGGTCATGCCGTCCGCGAGGGAGAAAATCTCGCGCACGATGTCGGGAATCGAGCGATCCGCGTAGGCCGCCTCGCGCAACTTGATGAAATACGCGTTCTCCGCGAAGCGGCAGGCGTCGATGAACAACGGCTTGCGGAAGCGCTCGCACAGCGCCCGCACGGTGCGCAGGTTGGCGAGCGAGACCGGCTGGCCACCGCCGGCATTGTTGGTCAGCGTCATCATCACGACCGGCACGCTCGCACCGCGCTCGGCAAGCAGGCGCTCGAGCGCCGCCAGGTCCATGTTGCCCTTGAAGGGGTAGGCGCTCGTGAAGTCGCTCGCTTCGGGCGTCGGCAGGTCGAGCGCCTCGGCACCGGTCGCCTCGATGTTGCCGCGCGTCGTGTCGAAGTGCGTGTTCGAAGGGATCACGCGGCCGGCGCCGCCGAGTATCGAGAACAGGATCGCTTCCGCCGCGCGGCCCTGGTGCGTCGGGATCACGTGACGGAACGGGGCCAGCTTCTGTACCGCCGCCTGGAATCGGTAGAACGAGGGAGACCCGGCATACGACTCGTCGCCGCGCATCAGCGCGCTCATCTGGTTCGCGCTCATCGCGCCAGTGCCGGAATCGGTGAGCAGGTCGATGAGTACGTCGTCGGAATGCAGCGCGAACAGGTTGTAATGCACGTCGGCGACCAGCTGCTCGCGCTCCTCCCGGGTGGTCATGCGGATCGGCTCGATGACCTTCATCCGGAAGGGTTCGATGATCGTTCTCATGGCGGACATCCTAACCCCTTGGACGGCAACGGACTTCCCCGGGTGCGTCCACCCGCTGGCCAGCGCGCCGGCCCGGGTTCGCGGGCCCCGGCGCCAAAGCTGCGAACCGGCTCACGAATCGCGCCGCCGGCGAGCCGCGCGGGGGCGTTTTTCGGGCAAACTACGCGTTCGCCAGCGGGCACAATCGGGACGGGGGATTCACAGGATTATGTGCGGAATCGTCGGAGCCGTTGCCAGACGCGACATCGTACCCATTCTCATGGACGGGCTGCGCCGGCTCGAGTATCGCGGCTACGACTCGGCGGGGCTCGCGGTGCTGAACGGCACCGAGCACCTGACGCGGTTGCGCACCGTCGGCAAGGTCAAGGCACTGCAGGACGCCCTCGACCGCTCGCCGACGCACGGCCAGATCGGCGTCGCGCACACGCGCTGGGCCACGCACGGCGTGCCGAGCGAGCGCAATGCGCATCCGCATGTCTCGCGCGACGGACTCGCGATCGTGCACAACGGCATCATCGAGAATCACGAGGAGCTGCGCGCGGAGCTGAAACGCCTCGGCTACGAGTTCTCGTCGGAAACCGACACCGAGGTCGTTGCGCATCGCATTCACTATCACCTCGGCAAGCTCGGCGGCGACCTGTTCAAGGCCGTGCGCGCGACCGTGTCGGAGCTGGAAGGCGCATATGCGCTGGTCGTGGTGAGCGAGCACGACCCCGACCGGCTGATTCTCGCGCGCGAAGGCTGCCCGGTGGTGATCGGGCTGGGTGTCGATGAGAACTTCGTGGCCTCTGACGTTGCGGCGCTCCTCTCCGTCACCCGGCGGTTCGTGTTTCTCGAGGAAGGCGACGTCGCGGAAATCCGACGCAAGTCGATCCGGGTGCTCGACCGGCAGGGCAGCGCCGTCGAGCGCAAGGTGCTCGAGAGCGAACTGTCGGCGGAAGCGGCCGAGAAAGGCCAGTACGAGCACTTCATGCTCAAGGAGATCCACGAGCAGCCGCGCGCCATCGCCAACACGCTGCAGGAGCGCGTCGCCAACGGGCGGCTGCTGGAAGCGGCCTTCGGGCCGGCGGCCGGCGAGGTGTTCAAGCGCACCGAGTCCGTGCACATCGTCGCCTGCGGCACCAGCTTCCACGCGGGCTCGATCGCGCGCTACTTCATCGAGCAGATCTGCAAGATCCCCTGCAGCGTCGAGATCGCGAGCGAGTATCGCTATCGCAACCCCGTGGTGCCGAAGAATTCCCTGTTCGTTACCATCTCCCAATCTGGCGAAACGGCCGACACGCTGGCCGCGCTGCGACTTGCCAAGCAGGGCGGCTACCTGTCGTCGCTCGCGATCTGCAATTCGCCCGAAAGCTCGCTGGTACGCGAGTCCGAGCTGGTCATGCTGACGCGCGCGGGGCCGGAGATCGGCGTGGCTTCGACCAAAGCCTTCACTACGCAGCTCGCGGCGCTCGGCATGCTCGTGATCGCGCTCGCCAGGCACCACAGCGCCGACGCCGAACGCGAGCGCGGGCTCGTCAGCCGCCTGATCGAGATCCCCTCGCTCGTCGAGAAAACCCTGGCGCTCGATCCCGTGATCCGCGAGCTGGCGAAGCGCTTCGCCGACAAGCACCACGCGCTGTTCCTCGGGCGCGGCGCCCTGCATCCGATCGCGATGGAGGGGGCGCTCAAGCTCAAGGAAATCTCGTACATCCATGCCGAAGCCTATCCGGCGGGCGAGCTGAAGCACGGTCCGCTGGCGCTCGTCGACGCCGACATGCCGGTGGTGACCGTCGCGCCGAACAACGACCTGCTGGAGAAGCTGAAGTCGAACCTGATGGAAGTGCGTGCCCGCGGCGGCGAGCTGATCGTGTTCGCGGATCCGGAAGCGGGCCTGCAGGAATCGGACGGCGTGACGGTCATCCAGATGCCGAAGCACGTCAGTTACTTCCAGGCGCCGATCGTCTACACGATCCCGCTGCAGCTGCTCGCCTACCATGTCGCCATCCTCCGGGGGACCGACGTCGACCAGCCGCGCAATCTCGCGAAGAGCGTGACGGTCGAGTAACCGGCGGCGCTCTGCCGCTCGTGCACCCGTGGTTGACCCGCCGGGCCCGCGCCCTTAACGTCGCTCACCTGACCGGGCGATGGCCCGCGTCCCGTCGAACAATCAAGGGGATTCCATGCCGCTACGTGCCACGCTTTTTGCGACGCTCGCCAGCGTTGCCTGCGCCGCCAGCGCCGCGCCGCTGACCGCCGACGAGATCATCGCGCACAACGTCGCGGCCCGCGGCGGCGCCGCGCAACTCGTCGCGCTCGCCACGCTCAGGCTCACGGGCCACGTGGTGATTCCCGGAGCCAATCTCGACCTCGGCATCGTGCAGCTCAGCCGCCGCCCGGATGCGATCCGGCAGGAACTGACTTACCAGGGGCTCACGCAGGTTCAGGCCTGGGATGGTCACGAGGGCTGGGAGGTGCGCCCGTTCCAGGGCCGCAAGGATCCGGCGCGGATGTCGGCCGACGATGCCAAGTCACTGCAGCTCGATGCGGACTTCGAGACGCCGCTGTTCAACTACAGGCCGAAGGGGCACTCGGTCGAATACCTGGGTACCGAAGACGTCGACGGCACACCCGCATACAAGCTGCGCGTGAAACTCAGGTGGGGGGACGAGATCACCTACTGGATCGACCCCGATACGTGGATGATCATCCGCGGTCTGCAACGGCAGTTCCAGCGCGGCGCGGAACAGGTCACGGAAGTCGACTACGGTGAGTATGAGCGCGTCGGTGGCGTGTACGTGCCGATGACCGAGGAATTCGGCCCGAAGGATTCGGACTCCACGCAGAAGCAGAAGATCGTGTTCGAATCGGCGGAAGCGAACGTCAGCGTCGCTCCAGCCGTGTTCGCCTTTCCGGCCGCGAAGCGCTGAGGTTCCCCGTCATGCATAACTACCTGGCAATCATGCGGTCGATCGTCATCACGGGCTGCTGCGCAGTGGCATGGGCCTGCGCCGCGCCGGCCATTGCGGCCACGGCGCCGGTCGTGGACTCGGCGGTCATCTCCGGGCTCGGTGCGCGCAACATCGGTTCGGCGGCAATGAGTGGCCGCATCGCGGCGCTTGCGGCCCGCGTCGAGGACGACGGCAAGGTCACCCTGTTCGTCGCCGCCGCCTCGGGCGGCGTCTGGAAGTCGAGCGATGGCGGCACTACCTTCAAGCCGATCTTCGATCGCCAGCCGGTGCAATCGATCGGCGCTCTCGCGCTCGATCCGGGCGACAAGAATGTCGTCTGGGTCGGTACGGGCGAAAGCTGGACGCGCAACTCGACTTCGGTTGGCAACGGCGTATACCGCTCGGCGGATGGCGGGGAGACCTGGACCTACGCCGGTCTGCCGGAATCCGAGCGCGTGAACCGCATCGTGGTGAACCCGAAGAACGGCAACGTCGTGTACGTCTGCGTGCCGGGGAAGCTGTGGTCGGACTCGCCGGACCGTGGCCTCTACAAGACGAGCGACGGCGGGCGGACGTGGTCGCAGATCCTGAAAGGAGCCAATCTCTCGACGGGTTGCTCCGGCCTCGCGATGGATCCACGCAATCCCGATCGCCTGTTCGCGGGCCTGTGGGATTTCCGTCGCAAAGGCTGGACGTTCCGCTCGGGCGGCGAAGGCCCCGCAGCGACCTCGGGGTCCGGGCTGTTCCTCACCGAGGACGGCGGCCGCAGCTGGAACAAGCTCGACGCGGGCACCGCGAAGGGATTACCCGCCGCGCCGTGGGGACGCCTCGATGTCGTGATCGCACCCTCGCAACCCGACACCGTTTACGCGGTGATCGAAGGCGTGCACTCCGCGTTGTACCGCTCGGACGATGCCGGCAGGACCTGGGACAGGCGCGACGACAGCCGCAACATGGTATGGCGGCCGTTCTATTTTTCGCGCCTGGTCGTCGATCCGACCAATCCGGAACGCGTCTACAAGACCAACCTGAACCTGATCGCTTCCGAGGACGGCGGCAAAAGCTTCTCCGTCGTGAGCCGTGGGACGCACGGCGATCATCACGACGTGTGGGTGAATCCGAAGAATCCTAAGCACGTGATCGCCGGCGACGATGGCGGACTGTGGATCAGCTACGACGGCGGCAACAAGTGGTGGAAGAGCGGCAACCTGCCGATCTCCCAGTTCTATCACGTGTCGGTCGACGAACGCGACCCGTACCAGGTTTACGGCGGTCTGCAGGACAACAGCTCATGGGTCGGGGACTCCGCCTATCCAGGCGGCATCTCCAACCAACGCTGGGAGAACCTCTACGGCGGCGACGGTTTCTGGACCTTTCCGGACCCCGCCGATCCGGAATTCGCCTATGCCGAGTATCAGGGCGGGACGCTGGCGCGCGTGCATCGCAAGACGCTGCAGCAGCGCAACATCCAGCCCAAGGCCGGCTTCAAGGAAAAACTCCGTTTCAACTGGAACACGCCCCTCGCGCTGTCGCCTAACGACAAGGGCAAGCTTTACATCGGGGCGCAGTACCTGTTCGCGACGCGCGATCACGGCCAGAGCTGGACGAGAATCTCGCCCGACCTCACGACCAACGATCCGCAGAAGCAGAAGCAGGAGGAATCCGGCGGTATCACCGTCGACAACTCCGCCGCCGAGATGCACACGACGATCTACTCGATCGCGGAAAGCCCGCGCGACGGCAACGTGATCTGGGTGGGGACCGACGACGGCAACCTGCAGCTCACGCGCGATGGCGGCAAGTCCTGGAACAATCTCGTGGGCAACGTCACGGGATTACCGCCCGCGAGTTGGGTGTCATGGGTCGAGGCGGGACGTCACGCCGACGGTGTCGCGTACGCCGCCTTTGATCGCCACACCTTTGGCGACCTGAGTCCCTGGGTCTACCGTACGCGCGATTTCGGCCGCACCTGGCAACGCATCGTGGCGCCGACGGCGGGTGTGCGCGGTTACGCGCACGTCGTGAAGGAAGATCCGGTCGATCCGGACCTGTTGTACGTCGGCACGGAATTCGGCCTGTGGATCTCGATCGATGCCGGCGGGCACTGGGCCGAATTCAAGGGCGGCGGTTTCCCGACGGTCGCGGTGCGCGACATCGCGTTCCAGGAGCGCGACCGGGATGTAGTGCTCGGGACGCATGGCCGTGGGATCTGGATCATCGACGACGTGACGCCGTTGCGCGCGCTGACGCCCGCGGATCTTGCCGCGGAGCTGGTACTGCTCGATGCGCGTCCCGCGCAGCAGCGCATCGATGCCAACGGCGGCTGGCCCGACGGCGATGCGGTGTTTTCCGGCCAGAATCCGGCTGACGGCGCCGTGATCACCTACTACCAGCGTACCCGGCACGTGTTCGGGCGCCTGCGGGTCGAGATTCTCGATGCGAACGGCCACGTGGTCGACACGCTGCCTGCAAGCAAGCGCAAGGGCCTGAATCGCGTCGTCTGGTCGATGCGCGAGAAACCGCCGCGCGTGCCGACCGCGGCGCAGACCGCATCAGCTGCGGGACAGGGGCCGCGCATGCTGCCGGGCACTTACACGGTGCGCATCACCAAGGCGGGCAAGACGTACGAGCGTCCAATCACGGTCGCACTCGACCGCCGCGCCAACTTCACGCTCGACGATCGTCGCGCGCAGTACGAGGCCGCGATGCGCGCGCATGCGCTGTTCGGTCGCATGAGCGACGTCGTCAACCGCTTGAATGGGCTGCGAGCGCTCGTGGCGCAGCGTTTGTCCGGTCTCGCGATCGACAGCCCCGGCGGCAAGGCACTGGCGGACTTCGACGGCCGAGCGGATGCGCTGCGCAAGCTCGTCGTGGCCACCAAGGAGGGCGGTGCGATCACCGGCGAGGAGCGGCTGCGGGAGCATCTCGATTACGTGTATGGCGCGCTGCTGTCCTACGAAGGCCGGCCGGGGGACTACCAGGTCGAACGCGTGGGCGTTCTCGAGCGTGAGCTGGCGGAGGTCGAGTCCGCCACGAAGGCGCTGACGACCGACACGCTGCCGAAGCTCAACGAGCAGCTGCGCGGGAGCGGCGTCGAGCCGATCGCGCTTTCTCAGGCCGAGCGTGCCGGCACCGAGCTCGCGGCGCTCCAGCTCCTCGAGCAGTCCACCGAGCGCGCCGTGGCGACGGAGAACGGGCGGGAAGCCGTGCGCGACTGATCCGCCGGATTGTGCCGCGCGCGAATGTCAGGCCCAGCCCCAGCATGAATTCAGGCGCTCAATCCCTCGGTAC
>JBAVOB010000196.1:0-2096 GCA_049691655.1 Steroidobacteraceae bacterium | reverse complement strand
GCGCGCGCGGCGTTGGTCTCGCGCGCCAGCGTCTGGAGCACCGCAAGCGCGTCGGGGGTGTTGAAGTCATCGTCCATCGCCGCCTCGAAGCGCGCGGTGTGCGCGGTGCGCGGCGCCGGGGAAACCGGCGGCAGGTCCCGCAGGGCCACGTACAGCCCGCCGAGCGCCGCGTCGGCCTGTTCGAGCTGATCGAGCGAGTAGTTGATCGGCCCGCGGTAGTGGCTCGAGAGGAAGAAATAGCGCAGCACTTCCGGATCGCGCAGCAGCGGCAGCACCTCGCGCACCAGGAAGAAATTGCCGAGCGATTTCGACATCTTCTCGCTGTCGACGTTCACGAAGCCGTTGTGCATCCAGATGTCGGCGAAGGAGTCGCCCGTCGCAGCGCAGGTCTGCGCGATCTCGTTCTCGTGATGCGGGAACTTGAGATCCTGGCCGCCGCCGTGGATCTCGAAATGCGATCCGAGCAGCTGGACCGACATCGCCGAGCACTCGATGTGCCAGCCCGGGCGCCCCGCTCCCCAGGGCGAATCCCAGGACGGCTCGCCCGGTTTGGCGCGCTTCCACAGCACGAAATCCAGCGGATCGCGCTTCGCCGCGTTGACTTCGACGCGCGCCCCGGCGCGCAGGTCCTCGAGCTTGCGGCCCGAGAGCCGGCCGTAGGCCGCAAAGCTCGACACCGAGTACACGACGTCCCCGTCGTCCGCGACATAGGCATGGCCGCCGGCGAGCAGCTGCCCGATCATCCGCAGGATCGCGGGCAGATGCTCGGTGGCGCGTGGCTCGTGATCGGGCCGCAGGATACCGAGCCGGTCGTAGTCCGCATGCATCGCCGCGATGTAGCGCGCAGTCAGGGTGCCCACCGCCTCGCCGCGCTCGGCGGCCCGCTGGATGATCTTGTCATCGATGTCGGTGATGTTGCGGACGTAGGTCACCCGATATCCGCGGTAAACGAGATAGCGCCGCACGGCGTCGAAAGCGATCTTGGAGCGCGCGTGACCGATGTGGCAGAAGTCGTACACGGTATCGCCGCAGACGTACATGCGCACCTGGCCCGGCGCCTGCGGCACGAGCGGCTGCTTGCGGCCGGTGAGCGAGTTATGGATCTGGATGACCGGCAGCATCAGCGGGCGAAGCGGGCGAGCCGCTCCTCGACCTTGGCGGGCGGCATCGCCCGCAGGAGTGGCGCGAGTTCGGGCCCATGGCTGAGCCCGGTCAAGGCGAGTCGCAGCGGCACGTAGAGCGCCGGGCCCTTGCGCCCGGTTGCCGCGCGCACCGCGTCGGTGATCGCCTTGAGGTCGTTCCCGGTGCCGGCCGCCGCACGCGCGGCAGCGGCAAAGAACTGCGCGCCCGCTTCACGCACGGTCAACGCGTCGGTCGCCGCCAGCGCCGGCGCTTCGCCGAACACGACCGCCGCCCACTGTCTCGCGTCCTCCGGCAGCACGACGTTCGGCAACACGGCCTCGAGAAACGCGCGCGCCGCGTCCGGCGGCAGACCCGCGGGCAGCGCTCCAGCCAGCCACGCGCTCGCCTCGTCAGCCGACAGATGATGCGCCACCTCCTTCTGCCAGCTCAGCAGCTGGTTCAAGTCGAAGCGCGCCGGAGAACGGCCGAGATGCCGCGGATCGAACGCCGCGCTCATCTGCGCGAGCGACAGGACACCGTGCTCGCTGCTCGAGTGGCCGAGGCGAAACAGCAGATTCGCGATGGCGAGCGGCAGGTAGCCGCGCTCCCGCAGCTCGCGCAGCGTCGTGGCTCCATGGCGCTTCGAGAGCGGCGCGCCGTCGTCCCCGACCAGGAGCGACACGTGGCCGTACTCGGGCGCCGGCAGCGCGAGCGCCTCGAGGAGCAACAGCTGCCGCGGCGTATTGGTGAGATGATCCTCGCCACGCAACACATGCGTCACGCCCATCTCCGCGTCGTCCACGGCGTTGCAGAAGAAGAACGCGGCGCTGCCAGCGGCGCGGCGGATGATGAAGTCCCCGATGTCGTCGGTCGCAAAACGCTGCACGCCGTGCACGAAATCGGCGAACTCGATCACGCGCCCCGCCGGAACCTGGAAGCGCAGTGTCGGCTGCGTTCCCGCGGCGACGCGGCGC
>JBAVOB010000195.1:0-3626 GCA_049691655.1 Steroidobacteraceae bacterium | reverse complement strand
ACGGCCGGATGGTCGGGACGCGGCGCATGGCAGTCGCTCCTGCGGTGAAACGGAGACTGGGTTGCGGATTATCGCGCGACCGGCTCCCGATGATGGTTCCCGCTCCTCGAGCCGACCGCTGCCTCTGGGTGACGGGTATCTTCTTATACGTTGAAAATCAATGATGTAGGATTACTTCCTAGCATCTAATCTCGAACCCCTAGCGCCAGTCCTCGCAGGCGATACCGAGTGCGCGCGCTGCGCGGCGCGTGCAGGGATTGCCGTTCGCCAGTACCGCGTGATCGACGACCTTCAGGTGCGGTAAGTCGGATGCGCCATTGCCGTACGCACAGCAGAAAGCAGCGGGAAATCGGGCGCGGACCGCGCGCACGCAGCGCGCCTTCTCCTCCCCGCGCCGGTTTTCGCTGGCGAGTGCACCTTCCAGTCGCTCGCCATCCCACCTGACCTGCGTGCAAATGCATTCATCGAAGCCGAGCCGCCGGGCAAGCGCCGGAACGTACAGGTCGGGGCTGGCCGACAGCAACACCAGGCGATCGCGCTCGTCACGGTGGGCCGCAATCCGTCGCACGGCGCCGGGGTACAGCGAGGTCGCAACGATGCGCTCGACGAATTCACCGGTCCAGGCATCGATGTCGGCGCGCGAGGCGCCGCCCAGGATCGCGCGCATCAGAGACTGTTTCAACCGGCCGCGATCGCGGTCGGCCAGCAGGAACACCGCGACTGCGGGCAATGCGGCCCAGGCGCGCCAAGCCCGCGCCGGATGACGGCGCACGAAGCCGCGCAGGTACGGCACGAAGCTGTCGTGCCGGGTAATGGTGCCGTCGAGATCGAAAATTGCGAGCTTCACCGGCGATGCATCAAGGCGCCAGTGCAGCGGGACGCGATTGTGCGGGCGGGATCAGGATGCCTTCGCGAGACCGGCCAGCTGCCGCAGCACATAGTGCAGGATGCCCCCGTGGCGGAAGTACTCGCGCTCCTTCGGAGTGTCGATGCGCACGCGCGCGTCGAAAGCCACGGGTGCACCGTTGCCACGCTGCGCCGTGACTCTGACCGTGTGCCCGCTTGCATCACCGACGTCGAAGGTCTCCTGTCCGGTCAGACCGAGCGATTGGGCGCTCTGATCGGCCATGAACTGCAACGGCAAGACGCCCATGCCGATCAGGTTCGAGCGGTGAATGCGCTCGAAGCTCTGGGCGATCACGGCGCGCACGCCGAGCAGCATCGTGCCCTTGGCGGCCCAGTCACGCGACGAGCCTGTCCCGTACTCCTTGCCGGCGATCACGACCAGCGGCGTTTTCTCTGCCTTGTAACGCATGGCCGCATCATAGATCGACATCTGCGCGCCGCTCGGCGCGTGCACCGTCACGCCGCCCTCGGTTCCCGGTGCGAGCAGGTTGCGCAGGCGAATATTTGCGAATGTGCCGCGCATCATCACCTCATGATTGCCGCGCCGGGCGCCGTACGAATTGAAATCGGCCGGCTGCACCCCCTGCTCGCCGAGGTACTTCGCGGCCGGGCTCGTTCGCGCGATGTCACCGGCCGGCGAGATGTGATCGGTGGTGACCGAGTCTCCGAGCAGCGCGAGCACGCGGGCATCGCGGATCGCGGCGATCGGCGCAGGCTCCATGGTCATGCTGTCGAAATAGGGCGGATTCTTTACGTAGGTCGATTTCGCGTCCCATGCATAGATTTTTCCCGGCGGCACCTTGATGCTGGCCCAGTTCTCATCACCGGTGAAAACATGCGCGTAGCTCGAGCGGAACATCTCAAAACCGATCGACTTGCGCACCGTGTCGGCAATCTCCGCGTCGCTCGGCCAGAGATCCTTGAGGAAGACGGGCTCGCCGTTCGCGCTTTTGCCGAGCGGCTCGGTCCCGAGATCGACATCGAGCGATCCCGCCAGGGCGTAGGCGACAACCAGCGGCGGCGACGCCAGAAAATTCATTTTCACATCCGGATGCACGCGACCTTCGAAATTGCGATTGCCCGAGAGCACCGCGCAGCCCACGAGATCGGCGGATCTCACCGCCGCAGCCAATTCCGGCTTGAGAGGGCCGGAGTTTCCGATGCAGGTCGTGCAGCCGTAGCCGACGAGGCTGAACCCGACGGCGGCAAGTTCGTCGAGCAGGTTCGCCTTGCGTAGATAATCGGTGACGACGCGCGATCCCGGAGCGAGGCTGGTCTTTACCCATGGCGGGGCGGCCAGGCCATGGCGGTTGGCATTGCGGGCTAGCAGGCCGGCGGCGACCATGACGCTCGGATTGGAAGTGTTCGTGCAGCTGGTAATCGCGGCGATCAGCACCGCCCCGTCCTTCAGATCGAACGTCCGGCCAGCGAGGGTCACCGGGACTGAGCCCGTCGCCCGGGAATTCTTCGCGGCACGCTCCGTGGCCAGCTGCGCGACGCTCGAGCGGTACACCGACTTCGCAGCCGACAGTGGCACGCGATCCTGCGGCCGCTTCGGGCCCGCGAGGCTTGGCTCTACGGTTCTGAGGTCGAGTTCGACGACGTCGGTGTAGTCAGCGGTCTTCTGCCCGGGCAATCGCCAAAGACCCTGGGCGCGGGCATACGCCTCGATCAGGGCAATGTGCTCGTCCGAGCGACCGGAGAGTTTCAGGTAGCGCACGGTTTCCTCGTCGATCGGGAACAGCGCGCAGGTGCTGCCAAACTCGGGCGACATGTTGGCGATCGTCGCGCGATCCGCGAGCGGCAGGTTTGCCAGCCCGTCGCCGAAGAACTCGACGAACTTGTCGACCACGCCCTTCTTGCGCAGGAGTTCGGTGACCGTCAGTACGAGATCCGTTGCGGTTGCGCCGGGCCTCAAGCTACCGACGAGCTTGAATCCGATCACCTGCGGAATGAGCATCGTCACGGGCTGACCGAGCATGGCGGCCTCCGCTTCGATGCCACCGACGCCCCAGCCGAGGACGCCGAGACCATTGATCATCGTCGTATGCGAGTCCGTGCCGACCAGCGTGTCGGGATAGGCGCGGCGCACGCCTGCGTCCGTCGCCTCGAACACGACGCGGCCGAGGTACTCGAGGTTTACCTGATGCACGATGCCCGTGTTGGGCGGCACGACCTTGAAATTCTTGAACGCCGACTGTCCCCAGCGCAGGAACGCGTAGCGCTCGCCATTGCGCGCGAATTCGATGCGGTTGTTGGCGGCCAACGCTCCCGGTCCGTACCGGTCGACCTGCACGGAGTGGTCGATGACGAGCTCGGCGGGCGCGAGCGGGTTGACCCGATCCGGGTCGCCGCCGAGCCGCGTGATCGCTTCGCGCATCGCGGCGAGATCGACGATGCAGGGCACGCCGGTGAAGTCCTGCATGATGACGCGCGCCGGCGTGAAGGCGATTTCATGCGACGGCACGGCCTTGGCGTCCCAATCGAGCAGCGCGTCGATGTCGGCGCGCGTCACATTGACGCCGTCCTCGAAACGCAGCAGGTTCTCGAGCAGGATCTTCAGCGAGAAGGGCAGGCGTGCGACCTGCTCGCGGGGCAGGGCGGCGAGGCTCCAGATGGCGTACTTGTGACCGTCGACGTTGAGCGTCGTCCGCGCCTTGAAGCTGTCCGTCATGACTCCTCCTCGAAACGGCCGCGCGCCGTGCCGGCACGCGCAACAC
>JBAVOB010000194.1:0-1714 GCA_049691655.1 Steroidobacteraceae bacterium | reverse complement strand
CGTCCACGCGGCGGCGAGGGCTGCCAGGAGACCCATGAGCCGCGAGCCGCGCGCGCGATCGATGCGGCGGTCCGGGGTGGACACGCTCAGGTACCTACGGACTCCAGCAGGTGCCGGGCATGCTGGGTCGCGGGGTCTTCCTGGCTCAGGAGTCGATGTTTCAGCGCGAAACGCGTGATATCGGACGCATTGTGCAGTGCGAGTTTGCGCATCAGGTTGGCTCGGTGCTTTTCCACGGTCTTGATGCTGAGACCGAGGTCGTGCGCGAGTGTCTTGTTCGACTTGCCCGTGCCGATGCCGATCAGCACCTGGCGTTCCCGCCGGGTCACCAGGCGCAGCGGCTCCTCTTGAGCCTTGCGGCCGTCGCGATCGAGGTAAGTCTCCAGCACGCGCGAGGCCACTGCCCGGCACAAATAGTGCTGGCCCGTCGCCACCGTGCGGATCGCGAGAACCAGCTCGGTGTGCCCGGTGTCCTTCAGCACGTAGCCGTCGGCGCGCGCGTCGAGCCCCGCGCGAATGTATTCCTCGGTGGCGAGCGCGGTCAGGAGCACGACGCGCACGGTCGGGCAAACCTTGCGGAGCTCGCTCACCAGATGCAGCCCCGAGCGGTCCGGCAAGCCGATGTCGGTCAGAACGACGTCGGGCTGCAGGCGCGTGCTGAGCTCGACCGCCTCGCCGCAGGTGTGCGCCTCGCCGACCACTTCGAGATCGGGCTGCAGCGCGAGCAGCGCGCGCAGGCCTTCGCGCACCATGACGTGGTCGTCGACCAGCAGAATCGAGAGGCGTTTGGCTGCGGCTACGGCGCGGGGCGTCTCGACGGCGCCGGATGGTAGTTCGTCCATTGCGTCAGCTTGCGGCGCTTCCGTTGTTCTTATTATTTGGTTGCGGGTCTCGCGATGCGCAGATCGCCGCCTCCGCTCAACGCCAGAGCGTTTCATCGTACGCGAATTAGCATGTTAGGCGCTGTCGGTCTTGACATAACGACGGCTGATCGGAGTTGCGCCGCGATTTCCCGTCACGACCCCTTGGTAAAGCGTGCGTCGTCCACCTGTGGATTTAACTTAATGCTTTCTATGACGATTTTCTCGGCTCGCTTGACGCCCTGGACGACCGTTTCCTGGACGTGCGGGATCATCAGGCCCTGCTCCGGCCGGTAGTCACGCAGGTAGACCTGGACCGTGCGCAGCTTCCCGTCGAGCCGACGCGGCTCGCCATCTACGCGGATATCGAGGAAATTCTGGCCATCCACCCACACGTACCGGACCCGCCCGTCCTTGCGCGTGACCTTGAGCCGGTACGCGTCGCGGTCCTCGACCCGCTCGGTCCCGGCCAACTCGACCCGGGCACCCTTGGCGGCATGGTCGATCAGCAGGCCATCCAGGCCGGGCTCGGCGGCGGTCTTCTTCAATTCCTCGGGGCTAAACGGCTCCCAGTCGTCGCGGCCGAGAAACGGGCGCTGCTTCCAGCCATTGGCTCCGTCGTAGACCTGCACCGCCGTCTGGCCGTTGAACTCGAGCTCCAGCCGGCTCTTCAGCGGTCGCTTGAAATACAACGTGAAGGGCAACAGGGTTTCTTCCCGCTCCTTCTGTCGCAGCTGCCCCTTCTCGGTGACCGTCACGTAGGTCGTACCGCCCGCGCCCATCTTTCCCCGCCAGGACATCGTCTGCACGGCCTTCCAGGCCGCGAGCCCGCCACGTGCGGCCACGTTCCGCTC
>JBAVOB010000193.1:0-2320 GCA_049691655.1 Steroidobacteraceae bacterium | reverse complement strand
GAGCACCACCACCTTCGCCGGCGGCACGCCGGGCACCCCGCCGAGCAGGACGCCGGCGCCGCCGGCCTCCTTTTCCAAATAATGAGCGCCCACCTGGACGGACATGCGTCCGGCCACCTCGCTCATCGGTGTGAGCAGCGGGAGGGAGCCGTCGGCAGCAGTGACCGTCTCGTAGGCGATCGCCGTTGCGCCGGATTTCATCAGGCCGCGCGCCTGTTCGGCGTCGGCCGCCAGGTGCAGGTAGGTAAAGAGCACCTGACCGCTGCGCAGCCGCGCGCACTCGGCCGGTTGCGGCTCCTTCACCTTGACGATCAGGTCGGCGCGCTGGAACACCTCGTCGACCGTGGCGGCAATGTTCGCCCCGGCACTGCGATACGCGTCGTCCCCGACGCCGATACCCGCGCCCGCAGTCGCCTGCAGCCACACCTCGTGGCCCGCCTTAACCAGTTCGCGGACGCCGGCCGGAACCAGGCCGACGCGGTATTCATGGACTTTGATTTCCTTCGGTACGCCGATGCGCATGCGGACTCCTCGGGGGAACGGCAGCAGTGTGACGGAATCCACCCAAGGATCAAGTTAGATCGGTGCGGCCAACGCGGGGCCGGGCGGGCTACACTTGCGCCGGCGGCCGCACCCCACCGGGTCGCGGTCGGCCGGGCTCGGGTACTGTGGACGGGCGATGCGCATGATCTTGTCGACTGCAACGCGATCCGAGGCGGCCGGGTTCAACCTCCCGCCACGGATATCTCCGGTGACTGACGACGGTCATCGGCCGGAATTCTCAGTGATGATTCCGACCTACCGGCCGTCGGAGTACCTGCTCGATACGCTCCGCGGCGTCCTCGCGCAGGATCCCGGGCCCGCGCACATGCAGATCGGCGTCGTGGACGATGCCTCGCCGGCCGGGGACGTCGCGGCGCTGGTGCGCCGCGCCGATCCGGACGGGCGCATCACGGTGCATCGCGCCGCGGTCAATCTCGGCCTGGGCGGCAACTGGAATCGCTCCATCGAGCTCGCCCGCGGCCAGCTCGTCCACATCCTGCACCAGGACGATCTCGTGCGGCCGGGTTTCTATCGTACGCTCGGCACCGCACTGCGCTCGGCGCCGCAAGCCGGCATGGCCTTCTGCCGCTGCGATTTCATCGATGCGGCGGGTAGCCACGTCGGTGCCACGCACCGCCGAAGCCTGCGGGCCGGTGTGATGCGCGACTGGCTGGCGCGCATCAGCGAGGCGACGCGCGTGCAGTGCCCCGGGGTGGTGGTGCGCCGGGCTACCTACGAGCGCCTTGGCGGGTTTCGCACGGATCTGCACTATGCGGTCGATTGGGAGATGTGGGTGCGCATCGCGGCGGACGGCGCGGTCTGGTACGAGCCGCGGGTGCTAGCCACCTACCGCAAGCACGATGCGAACGCGACCACGCGACTCGAGGCGGGCGAAGTCACCGACGGCGACATGCTGGCGGCGATCCGCATCTTCTCGCAGCACCTGCCGGCGGCGCGTCGCGAGCAGCTGCTCGGTCGCACCTATCGCGAGTTCGTGCGCCTGAGGCTGCGGCATTCGGCCAAGCTCGCCGGGCAGGTCGCCGACGAGCGGCTCGCGGCGCAGGTCGGGCTCGCTCGCCGGCTGATGCAGGAGTTTCCGGCGGCGGCCTCGTGGCCGAACCGCTGGCGCCTGCGACGCCTCGAACGGCGGCTTCCTGCCGGCTTCGTCGGCGCGGAGCGCTCGATTCCATGAGGAAACGCGTTCGAGGCTCGCAGGCTTTTCGCGGCATTGTGCTCGCCGGCGGCGCCGGGAGCCGCCTGTACCCGCTGACTCAGGTCACGAGCAAGCAACTGCTGCCCGTGTATGACAAGCCGATGATTTATTACCCGCTGAGCGCGCTCATGCTCGCGGGCATCCGCGATTGCCTCGTGATCTCGACTCCCGAGGAGCTGCCGCGGTTCGAGCAGCTGCTCGGGGATGGGAGCCGCTGGGGGATCCGCCTCGAGTACGCGGTACAGCCACGGCCCGAGGGCATCGCCCAGGCCATCCTGATCGCCGGCGAGCGCTATGGCCCGTCGCGTTTTGCGCTGGTGCTCGGCGACAATATCTTCTACGGCCATGGATTGCCGGCGCTGATGCGCTCGGCAAGCCGCGCGCGGCGCGGCGCGACGATTTTCGCGTACCACGTGGCCGACCCGCAGCGATACGGCGTGGTGACGTTTGCGCGCAATGGCCGCGTGACCGGCCTCGAGGAGAAGCCGGCCCGGCCGCGTTCCAGCTACGCCGTGACGGGGCTGTATTTCTACGACGAGCAGGCACTGTCGCTCGCCGCAGCGC
>JBAVOB010000192.1:0-1798 GCA_049691655.1 Steroidobacteraceae bacterium | reverse complement strand
GTGTTGCGTCACGCTCGGCGCTGACGGCGTCCTCATCGTCGACGCCGGCAAGGTGGCGAGGCAGCAGGCATTCCAGGTGCCGGTCGTCGATACGCTCGGCGCGGGCGATGTGTGGCACGGCGCATTCGCGCTGGCGCTGGCCGAGGGGTCGGACGCCTCGCGTGCCTGCCGCTTCGCGAGTGCCGCGGCGGCCATCAAGGTGCAGCGCCGCGGCGGCCGCGCCGGAGTACCGTCACGCCCGGAAGTCGAAGCGTTGCTGGCCACCGACTCTTGAGTTCTGGAGCAAGGGATCCGGTCGTGGAGATTTCCGCCGGCAAGTACTGGGGGATGCGCCGCCTCGCGGATGCGGCCGGTCGCTTCAAGATGACGGCGGTTGATCAGCGCCCTCCAATCCAGAATCCCATCAAGGCGAAACGCGGCGTAGCGGAAGCGCCCTGGGAAGATGTGGCGCGATTCAAGGAACTGCTCATCGAGGAGTTGCAGGGGAGCTGCTCCGCGATGCTGCTCGACCCGCATTACGCCTATCCGCGCGGCGTGACGCTGCTCAATCCGGCGATCGGCCTGATCCTGACGCTCGAGGATTCTGTTTACGAAGAGAGCGCGGCGGGGCGATTGTCCGCGGAAATCGACGACTGGAGCGTCGAGAAGATCAAGCGCGTCGGCGCCGATGCGGTCAAGGTGCTCACCTGGTACCGGCCGGACGCCGGTGCCGCGGTGTGCCGCCCGCAGCGCGATTTCACGGCGCGGGTCGGCGCGGCCTGCGCGCGCTACGATCTTCCCTTCGTGTTCGAGCTGCTCGTATATCCGCTTGCGCGCGACCGCGAGCAGACTCGCGAGTATGTGGAGATGAAATCGAAACGCCCTGAACTCGTGCTGGAGAGCGTGCGCACCTTCGCGGCCCCGGATTTCGGCGTGGACTTGTTCAAGCTCGAGAGCCCGCTCGCGGCGGAAGCCGTGCCGGGCGTCGACGGGCCCGATTGGCAACAGGCACAGCGGTGGTTCGACGCGCTCGGGGAAGCGGCGGCGCGGCCCTGGGTGATGTTATCGGCGGGCGCAGGGATGACCGAGTTCTATCGAGTGCTGACGCATGCCTACCGTGCCGGCGCTTCGGGCTATCTCGCCGGCCGCGCCATCTGGCTGCGGGCGTTCGAGCACTTTCCCGACTGGAATGCCATGCGCGCGGGTTTGCGTGGCGAAGCGGTTGCCTATATGAATGAGCTCAATACGCTCACGGAGCGCGCGGCGCGTGCTTGGCATGCCCATCCCTGCTACGGACCGACCGGTCCGCGCGTGCTGCCGGCGGATGCCACGTTCCGCCATGTCTACCGGGATTTCGGAGGATGAAATGGCGTTGACCTACGGCGTGGCCGTGCTTGCCCGCCCGACATTCGATGTGCCGTTCGCGGAGCAGATGAAGGACCGGGCGTTCGCGGCGCTCGAAGCCGCCGGGATTCGCGCGGTGGGGCCGCGGAACCTGTTGTTCGATAGCCCCGCCGCGGAAGCGGCCGTCACGGAGATTCGCGCCGCGGGCCCGATCGATCTGCTGCTGCTGCTGCAGGTCACCTTCACCGATGCGACCATGACGGTGAAGCTTGCGAAAGAATCCACGACGCCACTGGCGATCTGGGCAGTGCCGGAACCGCGCAGCGGCGGCCGCCTGCGCCTCAACGCGTACTGCGGCCTGAATCTGGCGGCCCACGCGCTCGGCCGCGCCGGAGTGCCGCATGGCTGGCTCTATGCGGCACCCGATGCGCCGGGGCTCGGCGCGAGCCTCCAGGCGCTTGCGCGTCCGCAGTCG
>JBAVOB010000191.1:0-2004 GCA_049691655.1 Steroidobacteraceae bacterium | reverse complement strand
TCGCACTGCCGTTCGTGGTCCTCGCGGGCATCGCGCGGCTGCTGTCGGCCGAGCGGCTGGATTTCAGCTTCGTGCTGGTGCTGATCGCGGCGGGATCCGGCATCGTATGGGCGGTCGATGCGCTTCTCCTGCGCGGCGTGCGCGCCGCGCGCGCCGTGGCCGCGGGGAAGGCGCCGGCAGTCGTGACCGAGCCGGCCACCGTCGATTACGCGCGCAGCTTCTTTCCGGTCGCGGTCATCGTGCTGCTGCTGCGCTCGTTCGTATTCGAACCCTTTCGCATTCCGTCGGATTCCATGATGCCGACACTGCTCGACGGTGACTTCATCGTCGTCAACAAGTTCGCGTATGGACTGCGCGCGCCGGTGCTGAACTCGAAATTCCTCGACCTCGGGACCCCGCAACGGGGCGACATCGTGGTGTTCCGTTTTCCGCCCGATCCGCGCGTCAACTACATCAAGCGTCTGGTCGGGCTGCCGGGTGACAGGGTCACCGTGCGTCGCGACCAGCTGTTCATCAACGACGTGGCGGTGCCGCTCGCGGAGATCGGGCGCTACAACGACGGCTGTTACCTCAACATGCGCCTTGCCGAGGAGCGGCTGGGAACGCATCGGCACCAGGTGATGTACTGCCACGCGCCGGGGGACATCGGCGTCGATCCCCTGCCGGGGTGCAACCGCAGCCAGCCGCGCAATTACCTGTGCGTCGAGCCGGAGGGCGAGGACCTGCCGGATCCCGGCGACCGCGCCGACATGGAGGTGCCTGCGGGCAGCTACCTCATGATCGGCGATAATCGCGACAACAGCGCCGATGGCCGGTACTGGGGATTCGTGCCCGAGGAGAACCTCGTCGGCAAGGCGACCAGAATCTGGTTCAATTGGGACTGGCAACGGACCGGCGGCCCGCAGTGGCGGCGCATCGGTCTGCGCATCGAGTGAAACCGATTCTCGAGGAGGGGTGAGCGATGCTCAGAAAACAACGCGGCGTCACGGCTCTCGGCTGGGTCGTGCTGCTGATTCCGGTGGCGATCGTGGTGTACGCGGGGCTGCGGCTCGTGCCGGTGTACCTGAATTTCACCAAGGTCGCGCGCTCGATGTCGCAGACCGCCGATGGACTCAAGGGCGAGGAAAACCTTACGCCGACGGTCATCCGCAACGCGCTCGAGAAGCGTTTCGACATCGAATCGATCGATTACCCGGCGCTCAAGGACGTTGCCATCCTGCGCAGCGAGGGGCACTGGAGCCTGGAAGCGAATTACGAGGATCTCGCGCCGCTCTTCTCCAACGTATACCTGCTCGTCCGCTTCGACAAAACGGTGCTGATCGGTTCTTAGGGTCCCTGGCGCCGGGGAACCGACTGATGGCGCCAGCCGGCCAGCCTGTCGATTGGGTCCGCGCGCAACTCGGTTACGAGCCGCGGGAGCCGGTGCTGTTCGTCGCGGCGCTCACGCACCGCAGTGCGGCGAGCCCGAACAACGAGCGACTGGAATTCCTCGGCGACTCGGTGCTGAACCTGCTGGTCTCGGAGCATCTGTATCGCGAGTTTCCCGCGGCCGACGAGGGGCAATTGAGCCGCCTGCGCGCCCGTATCGTCAGCCGCGAACCGCTTGCCGTCATTGCCCAGTCCCTCTCGCTCGGCGCGGCGCTCCGTCTCGGACCCGGGGAGCTGAAAACCGGCGGCTTCCGTCGCGAGTCCATTCTTGCCGATGCGTTCGAGGCGGTCTGCGGCGCGATTTTCCTCGACGGTGGCCTCGAGGCGGCGCGCCGTGCGCTGGCGCCGCTGCTCGCGCCGCGTGTCGCCGCGCTGGCTACCGCCGAAGAGCTCAAGGATCCCAAGACGCTGCTGCAGGAATACCTGCAGTCGCGCGGGCTCCCGTTGCCGAGTTACGTCGTCGAATCGGTGACTGGAGAGCCGCACGACCAGCAGTTCACGGTGAGCTGCACGCTCGAGCGGCTCGGATTGCGCGCGAGCGGGAGCGGCTCGAACCGCCGCGCAGCGGAGCAACAG
>JBAVOB010000190.1:0-14543 GCA_049691655.1 Steroidobacteraceae bacterium | reverse complement strand
TGGTGCAGGTGTGCGCCGATCCGGCGGCTGAGCAAACGCTCGCACGTGAAATGCGAGCGCTAGCTTCGGCACTGAAGGAGAACCCGAAGCTACCGGCGGTGCTCCTGGTCCTCACGCAGGAACAGGCTGTGGCGCTGTCAGGTGAACCGTTTCGGATCGTGCCTGCTTACGCATGGATGCTAGAGCCCTAGTCCCACTGCGGCGTAAGCGATCGCGACGCACGCCGATCGTGACGCGCGCCCAGGTATCGTAGGCGTCGAAATGGCGACCGACCTTGATGCCCGCAACGAGCCGTGGGTCCGGGCGTTTGGATTGGACGTTGCGATCGCTCAGCCGTCGGGTGGATCGGGAATGACGAGCATCACGTTGTTACCCACATCGTGGAGGATCGTGCTGAACGCAGGATTTGGCAGATCATACGGGGCCGCAGCGTCAGGAAAAGCGGCAAGCACTTGCGCGCGAAGCGCCAGCCGTTCGTCCATGCTGATCGTACTGCAGCGACCGGCTCCGCCACATTTGTCGCATGCGGCAAACGTCCGACCGCCCGCAGCGTCGAAATACCCGCGCCCGGAGCAGGCGTCACAGGGGCGGCAGGTTCCTTCGAACAGACGCTCCTCCAACTTGCGATGTGGACCGATGGGCTTCAGCCCATAGAACTTCTGGTACCACGCCATCGCTTCGAAGCGGCCGTTGTGCCAGCCGTCGTAGACCTTGGGCTGACCGCACCCGCAGGGATACGGCGAACCGGTCTGGATTTCGGGCCCGCCGGGGCATTGATGCTTCCAGAATTGGGTGGGCATGTTCGTGACTCCTCTTTAGCGGATTCGGGCACGTCGCCCCGGGGCCGCAATTCGGTTGAAATCCCCCGGTCCGTGAGGTGGACCAGCCCGGAAAAAGCAAAACCCCGCATGAAGCGGGGTTTATGTCCGCTTCGTTGCCCTTTCGGGCCGCATCCGCTCGTCCGAGCCTAACCACCTTGCCCGGACCGGGCAGGTTGGCGGGAGCACGGTTGCTCCACTCCTGATGCCATTCCAATCCTACGCGCTAACGGCCCAATGTCAACGACAGGCGCGCACCGGAGCGCCAAGGCTTTAGGAAGTTATCCCCGGAACGGAAGCCGGGGGCGGGTCAGTTCAATCCCGGTTTACATGCCAGTTGATTACCGCCTGCGGGGCCTCAAGCGCACGATTGGCCGCGTAAGAATATCCAGTGCGGGTGATCGAACTGGTCGGGGTGACAGGACTTGAACCTGCGATACCCAATCCGTTGCGACAAGCGATTCGTTCCTCGCCGTGCATGCGGCACGCTCATGCACCAAGCGCCGGCGGCAGCGCCGCCAGGAACCGGTCGACCTCGCGATGCACGCCGATCGTGACGCGCGCCCAGGTGTCGTAGCCGTCGAAATGGCGACCGACCTTGATCCCCGCGGCGAGCATGCGCTCCTGGAAGCGCTTCAAGGGTCCGCCGGTATCAAAAAACACGAAGTTGCCCTGTGCGTTGGTGCGCTTGAGCCCCAGCCGATCGAGCCGCGCGTGGACGCGCGCGCGGTCGCCGACGATCGCGACCCGCGTCGTCTTCAGGAACGCATGGTCGTTGAAACTCGCGATCGCGGCCGCGAGTCCCGTCGAGTTCGGCCAGGTGAGAGACAGCGCGGCAAAGCGTGGCGCGAGCGCCGCGGGCACGATCGCGTAACCGATCCGCAGTCCCGCGAGCCCGTGGATCTTCGAGAACGTGCGCAGCACGATCAGGTTGGGCGCGTCCTGCACGAGCCCCGCGACCGTCGCGACGCCCGGCTGCGCGACAAAGTCCATGTACGCCTCGTCGACGACCACGGAGCAGTCCGCGGGAACCGAGCGGATGAAGGCCTCGAGCGCCTCGCGCGTGACCGCCGTGCCGGTCGGGTTGTTCGGGTTGCAGACGTAGACGAGGCGCGTGCGCTCCGTGATCGCCGCGCGCATGGCGCCAAGATCGTGGCGATGATCGGCGTCCGGCGCGACCCATAGCACTTTCAGGCCCAGCTTCCCGGCGAACACCGGCAGCTCCTCATAGGTCGGTCGTGAGGCGACGAGTTCGCTACCGGAGGCTGTGGTTAGGGCGAGGAGCCCCGCCATCTTGAGGAGCTCCCCCGACCCCGTGCCGATCACGATCTGGGAGGCCGCGACGCCCTCGTGCGCGGCGAGCTGATTCGTCAACGTCGTGATCGTCGCGTCGGCATAACGCGGTGCTTCGCCCACGCTCGCGAGAATCGCCCGACGCGCGGCCGGGGAGGGACCGTAGGGATTCTCGTTGCCATCGAGCCGGATCAGCTCCGGCGTGTCGGCCGCGACGCTCGGCGTTGCGGCGAGGACGTTCGCCGGGACCGGGGCCAGGAGCGCGGCCGCCCCGACCAGCGCATCGCGCCGGGTCAGGCGCCGCAGGGTGAGGAAGACCGCGTCCTCGACAATGGGATGCGGGTCAGCGCGCATGGGCATCTCCTCGGCAGGTGCCCGGACGCTATCACGCCGCACGAGCGGCGGGAACAACGTGGCAAGCTGCGGATGATCCGCTACGGGAAGCAGGAGGCATTGACACTTTCGCAGACTCGCACAGCTAGTGGACCGGAATCCCGGGGCCCTTCACAGCCGGCGTAATCGGACATTAGATCTGGACCAAGAGAAACGGACCGGTAACTCAGGCGCGGCCCGCATTCCTCACATGGAGTGCGATGCGATCAGCCACCAACGCGACGTCGGCCTCGTCGAGCTTGATGGGTGCCTTCTTGAGAAAATAACGCAAACGCGTTGGATTGAGGGCCCAGGCTTTCGCTTTAGTTTCTGCGTCTGCGTCTTCATCTACCATCCAACCCGGGAACAGCACCACAGCCTGTACGGGAAAAGTCTTCGCCGTGCAGTCCTTCAACATGTCCCGAAGCCAGTCAGCTTCTGCTCGCGCCTGGTCCAGCGGGTTAGGATCGACCGGGAAACCGTCCTTGTACAGTCTGCCCGTGCGAGCGGAGATCTTCGGATTGCGGCCTCGCTTCGACCAGGTCTTGGTTTCGATGACGAATACTCCTCGTCGCATGACAAGGACGTGATCCAAGTTGAAGCCATCAGCTGGAATGTCATGAAAGACACGCACCCCGTTGCCGCGCAGTTCCTCAAGTACCTCGCCGACCACGCGTTCACCGTCGCGTCCTAGACGCAGATCGCGCACCTTGGGCCAAAGCCGCCGGATCTGAACAGCCGCGACAATGGTCGAGATGACGGCGCTCGCCGCAAACGGCCAGGGTTGCGGTGGTAGGTGCTGTGCCGACTCTATCCACTCAACGAACGCTATGATCCAAAAGACGGCAGGAAACAGGATGTACGGCAGTAGCACGTCGTCGACAAGACGCCCGCGCTCATCCTCTGCGGATTGCCCCGGCAACCGGAGTGATGGTTTCTTTAGGGGCGAACGCGTCTCGTCCTTAGAATCGTGATTTCTCATCGTATCCCCGCGTTGGGCCATCGCGGGGGGCTTCTTCACCCCCCGAGCAAGTGCCCGACCTCGTCGCATGAATAGCATACGACCCCGACCCGCTCGATGCTCGCATTCACCATTTGCATGAGGGGCGATTGCCGCCGGGACGGCGAGCGATGTGAGATGACGGGCGAGGTATTACCCATCGGGGCTTCTGGCAGCGGCGTTCTGCGACTGCCCGCACTTCCCTAGAACCTCTGCGATACCCACCACCTGTCGTACCACGTCGTCCACCTGACCTGCCGGCATTCTTCGGTCCACGGGTGACTTAGGAAATGGCCGACTGCTAGCGTGTCGCCGGCGCAGCGGTCATGGCCGTCGAGTTTTCGACTGCTCTAGACGCCCGAAACTGGCACACCCTTAGACCAACCGCTCCGCTGTGACTCTGGACACAAACCAGGAGATTCGGGCGGCGTCGAGCGAAAGCGAAGCTTGACGCGATAGGGCTCTCGGTTTCCGTGGGCCAAGTGCGCCAGGAGTTCGGCGATAGGCCACCCAACTTCAATCTCGCCGAGTTGCAGTGTTGAGTGAATCTTGAACCCAAGTTCGACAATCGATCAAGATTGCGGATGGTTCTTCCCGGAAGGTGCGCTCGAGCAGTAGCTCGCGTGGTAATATCTGCGAAACTCCCCTGATAAGAGCGCCCTTTGTTGGCCGACGGTGAGATCTGCGAAGCTTTGTCTGTCGAGTCATTAGATGTCCCTCTGGTTCAGAGTGCCGACTAACCCTCGCGCTCACCCGGCGCGTCCGCAAACTGCGTGGGACGCAGCGGGTGGTTACACGCGAGCTTGGTTAATTTGGTGATTGCAATCATGTGTTTGTTATCGCGAGCCGAGAAGCGCGATGCATCATGAACTGGTTGGAACGGCCCGTAGTAGAGTTCTTTCCAGGATCCGTCATCGCTAACGCCAATAACGAGCATTAGGTCTGACTTGCCGCGGAACCCAATTTGGCTCGCGGCATAGTTTGTCTTGATTTGTACCGTCTTTCCGTCAGTGGTTCTTGCGTCGAAGCCGTCTGACACGCCTGGCGCTTTCGTGAGACCGTACTTGTCCATTGCTACTAACTCACCGAAATCGCCGAGCAGGTTTCCGAGCCCGGACCAATGGAACTCTGGTGCAAGCGCACGAAGTGCTCTTTGGGCCGCAAATATGCTCGCTAGCATGTGCTGGATAGAGGCGATTCGTTCGGCGCGTTCGCTCACAGGGCTGTTGCTCGCGACTAATTACTATTGGGTGTCATTAGTGACGCTTGGTCTTACGCCACTTCTCTCCGTTTAGCACCCACCGGCACTGTCATCCAGATCCCGGGTACCTGTCCAACTTCAAGGGTCCACTCCAGTCCCCGGTACGAAACTTCACCTATGAGACCGGAACGAACCCTGATCGAACTGGTCGGGGTGACAGGATTTGAACCTGCGACACCTACGTCCCGAACGTAGTGCTCTACCAGGCTGAGCTACACCCCGAATCGGAGGACTGGTCGGTCAAGGCCCGCGAGCGGCCGGGCATAGTAGCCGAGGAGGGCGCGGGGGTTCAACGCGGGCGCGGCTCACCGCTCACCACCGCTCACGGCTCAGGTCGTGCGCCCGACGGCGAAGCGCACGAGGGCAACGAGGCCGTCTTTGAAGGCGGAACCCGCGACGGGCGCAAGCGCGTCGATCGCGCGTTGCGAGGCGTCGTTCGCGAGGCGCGTCGTGTAGTCGAGTCCGCCGGTGGCGTCGATCGCCGCGATGATCGGCTGCATTTCCTCGAGTCCGCCGTCCTTGATCGCGGCGCGGATGGCGGCGCGCTGGGTGGCGTTGCCGTGCTTCAGCGCGTGGATCAGCGGCAGCGTCGGCTTGCCTTCGGCGAGGTCGTCGCCGAGATTCTTGCCGCGCGCCGCCGGATCCGACCGATAGTCGAGCAGGTCGTCGACGAGCTGATAGGCGAGACCTAAGTGGCGGCCGTAGGCGTCGAGCGCGCGCTGCACCTCGGGGCTCGCGCCCGAGAGCACCGCCGCGACCTCCGCGCCCGCTGCGAAGAGGCGCGCGGTCTTGCGGTCGATCACCTCGAAATAGCGCGCTTCGGTCGTGTCCGCATCGTGCGCGTTCATGAGCTGCAGCACTTCGCCCTCGGCGATCGCGTTGGTCGCATCGGCCATGATCTCCATGACGCGTTGCGAGCCGACGGATGCCATCATCTGGAAGGCGCGGGAGTAGACGAAATCCCCCACCAGCACGCTCGCCTGGTTGCCAAAGACCTCATTCGCGGTGTCGCGGCCGCGGCGCAGGGAGGAGCCGTCGACCACGTCGTCGTGCAGGAGCGTGGCGGTGTGGATGAACTCGATGAAGGCGGCCGCTTCGACGAGGCGCGGTTCGCTCGCGCCGCAGGCGCGTCCCGCGAGCACGACGAGGAGCGGCCGCAGCCGCTTGCCGCCGCCCGCGATGATGTGCTCGGCCACCCGATCGACGAGCGGCACGCTGCTCTTGAGCCGCTCGCGCACCACGCGATCCACGTCGGTGAGATCGGGGCGGACGAGGGCCCGGATATCTTCCAGGGTCATCGGTCGCAGGGTCTTCTGTTCGGCCCTTGTCGGGACGGGGCATCGTACTCGGAGCGGGCGCGCGCGAGAAAGCATTTGGCGCGCCGCGCGGGGCTTTTTCGGCGGGCCCGTAGGGCGGGGCCGGCGAGCCGCTAAGCCGCTGATTGGGCAGCGGGTTTGCCGGTTTGACCCCTGTGGAGGGCGCAAGTAGAATGCCCGCCCTTTCGCGCGTTCCCTCGTTCGGGAAAGAGCACATGTACGCGGTCATCGCCACGGGCGGCAAACAGTATCGGGTCGAGGCAGGCAAGGTTCTGCGCATCGAGAAACTCGTGGCCGAGCCCGGCGCCACCGTCGAGTTCGACCAGGTGCTGCTCGTCGGCGAGGGCGCGCAGGTCAAGGTGGGCTCCCCGCACATCGCCGGCGGCAAGGTGCGCGCGGTGGTCGAGCGTCACGGCAAGGGTGACAAGGTGACGATCGTGAAATTCCGCCGCCGCAAGCATTACCTGCGGCAGGGCACGCATCGCCAGCAGTACACTGAAGTCAAGGTCACCGACATTCTCGGCGGCTGATAGTCCGCGGAGCGATCGCACATGGCACACAAGAAAGCAGGCGGCAGCACCCGTAACGGGCGCGATTCGCATTCCAAGCGCCTCGGCGTCAAGGCCTTCGGCGGCGAAGCGGTGCTCGCCGGCAACATCATCATCCGCCAGCGCGGCACGCAGTACCGGCCGGGCGACAACGTCGGCATCGGCACCGATCACACGCTGTTTGCGCTCAAGAACGGCCGCGTGCGCTTCAAGAAGAAGGGCGCGGAGCAGCGCATGTACGTCAACGTCGACAGCGAATAGTGCGCGGCGGCGCGCGCCGCACGGCTGCTGCATAAGCCCCGGCCCCGCGCCGGGGTTTTCGTTTGCGGCGGCGCGTTCCTTGCGATCACTCCGGTAGTCACAACTCATGAAATTCGTCGACGAAGCGCGGATGAAGGTGCAGGCCGGGAACGGCGGCCGCGGCAGCATCAGCTTCCGGCGCGAGAAGTTCGTTCCCTTTGGCGGCCCCGACGGCGGCGATGGCGGGCATGGCGGGAGCGTCCTCCTGCGGGCCGAGTCGGGCATCAATACGCTCGCGGATTTTCGCGTCGAGCGCACCTTTCGGGCGCAGTCGGGCGAGGGCGGGAGCGGCAACAACTGCACCGGCCGCGGGGGAGAAGACCTGCGCGTCACGGTGCCGGTCGGCACGGTGGTACGCGATGCCGACACGGGCGAAGTGCTCGGCGACCTGGCGACCGTCGGGCAGGAGCTGCTCGTGGCGCGCGGCGGCAAGGGCGGCTGGGGGAACCTGCGCTTCAAGTCCTCGACCAACCGCGCGCCGCGCCAGTTCGGCTCCGGGCTCCCCGGCGAGAAGCGCATGCTCGAGCTCGAGCTGAAAGTGATCGCGGACGTGGGGCTCCTCGGGCTGCCGAACGCGGGCAAGTCGACGCTCATCAGCGCGGTGTCGGCGGCGCGCCCCAAGATCGCCGACTATCCCTTTACTACGCTCTATCCAAATCTCGGCGTGGTCGCCGTCGGCCGGCACCGCAGCTTTGTGATGGCGGATATTCCGGGGCTCGTCGAGGGCGCTGCGCAGGGCGCCGGCCTCGGCATCCGGTTTCTGAAACACCTGCAGCGCACGCGGGTGCTGCTGCACCTGATCGACATTTCACCGCCCGACCCGGACGCGGACCCGGTGCGCGATGCGCGCGCGATCATCGGCGAGCTCAAGCAGTTCAGCGAGGAGCTGGCGGCGAAACCGCGCTGGCTGGTGCTCAACAAGCGCGACCTGCTGCCGCCGAAGGATGCGGAAGCGCGAGCGCGCGACATCGTGCGCAAGCTCCGCCATCGCGGCCCGCATTTCCTGATTTCCGCGGCGACCGGCGCCGGCACACGGGAACTGTGCGAAGCGGTGATGGGTTTTCTCGAGGGACAGCCGCAAAAAAGCCGGCGCAAGGCCGGCTCCCGTCGCAGCGCGCCGCGCCAGCGCGGCCGGCGCGTCACTTCATCAGCTTGATGCGTGCGGCGAGGCGGCTCTTGTGGCGTGCCGCCTTGTTGCGATGAATGATGTGTTTGGTCACCAGCGTGTCGATGAAGGGCACCGCTGCCTTGTAGGCGGCCTGGGCGTCCGTCTTCTTGCCGGCGGCCACGGCCGCGGTCACTTCGCGGATCGCCGTGCGCATGCGCGAGCGCAACGGAACGTTGCGGGCGCGATGTTTCTCCGCCTGCCGTGCCGCTTTTTCCGCCGACTTGGTATTGGCCACCGATTCTGCTCCGTTCCAGGCCCTGCGCTGGCGCAAGGGCCGCGTAGTTTGCGCACCGCGTGCCGGGATGTCAACGCGGCGCCGGCCCGGGCCGGATTCGCGCGCGACGCTCCGGTATAGTCCGCGTCGGCATGAGCCGGACCATATTAAAGAGTACGAGCGTCGTGGGCGCCATGACGCTCATCTCGCGCATCACCGGGCTCCTGCGTGACATGGTGTACGCCCAGGCCTTCGCGGCCGGGGCGATGATGGACGCGTTCCTCGTCGCCTACAAAATCCCGAACTTCCTGCGCCGCCTGTTTGCCGAGGGCTCGTTCTCGCAGTCCTTCGTCCCGGTCATCTCCGAGTACCACGTGCAGCGCGAGCACGCCGAGGTGCGCGAGCTCGTGAGCGGGGTGGCGGGCACGCTCGGGGTGATCCTCTTTGGCGTGACGCTGGTCGGGGTGATCGCAGCGCCGGTGGTGATCTTTCTCTTCGCACCCGGCTTCACGCACACCGAAGGCAAGTACGAGCTCGCCGCCCAGATGCTGCGCTGGACCTTTCCGTATCTTTTCTTCATCTCGCTCACCGCGCTCTTCAGCGGCGTGCTGAACAGCTACGGGCGCTTCGTCGTGCCCGCGATCACGCAGGTGATCATGAACCTCGTGATGATTTTCTTTGCGCTGGTGCTCGCGACGCACAGCGCGAACCCGGGGCTGGTGCTCGCGATCGGCGTGTTCGTGAGCGGGCTGTTCCAGGTCGTGTTCCAGCTCCCCTCGGTCGCGCGCCTGCATCTGCTCGGCTGGCCGCGCTGGCGGCCGGCGGCCGAAGGGGTGCGCCGGATCGGGCGGCTGATGCTGCCCGGAATCCTCGGCTCCTCGATGGCGCAGGTGAGCCTGCTGCTCGATACGCTGATCGCCTCTTTTCTGATGACGGGCAGCATCGCGTGGCTCTACTTCGCGGACCGGCTGATGGAGTTCCCGCTCGGCGTGTTCAGCATTGCGCTCGCGACCGTGATCCTCCCCGGGCTCTCGCGCCACCACGCCGCCCAGTCGATGGAGCAGTTCTCGGCGACCATCGACTGGGCGATCCGCCTCACGTTGCTCCTCGCGAGCCCCGCCGCGGTGGCGCTGCTCGTGCTCGCCGGGCCGCTCACGGCGACGATTTTTGGCTACGGCAAGTTCGACGCGCGCAACATCCAGATGGCGACCTACGCGCTGATGGCGTACTCGTGGGGGCTGCTCGGCTTCAGCCTCGTGAAGGTGCTCGCGCCGGGGTTCTTCGCGCGGCAGGACACCCGCACGCCCGTGCGCATCGCGCTCACCGCGCTCGCGATCAACATGGGCCTGAACGTGTTCGTCGTGCTGCCGGCCAAGTGGTTAGGGTTTCCAGTTCCCCACGTGCTGCTCGCGAGCGCCACCTGCGTGGGCGCCGCGATCAATACGACGCTGCTGTGGCGGGGCTTGAGGAAGGCCGGGGTCTACCATCCGGCCGAGGACTTCTGGTCGGTGGTGGCGCGGATCGCCGGGGCGAACACCGCGATGGCCGCGGTGCTCTGGTGGCTCGCCGGGGATCTGCAGGGCTGGATCGCACTCTCGCCGCTCCACCGGGCCGCGCGCCTCGCGCTGTGCATCGGCATCGGCGCGAGCGTCTATTTTGCCGCCATTTTCGCGCTGGGGCTCCGCTACGGGGACTTCAGGACGCGGCTGCGGCGGCTGGGTTAGCATTTCCCTTTTACCCCCGCGGGAGTAGCTCCCGCGGCAGTGCCGAGGCAACCCGTTTCGTGACCGATTACAAGCAGACACTCAACCTGCCGCAGACCGAGTTCGCGATGAAGGCGGATCTCGCCCGGCGCGAGCCCGAGACGGTCGCGCAGTGGGACGCGGCCGGTCTCTACGCGAAGCAGCGCGCGGCGGCCCGCGGCCGCCCGCGATTCGTGCTGCACGACGGGCCGCCGTACGCCAACGGGACGCTGCACCTCGGGCACGCCGTCAACAAGATCCTGAAGGACATCATCGTCAAGTCGCGCTCGCTCGATGGGTTCGACTCGCCCTACATCCCGGGCTGGGACTGCCACGGCCTGCCGATCGAGCATGCGGTGGAGAAGAAACACGGCCGCCCGGGACAGAAGCTCGACGTCAATGCCTTTCGCGCCGCCTGCCGCGCGTTCGCCGCGGAGCAGATCGAGCTGCAGCGCGCCGACTTCAAGCGCATGGGCGTGCTCGGCGACTGGGAACATCCCTACCTCACCATGGATCCGCGCTACGAAGCGCAGCAGATCCGCGCGTTCGGCCGCGTGATCGCCAACGGCCATCTCTACAAGGGCGCAAAACCGGTGCACTGGTGCCTCGACTGCCGCTCGGCGCTCGCCGAGGCGGAAGTCGAATACGAGGACAAGACTTCGCCCGCCGTCGATGTCGAATTTCGGGTCGTGGATCCGCGCGATCTCGCCACGCGCTCAGGCGTCGCCGCGGCGGCCGACGGCGTGCCGGCCTCGGTCGTGATCTGGACGACGACCCCCTGGACCCTGCCCGCCAACGAAGCGGTGGCGCTGCGCGCGGAGTACGAGTACTCGCTCGTCGAGATCGAGCGCGCGGGAGCGCGGGAGCGGCTGGTGCTCGCCTCGGAACTGCTCGTGAGCTGCCTCGCGCGCTACGGCATCGAGCCGGCGGCGGCACGCACGCTCGGGACGTTTGCCGGCGCGCGGCTCGAACACCTGCGGCTCGAGCATCCATTCCTGCCGCGCGAGGTGCCGGTGGTGCTCGGCGATCACGTCACGCTCGAGGCCGGTACCGGCGCCGTGCACACCGCGCCCGCGCACGGCCAGGAGGACTTCATCGTCTGCCAGCGCTACGGGCTTCCGGTGGTCAATCCGGTCGCCGGCGACGGCCGCTTCGTGGCCGGTACGCCGCTCGTCGCGGGTCTGAAAGTGGACGAGGCGAACGAGGTGATCGCGAAGGCGCTCGCGGAGCGCGGACGGCTACTCAAGCTCGAGAAGTTCCGGCATAGCTACCCGCATTGCTGGCGCCACCATACGCCCGTCATTTTCCGCGCGACGCCGCAGTGGTTCATCGGCATGGACCAGCAAGGGCTGCGGGCGAACGCGCTGCGCGATATCCGCGAGGTCCACTGGACTCCCGCCTGGGGCGAGCAGCGGATCACCGGGATGATCGAGAACCGCCCCGACTGGTGCGTGTCGCGCCAGCGCATCTGGGGCGTGCCGATCGCGCTCTTCGTGCATCGCGCCTCGGGCGAGCTGCATCCGCGCACGCAGGAGCTCATCCAGGCGGTCGCAGGGCGCGTCGAGCAGGGCGGGATCGAGGCGTGGTTTGCGCTGAAACCCGAGGAGCTGCTCGGCGCGGAAGCTGCCGACTACGAGAAGGTGCCCGATGTGCTCGATGTGTGGGTCGACTCCGGGCTCTCGTTCGAGTGCGTCGGCGCAATGCGCCCGGAGGTACAGGCGCCGGTGGACCTCTATCTCGAGGGGTCGGATCAGCATCGCGGCTGGTTCCACAGCTCGCTCCTGATGTCCGAGGCGCTCTATGCGCGCGCGCCTTATAAGGGCGTGCTCACCCACGGTTTCACCGTGGATGAGAAGGGCCGCAAGATGTCGAAGTCCCTCGGGAACGTCATCCTGCCGCAGAAGGTGATGGCGAGCCTCGGGGCGGACGTGCTCAGGCTCTGGGTCGCGGCGACCGACTACGCCAACGAGATGAGCGTGTCGGACGAGATCCTGAAGCGCATGTCGGATTCCTACCGGCGCATGCGCAACACCGTGCGGTTCCTGCTCGGTAATCTGCACGGTTTCGACCCGGCGCGGGATGCGGTGCCGCCCGGGGAGCTGATCGCGCTCGACGCCTGGGCGCTGCGCCGCGCCCAGGAGCTGCAGGACGAGGTGATCGCGGCGTATCGTTCCTACGACTTTCACCTGATCTACCAGAAGATCCATAACTTCTGCGTGGTGGACCTCGGGGGGCTCTATCTCGATGTGCTGAAGGATCGCCTCTACACGACGCCGGCGAGGAGCCACGCGCGCCGCTCGGCGCAGACCGCGATGTTCCACATCGCCGAGGCAATGGTGCGCTGGCTCGCCCCGATCCTCTCCTTCACCGCGGAGGAAATCTGGAAGCATTTGCCGGGCGCGCGCGCCGAGTCGGTGTTTCTCGCGACCTGGCACCGCCTCCCGGCCGTTCCCGCGACGGCGATCGACTGGCCGGCGCTGATTGCGCTGCGCACCGACGTGACGCGAGAGCTCGAGAAGCTGCGCGAAGCGGGAACGATCGGAGCGCCGCTCGAAGCCCAGGTCGATATCTACGCGACGCCGGCACTCGCCGGAAAATTCTCGGCGCTGGCCGATGAGCTGCGATTTCTCCTGATCGTCTCGCGGGCCGAGGTGCACGCGGCCGCTGCAGCGCCGCCGGGCACGGTTGCGGCCACCCACGCGGCGGCAGAAGGCGTGTGGATCCGGGTCGGGCCCGCCGCGGGCGCGAAGTGCGTGCGCTGCTGGCACCACCGCGCCGACGTCGGCCAATCGGCCGAGCATCCGGAGCTCTGCATTCGCTGCGTCACGAATCTCTCCGGCACCGGCGAGCAGCGCGGATGGGCGTGACCGCGCCCGCGTCCGCGCGCGTGAGCGGCTGGCGCTGGCTGCCGCTCGCAGCCGCGATCGCCATCGCGGACCAGCTCTCCAAGGCATGGATCGAGGCGCACTTCAGCCTTTACGAGACGTTCACCGTGATACCGGTGCTCGAGATCACGCGCCTGCACAACGTCGGCGCGGCGTTCAGCCTGCTGGCCGACCAGTCGGGCTGGCAGCGGTGGTTCTTCACCGCGCTCGCAATCGTCGTGAGCGTAGTGCTCGTGGCGTGGCTCCGTCGCCTCGATGGCCGCGCGCAAGGCTGGCTCGCCGCGGCGCTCGCGCTGATCCTCGGCGGCGCGATCGGCAACGCCACCGACCGCCTGCGGCTCGGATACGTGATCGACTTCGTGCACGCGCACTGGGGCGGCGCCTATTTTCCGGCATTCAACGTCGCCGATTCCGCGATCACGATCGGCGCGGCGCTGCTGCTCCTCGATGCCTGGCGCGACTCGCGCCGCCGGGGCGCGCGGTGAAGATCGTGCTGGCCAACCCGCGCGGCTTCTGCGCCGGCGTCGATCGGGCAATCGACATCGTCGAGCGCGCCCTCGCGCTTTTTGGCGCGCCAATCTACGTGCGCCATGAAGTGGTGCACAACAAGCATGTCGTCGAGCGGCTGCGCGGGCTCGGCGCGGTGTTCGTCGACGAGCTCGATGAGATCCCGCCGGGTGCGACGGTGATTTTCTCGGCGCACGGCGTCTCCGAGCGCGTGGAGCTCGAGGCCCGCGCTCGCTCGCTCGAGGTCTACGACGCCACCTGTCCGCTCGTGACCAAGGTGCACATGGAAGTGGGGCGTTATGCGCGCGAAGGGCGCGACGTGATCCTGGTCGGGCACGCGGGACATCCGGAAGTCGAAGGCACGATGGGCCGGTTCGACTCCTCGCACGGCGGGCGCATCCACCTGGTCGAGTCGGTCGCGGACGCCGAGGTGCTCGCGGTCGGCGATCCGCGGCGCGTGGCCTTCGTCACGCAGACCACGCTCTCGGTCGATGACACCGCGCAGATCGTCGCGGTGCTGCAGCGGCGCTTTCCGGAACTGGCGGCGCCGCGCCACGAGGACATCTGCTACGCCACGCAGAACCGCCAGGACGCGGTGAAACGGCTCATCGAGCGCTGCGACCTGCTGCTGGTGGTCGGCTCGCGCTCGAGCTCCAATTCCAACCGGCTACGCGAGCTTGCCGAGCGGGCGGGCGTTCCGGGGTACCTCGTGGACGGCGCCGAGGACCTGCGGCGCGAGTGGTTCGCCGGCAAACAGGCGGTGGGACTCACCGCGGGCGCGTCGGCTCCCGAGGTGCTGGTGCAGGCAGTCATCGCGCGGCTGCGGGAGTGGGGCGCGGACTCGATCGAGGAACTCAAGGGGCGCGAGGAGCACGTGGTGTTCAGCCTGCCGCGGGCGCTGCGCCCGGGGGCGCAGCCCGCCGGCTGACTACCGGTCGGGGCGCGCCCGCGCCGGCGTCCGCTCAATCCGCCCGATGATCAGCGCCAGCAGGTGCTCGTCTTGTCCGCGCCGCCGGCATCCTCGGCGTGCCGCTGGCCGGTCTGGTCCACCGTGAACAGCCGGCACTTGGTGTCATCCGTCTGGCCGCCGCCGCTGCTCGGCACCGCGCGCGCCGTGAA
>JBAVOB010000189.1:0-2635 GCA_049691655.1 Steroidobacteraceae bacterium | reverse complement strand
GGATGCGCAGGCTCCCGCGGCCCGCGCACCCGCGATGAGCGCGGCGGACGAGCATGCCGTCGGCGCGGCGGCGCCCGGCGGCGATTCGAGCCTCACGGCCGCGACGCCGCTTCTTACGATGCGCGCGACGAGTGCGCGTCCGTCCTATGGGCGCCCGCTCGTGATCGCCGCCGCCCTCGCGTCGCTGGCGATCGGATTCCTGCTCGGCTGGCGCACGCTCGACCGGCGCATCCGCCGCAAGTACGGCGGACTCAAGATCTACTGACGCGCACGCGTGGAGATCGCCACCTGGAACGTGAATTCGCTGCGTGTGCGGCTGCCGCAGCTCCTCGAGTGGCTGGCGGCGAACCCGGTCGACGTGATGGCGCTGCAGGAAACCAAATTGCCGGATGAGGACTTTCCACGCGCGGCGCTGGAAGGCGCCGGCTACCACGTTGCCTGCAGCGGCCAGCGCACCTACAACGGCGTTGCCGTTCTCAGCAAGCACTCGCTCGGGAGCGTGCTCACCGACATTCCGGCCTTCGCCGATCCGCAACGGCGCGTGCTCGCGCTGACGACCGGCGGCGCGCGCATCGTCAATCTGTACGTGCCTAATGGCGAGGCGCCGGGCTCCGAGAAATTCGCGTACAAGCTGCGCTGGCTCGGTGCGCTGCATGGCTGGATCGGCGCTGAAGCGCGCCAGCACGAGCGGCTGGTGGTGCTCGGGGACTTCAACATCGCGCCCGACGATCGCGATGTGCACGACCCGCAGGCCTGGGTGGGGAGCGTGCATGTGAGCCCGCAGGAGCGCGCGCAACTGCAGGCGCTGCTCGCGATCGGGCTGGTGGACGTGTTCCGCCAATTCGAGCAGCCGCCGCAGACCTTCAGCTGGTGGGACTACCGGCAGGTGGCTTTCCGGCGCAATCACGGGCTGCGGATCGATCTGATCCTCGCGCACCGGGCGCTGGCGCCGCGCTGCCGCAGCTGTCGGATCGACAAAGCGCCGCGCAGGCTAGAGCGGCCGTCGGACCACACCCCCGTGGTAGCCGCGTTTGACATATAGACCGGATGCGCTGCACGGTAGCGGTGCGACAGACCGATCAGGAGCCGCGGAACTGTGGGACAGGTCTCTGGCCGGGGTGACGGCATGCCCCTAGACTCTTCTGGCACTCGTGCAGACGCGGCCGCGCGCATCCGGCGGCCCGCCAAACCCCCGGGGCCAGGGCCGAATTTGCGACGCAGCGACTACGATGTCACCGACGCCGTGCAGGTGAGTTCCGCCGCGGCGGTTTCCGCCGCGGTCGAGACCCTCTACGGCCGCGTCTGGCCAGGAGCCTCGTTCGAAGGCATCCGCGCCGCTTACGTGCAGGTCGAGAGCATGTTCGACGGCCGCGTGCCGGCCTACCACGGCATCGACACCGTCTATCACGACCGCCAGCACACGCTCGACATCTCGCTCGCGATGGCGCGCCTGTGCGCCGGTTACGAGCTGCAGGTGCTCGCGGCCGAGCGACTCGGCGCCGAGCGCGCCGCGATCGGCATCATCGCGGCGATCTTTCACGACATCGGGTACCTGCGCCGCGCGGACGAAGCGAGCGTCGGCAACGGCGCGGAATTCACCCGCAACCACGTCTCGCGCGGCGTGGAATTCCTCACGGGCTACCTACCGCAGATCGGCTACGCTGCGTGGGTGCCGGTCGCGCAGCAGATCCTGCACTTCACCGGCTACGAAGTGCCGTTCTCCCGGATCGTCACCCCCGATGCGCGCGACCGCAAGCTCGGGCACCTGCTCGGCACCGCGGACATCATGGCGCAGATGGCCGATCGTTGTTATCTCGAGAAGTGCCGCGACCGGCTGTATCCGGAATTCGTGCTCGGCGGCGTGGCGCTGCCGATCAGCTCGAACGGCGATCGCCAGGTGCGTTACGCCTCGGGCCTCGACCTGCTGCGGCAGACGCCGGAATTCATCTCGGAAGCGATTGCCAACCGCTTCGAACGCAATTTCGAGCATGCCTATCGCTACGTCGAAGTACTGTTCGGCGGCCGCAATCCCTACATGGAATCGATCCAGCGCAATGCCGAATTCCTCAACCAGGTGCTGCGCAGCGAAAGCTGGCAGATGCTGCGCCGCCGCCCGCCCGTGTTCGCCGCGCACCCCGATCCGATGGGCAACGTGCGCGGTCACATGCTCAGCTACATCAAGAAGGCCTGGTTCGGCTCCTGATACCGGACGACGCGTAGGCGAACGCCTGCGACGGCGCCCGATCGACCGCGGTCACGTAGCGCGCGTGCAACGCGTCCAGCCGCCCGAGCACCGCGTCCCGACCCTCGATCGCGCTCGCGGCGATCGCTGACCGCAGGACCTGCGGCGTGAGCCCGGCCAGCGCCGGTTCGCTCACCGGCGCAAACGACAGATGCCAGGGCTCGGGTTGCACGCCGCCGCGGTCCGTCGCATAAGGGCGAAAAAAACCGAAGCGCGGGAGATGCGCGCCGAGCCACGCCTCGAGCGCCGCGAACACACCGTCGGGCGCGAACTCCTCCGGCACGAGTTGGTAGCGATACCCGGACGGCAGCGCCGCGCGATCGATCACGTCGATGTCGCTCCCCCAATGATGTCGGCTCGCGCCCGGCAGCGCCGACCAGATCAGGATCGAGT
>JBAVOB010000188.1:0-11383 GCA_049691655.1 Steroidobacteraceae bacterium | reverse complement strand
GTCGCGCACCAGGACCCTTCTATTTGATCGGCACCATGACGTGCTGGTAGGGCGTGCCCGCCCACATCACATAGGGGACCGAGGTGTCCGGATCCGGGGATTTCGGATACTGGTCGTAGAAACTCTGATCCGCGCCGACGACCATCACGTGCGGCCCCGTCTTGACCCAATGGTTCTCGACCGTCGGCTTCTCCGCATAAGGATCGGTATTGCTGGCATCGGTGCCACCTTCCAGCATGTACATCAATCCGATTTTCCCAGCCGGGGGCGTTTCGTGCTTCATCCATGCATTGGCCCAGTCCAATGCCGCCGCATCCATGCACATCGGGTCGGGTCCCGGCGTCGCCGGACTGTCCGGCATGCACGTGAAGCCGTTCGTCCCTTGCCGCAATGTCCGCATGGCGCCGTCGGCGCCCATCGCCACAATCGTCGCCTTCGCGCCGACCTTGGCGGGTGCGGCCCTCATGGCGCTCGCGATGAGCTGAGCGTCGGTGGGCGGCGCCTTGATCGACGCCTTGGCTGCGGCCTTGGTCGCGGGTTTGCCCGCCGGCTTGGCCTCGTCGGCCCACGCGATCGACGCGGCGGCGACCAGCGAGGCACCGAACAGCAACGTTGCCAGAACACGCTTGGTGCGCATCAGTATTCTCCTTAATGGGCGAAGGATCGAGGCCGCACAGCAAACGCCAGCCGCGCCCGCAGGTCAAGAGATCGAATTGACGCGGCGCAGCATGCGGGCGTGATGTGCCTTGCAGTGATCAGGCCCCCGCCGACCTGGCCGCTTGCTCCCAGGCAAGACTGGCGACCAGCTCGACCGCGGCCGCGCGTTCCCTTGCGTGGCTCGAGGCAGCCGTCCCGCGAGCGATCCGGCCGCGGATTCCGTGCAGGATCGCCGCAAGGCGGAACAGGTTGAACGCAAGGTAGAACTCGTAGCCGGGGATAGCTGCACGCTGCGTGCGCCGGCAATAGGCGGCGATGTAGTCCGCCTCCGACGGGATGCCGAGGCTCTCGAGGTCCGCGCCGAGCAAGCCGCCGAACGACTCGCGCGGCACGCGATACATCATCGCGTGATAGGAGAAATCCGCCAGCGGATGCCCGAGTGTCGACAGTTCCCAGTCGAGCACGGCCAGCACCCGCGGCTCGGTTGGGTGAAAGATCATGTTGTCGCAGCGAAAATCGCCGTGAACGATCGTCGTCTCGTCACCAGGCGGAATGTTGCGCGGCAGCCAGTCGACCAGCCGATCCATCGCGTCGACCCAACCCGCCTGCTCGTCTTCGAGATACTGCCTCGACCAGCGAGCGATCTGGCGCGCAAAGTAGTTACCCGGCTTGCCGTAGGCCTCGAGCCCGATTGCCGCATAGTCGACGCAGTGCAGCCGCGCCAGCGTCTCGTTCATCGTGTCGAAATACCCCGCGCGCTCGGCGCGGGGTACCTGTGGAAACGTCGCGTCCCAGAAGATGCGGCCGGCTACGTAATCCATCACGAAGAAGGCAGTGCCCGCCACCTTGGCGTCGGTGCACAGCGCGTGCACATGCGGCACCGGGAAATCGAGTCGACCGAGCGCCGTGAGCACCTGCGCTTCGCGTTCGACCGCGTGCGCGCCCTGCAGCAGCACGCCCGGAGGCTTGCGCCGCATTACATAGTCGCGCTCCGGCGTGATGAGTTTGTAGGTGGGATTAGACTGCCCGCCCTTGAACTGTTCCACGCGCATCGGCCCCCGAAACCCGGCGACGTGCTGCGTCATCCAGCGCGTCAGCGCAATTTCGTCGAAGCGATGCGCCTCGCGAACTTCAGTCGTACCGCTATTCTCGTCCAGCGCACTCACGCCCTGGTAAAACGCTTGGCGTCTGAGCGCTGGATCTTGCGCGCGAGCGACCAGCGATGCACCTCGCTCGGGCCGTCGTAGATGCGGAACGCGCGGATGTCGCGGAATATCTGCTCGACCACGGTGTCGCGCGTCACGCCCGTGCCACCCAGTACCTGCACGCAGCGATCCGCGACGCGGAACAAAGCTTCCGACACGGCGACCTTCGTCATGCTGGATTCGGTCGTGCCCCGATGCCCGCCGTCGAGCACGCCTGCGCACCAGTCGATCATGAGTTCCGTCTGCTTGAGGTCGATCAGATTGTCGGCGAGCATGAAGCCGACGCCTTCATGCTCGATGATGGGCTTGCCGAAAGCGTGGCGCTGGCACGCGTACTCGCTCGCGATGTCATGCGCACGCTGTGCCGCACCCCACCAGCGCATGCAGTGCGTAAGCCGCGCGGGCGCCAGACGCACCTGCGCGTAGCGGAAGCCCTCGTTCACTTCGCCCAGAATCTGGTCCGCCGGCAAGCGCACCTGATCGAGACGAATCACGCTGTGGCCGCCCGGCATCGAACTGTCCATCGTGTCCAGCACGCGCTCGACCGCGATACCCGGCGTCTTCATGTCCGCGAGAAACATGGTCGCGGACTTCCCGGTGCGCGCCATGATGATGGCGAACGTCGCGCCGGTCGCGCCGGTGATGAAGGTCTTGCGACCGGAAATCACCCATTCGTTGCCCTCGGGGCGCGCAGCGGTCCGCAGCATGTCCGGGTCGGATCCCGCCCCGCCGTCGGGCTCGGTCATCAGGAATGCGGAATGGATCTCGCCCGCGACGAGCGGCTCGAGGAAGCGGCGCTGCTGCGCCGCTGTCCCGACCTGCGCGAGCAGATACATGTTGCCTTCATCGGGGGCGCTGACGTTGAGTGCGAGCGGCCCGAGAGGCGAATAGCCGGCGGAGCGAAAGATGCGCGCCGTATCACGATGGCTGCGGTGCGAGCCGCCGGTGCCGAGATGCGGCGTCATCAGCCCGGCAGCGCGCGCGCGCTGGCGCAGCTCCGCCACCAACGGCGTGGTCGGGCCATGGCCACTGTTGCGCGGATCATTTTCGCAAGGGATGACTACCCCGCGAATGAACTCATCGACTCGGCGCACGAGGACATCGACGGTTTCGTCAGCTTGGCTTGCGCTCACGGTCTTTGTCTCCCTGTGTTTCCCGCCGGATCGAACTACTTCCCGGAGAACCGCGGCGCGCGCTTTGCCATGAACGCCCGCACGCCTTCGCGAAAGTCGCCGCTCCCCAGGCATCGCCTCTGTTCGACGGCTTCTTCGCGCATTGTGCCTTCGAGCCCGAGGTCGATAGCCCGCAGCAGGAGGCGCTTGGTGCCGGCGGCGGCCAGCGGTGCGCATTCGGCCAGCTTTTCAGCGACAGCGCAAGCCTCCGCCAGCAGCCGATCGTCCGGCACCGCACGATTGGCCAGGCCGAGTTCGACGCAGCGCGTCGCGGCAATCCGCTCGCCGGTCATGGCCAGCTCGAAGGCGTGCCTCGGCCCGAGCCGGGTCGCGAGATGCCAGCACATGCCGCCGTCCGGCACGAGCCCGATCCGGGCGAACGGCACCTGAAGGAACGCCTGCTCGCCGAGCAGCACCATGTCGCAGGCAAGCGCAAACGAGGTCCCGATGCCGGTTGCAAAACCGCTCACCGCGGCCACAACGGGCTTTGGCAGCAACGTGATGGCGCGGATCGCGGGGTTGAATTTCTTTTCGAGCTGCTGGATCGCGTCGTCGACCGATGGAATATCCCCTTTCAATTCCGCGCCCGCGCTGAAGCCGCGCCCAGCTGCAGCGAAAACGACCGCGCGCACGGCCGCGCCGGCCGCCGCTCGCTCGAACGCGCGCTCGATCGCGTTCGCCAACTCCCCGGTCACGGCATTTAGGGACTGCGGTCGGTTGAGCGTAATGACCGCAATCGCCCCCCGTTCTTCATAAAGGACCAGGTCGGACATGGCGGTCTCCATCAGGCGTGCGGTTCGGCGCTCGATCCTACAGGAACCCGGCGGCCCGCCGCATGCGCGATAATCGGCGGCGGGGGTGTACCAGCCATGCAGGCCAGAACCGTTTTCGTCGCGCTCATCGCGGTCGCGCTCGCGCTGACCGGCCTTGAAGCGCCGGTTCGCGCCGGGGGCGCGACGACCCGCGAACTGCCTGAGTTTCCGCACAGGCAAACCGCCGACTGGGTAAACAGTCCCCCGCTCACGAGCGCCTCGCTGCGCGGGCACGCCGTGCTCGTCGAGTTCTGGGCCTTCAGCTGCAGCAATTGTCTCGCGACGCTGCCGTGGATGCAGGCGATTGCGCATCGCTACCGCAACCGGGGGCTCACGGTCGTCGCCGTACACACCCCTGAGCTGCCGCACGAGCATGACAGGGCGGCACTGCGCGGCGTCATCACCCGCCTCGGCATCGATTATCCCGTGATGATCGATGAGGACTACCGGTTCTGGAACGCGCTCGAAAACCGCTACTGGCCGGCCTTCTACCTGTTCGATGCGAAGGGTCGGCTAGTCGCCATGCACGCTGGCGAGCTGCATCTCGGCGAGGCGGGTTCCGCCGCGTTCGAGCAACGGATCAGCGCGGCTATCCCTTGATACAGACGAGGGGCTCGAGCCGTGCGACTTTGCGCGCCAGGCCAGCCGCATCCGCCGCGTCAACCACCGCCGCGACATCCTTGTAGGCGTCGGGCGCCTCCTCGGCAACCCCGCGCATCGAGGGGCTGCGAACTATGATCCCGCGCGCCGCGAGTTCATCCACCACTAGCCGTCCCTTCCACGTCCGCAGCGCCTGGTGGCGACTCATCGCCCGACCCGCCCCGTGACACGCGGAGCTGAAAGCCAGGGATTCGGACTGCGCCGTGCCCGCGAGCACGTACGAACCAGTCCCCATCGAACCGCCGATCAGGACCGGCTGGCCGGCCGAGCGCAACGATTCCGGGAGATCGGGATTCCCAGGACCGAACGCGCGCGTTGCGCCCTTGCGGTGGACGTAGAGCTGCTTCGCAATGCCGTCGACACGGTGCTCTTCGAGCTTGCACGTGTTGTGCGACACGTCGTAGAGCAGCGGCAGCCGCGCCTGCGGCAGGATATCGACGAACACCTCGCGTACGAGATGCGTCAGGATCTGGCGATTCGCCAGCGCGCAATTGATCGCGGCGCGCATCGCGCCGAGGTACTCCTGTCCGACGTCGGAGCGCAGCGGCGCGCTCGCCAGTTCGCGATCCGGCAGCGGAATCGCGTACTGCCGGGCGACGCTAGCCATTTTCTTCAGGAACTCCGTGCCGATCTGGTGACCGAGTCCACGCGAGCCGCAGTGGATCGTCACCACGACATTGCCTGGATTCAAACCGTATTCCCGGGCGATCGCCGGGTCGAACACCTCGGTGATCTCCTGGACCTCGAGGTAATGGTTGCCGCTGCCGAGCGTGCCCATCTCGTCCCGCTGGCGGCGCTTGGCCTCTTGCGACACGTTGGCGGGTTTCGCGGCGAGCATGTGGCCGCGCTCTTCGATGCGCTCGAGGTCCACCGGTTCACCCCAGCCATGCTGCACGGCCCACTTCGCGCCGCCGGCGAGCATCGCGTCCATCTCCTCGGCGTTCAGATGGATCAGACCCGTGCTGCCGAGGCCGGCCGGAATGCGGTCCTGCAATGCGTCCGCGAGCGCTCTCTGTACGGCCAAGACGTCGGCGCGCACGAGCCCGGTCTGCAGGCAGCGCACCCCGCACGAGATGTCGAATCCGACGCCGCCCGCCGATACCACGCCTCCTTCATCCGGGTCGAACGCGGCCACGCCGCCGATCGGGAAGCCGTACCCCCAGTGCGCGTCCGGCATGGCATACGACGCCTTGACGATCCCGGGCAGCTTCGCGACGTTCACCACCTGCTCGCGCACCTTCTCATCCATAGCCCGCATCAGCGCCTCGCTCGCGTAGAGGATCCCCGGCACGCGCATCGCGCCGTGAGCCGGGATTTCCCACTCGTAGTCCGAACGCCGCTTGAGGAGCGCGAGATCCATGATTCAGACGTCCACGACGGTCTGCGCGATCCATTCATCGCGCTCGCGCGCCACACGCAATGCCGTATAGGTCGCGCCCTTGATTTCGACCGCTGGATGGTGGCGTGCCGGATCGACAGGCTCGCCCCAGGCCTGCGCATGCAGCGCCGCCCCGTCGAGCTGCACGCTGAATCGGCTGAACAGCATCCGCCGGGTAGACATCTCGTAGATGAGCCGGTTCAGCCACTCGGCGAACAGCAGCTCATGATCGAGCGCGTCGCACTCGACGGTGACCGGCTCTCGCGCCGTCACGTCCGCGAGGTCGGTGACGACCGCGGTCAGCGCAAGCGCGGCCTGCTCGAATGCCTCGGCTTCGGTGGCGCCGATGCCGCGTACACCGACATCCGCGTCATGCGGAAAATGCTCCCAGCGTGCGGCCATGGCGGAACCTCGACCAACGGCCGACTCTACGGCTGGCAGTCCGTTCGGGACCATCCGCAATGACCGCAGAAGTACGGATGGGCCGTCCGCACGAGTTGAACCATACTGCCTGAGGTCGCGCGGCTTCCGGCCGACCCGCCCGCGGCCACGAGCCATGAGTGCCACACTGAGTGAATTCATCCATGAACCGCGCATCGCGTATTTCTCCATGGAGATCGCGCTGCGCGAAGAGATCCCGACTTACGCAGGCGGACTCGGTGTCCTCGCCGGGGATACCCTGCGCTCGAGCGCGGATCTCGACCTGCCCCTCGTCGGCGTGAGTCTGGTCAGTCGGGCGGGTTACTTCCGCCAGGAGATCGACGCGAACGGGCGTCAGGCGGAACACCCCGCGGTCTGGGATCCCGCGCGCTGGGCGCAGCCGCTCGATGCGAAGGCTGCCGTGCGCATCGAAGGCCGGGCCGTTTGGGTCAGCGCGTGGCTGTACGTCCTCGACAGCCACATGGGGGGACGCGCGCCGGTCATCCTGCTGGACACCGACTTGCCCGAAAACCGGCAGGATGATCGTGAAATCACTCATTTCCTCTACGGCGGCGACGACGCATACCGGTTGAAGCAGGAGATGGTGCTCGGCATTGGCGGAGCGCGCCTGCTGCAGGCGCTCGGTTTCCGCATCAATGGTTATCACATGAATGAAGGTCATTCGGCACTGCTCGGCCTCGAACTGCTGCGCCGCTACGCGTACCGGCCGGACGACCTGCGCCCCGGAGAATCGCCTTTCGATCTGCCGCGCGTGCGGGAACTGTGCCGCTTCACGACGCACACGCCGGTCGAGAGCGGGCACGACCGCTTCCCATACGATCTCGTGCAGCACCTGTTCTCGAACGGCACGCCGGCCGAATCCGAGCTGATCGACTTCACGATGCTCAAGCACCTCGCCGGAGAGGAACAACTCAACATGACGGCCCTCGCGCTCAACCTGAGCGAGGTCGTGAACGGCGTCGCCCAGCGGCATGCCGAGATCTCCGCGAAAATGTTCCCGGGGTACCGGGTGCGTGCCATTACGAACGGCGTGCATCCCTTCACCTGGACCGCGGCGAGCTTCCGTGCTCTCTACGATCACTACGTGCCCGGCTGGTGTCATGAACCGGAGCTCCTCAGCCGCGTCGATCGCATTCCCGATGCCGCCATCCTGGAAGCGCACGAGCGTGCAAAACAGGCCCTGATTGAGAGGGTGCGCGCCCTGCGGGAAGTTAGCTTGCACCCGAAGATTCCGATTCTCGCGTTTGCCCGCCGCATGACGGCCTACAAGCGTCCCGAACTGCTGTTCACCGATCTCGAGCGCCTCAGGTCCATCGCGCAGAACCGCTCCTTCCAGATCGTGCTCGCTGGCAAGGCGCATCCGCGGGATGCAGAAGGCAAGCGGCTGATTGCAGCGCTACACGGTTACGCCCGCGCGCTGCAGGACGCGATTCCGGTTGTCTACCTGCCTGACTACGACATGGGGCTCGCACGCGCGCTCGTGGCCGGCGCGGACGTGTGGCTCAATACGCCGCTGCCGCCGCTCGAAGCATCCGGCACGAGCGGCATGAAGGCCGCCTTCAATGGCGTGCCGAGTCTGTCGGTGCTCGATGGATGGTGGGTCGAGGGTTGTCTCGAAGGCGTCACCGGCTGGGCCATCGAGGACGCGGCAAGCCTGTACGACAAGCTCGAGCGTATCGTGCTGCCGCTCTATTACGGCTACAGCGACGACCCGCAGGGTTGGGCCAAGATCATGAAGGGCGCGATCGGCAAGAACGCTTCGTTCTTCAATTCCCATCGCATGATGCGGCGCTACGCCACAGAGTCCTACCTGCGCTGAGCGAAGTGCGTTCGAGCGCCACGCCGCAAGCCGGATGCCGGCTCAGCCGCGCGACAGCAACGCGTCGGCCGCTTTTTCCGCGATCATGATCGTCGGCGCATTGGTGTTGCCTCCGATGAGGCGCGGCATGACCGAAGCGTCGATCACTCGCAACGCATCGACACCGCGCACGCGCAGCTCGCAGTCCACCACCGAGTCCGGGTCGCTCCCCATGCGGCAGGTGCCGACAGGATGGTAGATGGTCTCGGCCTTGCGCCTGATGATGGCCTCGATCGCGCCGCGCTCGGTGACACCATCGCCGGGAAAAACTTCGGGGCCACGGAACGGCGCAAATGGTGGCGCGTGGAGGATATCTCGGGATACGCGAATGCCTTCAACCAGCACTTCCAGGTCGCGCGAGTCGCTCAGGTAGCCCGCGTGAATCCGCGGCGGATCTTCCGGGCGGGCCGACTGCAGAGTGATGCGACCGCGGCTGCGGGGCCGCAGAGCGCAGGCATGCACGGTGAACCCATGACCCGGGAGGCGATTGCGGCCGTGATCGTCAAGCTGGGCGGGAACGAAGTGCAATTGCACGTCGGGACGCGCGTCGGGCGCGAGGCGCGTGCGTACGAATGCTCCCGCTTCCGCGATATTGCTGGCACCGGGGCCGGACCGGGTGAGCAGGTAGCGCAGGCCGACCTGCATCTCCTGCCACTTGTTGAAGTCGTAGGTAATGCGCTGTGTACAGCTCGCCAGGGTACAAAAGTCGAGATGGTCCTGGAGATTGCGGCCGACTTCCGGAATATCCGCGGTCACCGGGATGCCGTGCGCGCCGAGCACATCTGCCGGACCGAGACCGGAGAGCATGAGCAGCTGCGGGCTCGCGATCGCGCCCGCCGCTACGATGACCTCGCGTTCCGCGCGGGCGATTCGCGTGGCGCCGCCCTCACGATACTCCACTGCCGCCGCGCGTCCCGTCTGGAACAGGATCCGGGTCGCAAGGGTACGCGTCAGGACTTGCAGATTTGGGCGCGATTCGGCCGGGCGTAGATAGGCCACCGCGGCGCTGCAACGCCGACCGGCGCGCTGCGTCACCTGGTAGAAACCGATTCCCTCCTGCTGCGCGCCGTTGAAGTCCTCGTTCCGCGCCAGGCCGGTCGCCGCGCCGGCCTCGACGAACACGGCGCTCAACGGATTGCGGTAGCGCAGGTCCTCGACGCGCAGCGGGCCCCCGGTGCCGTGGTACTCGCTTGCCCCGCGCGCCTGGTCTTCCGCCTTGCGGAAATACGGGAGCACGCTTGCGTAGTTCCAGCCCGCGGCGCCCAGGCTCTGCCACTCATCGTAGTCGGCGCGATGGCCACGGGTATAACACATGGCGTTGATCGAGCTGCTGCCGCCGAGCACCCGCCCGCGTGGCCAGAAGAGCCGCCGTCCCAGGAGCTGCGATTCGGGCTCGGTCGTGTAGTTCCAGTCCACCGAGGTGTTACCCACGAGGTGCGCGAGCCCCCCGGGCATGTGGATGAAGGGGTTTGAGTCGCGGCCACCAGCTTCCAACACTAGCACTTTAATATCGGCGCGCGCTGCGAGCCGGTTGGCCAGCACGCAGCCGGCGGAACCGGCGCCCACGATTACGTAGTCGTATTTTGGATCAGCCATGCGGCATCTCCCGGGTTGCAAGCCAGTGGCGCGGCGGATACGTACATCCGCGAATGGAGCTCCTGCCCCGATTGGCTCCATATTACGTTATGGAAATGCGCTGCTCACACAGAGCGCCAAACGGACGAGAGGAGGGTAATGTTATGAACCTTATTCGCTGGGATCCCCTGTTTAGCGAGTTCGACAACGTCTTCAATCGGGTGATGCCGAGGACCTTCGCCGGGTTTCCTCGCCTGCCGATCGAGGGCAACGGGCAGAAGCTCGAGTGGACGCCTTCGACCGACATCAGCGAGACCGACAAAGAGTATCTCATTCGCGCGGAGCTGCCGGCCGTTAAGAAAGAGGACGTTCAAGTGATGGTGGATGACGGCATGATCACCATCCGTGGCGAGCGCAAGCAGCAGAAGGAAGAGAAGGGCGAGAAATTCCACCGTGTAGAGGCTTTCTACGGCAATTTCACGCGCAGCTTCTCGCTCCCCGAGAATGTCAATCCCGATGCAATCCGCTGCGAGGACAAGGACGGCGTCCTCACGGTGCACCTCCCCAAGACCGCGATGGAGAAGCATAAGCCAAAGCAGATCAGGGTGGAGTGAACCGCGGGACTGACGACGGCAGTCGACAGCGGCCGCCGGAGTAAGGGCGACGGCGCGCAAGCGCCGCCGCCCATTTTGTGTTTGGGCACGCATTACGCCGCAGGCGGGCGGCGGTCCTGCGCAGCGGGAGCACTGGCATGAAAAGGGCTGCGGCGGCCGTGGGCACGGTCCTGCTGGCCGCATTGCTGGCGATTTCCATCGTTGTCGAACGCGAGGGACAGTACAGGTTCGAGCATCTCGGCGGCGGGAACCAGGCCAGAGCGCTGGTGCTTTTTCATCCGAGCCGCGACGCGCACTTCAGCGACGAACTCTCGCAAGCACTGGGCAACGGGCTGAAACAGGCTGGCCTGTCCGTCGACAGGGCGACGCTGACGAACCTCACACCCGCAGAGCCAAAGGGCTATGTCCTCATCGCGGTGGTCAGCAATACCTATTACTGGACGCCGGACATTCCGACCCTGCGCTACCTGGGACGGGCGCGGTTCGGAGCGACGCCCGTCATCGGGTTGATCGGCGGCGGCGGCGCCACGGCGAGATCTCAGCGTATGCTTGACGCGGCCCTGCGCCAGGCGGGCGGACGCGTGCTGCAAACGCGGTCGTTCTGGATCCTGCGTCCGAATGTCGAAACTCGATTGCACGAACCGAACCGCAAAGTCGCGTTGGACCTGGCCCGCCAGTTCGGCGCGACCGCGGGGCGGAATGCGCTCGGGGCGTCCGCGAATCCGCCCTAGACGGTCGGCTGAGAGAACGCCGCCGGCAAAAAAAACGAGGGCCACATTGCCGTGGCCCTCGTGCCTCAATCGAAGCGACGGACGATCAGCGGCGATTGAATCCGCGATCGCCGGCGGACTTGGCCTGCGCCTCGTTCACCTTCAGGGCGCGACCATCCATCTGGTGGCCGTTGAGGTTCTGGATGGCGCGGGCGGCGTCGGCGTTCGACATCTCGACGAAGCCGAAGCCACGCGGCTGACCGGTGTCACGGTCGGTGATGATGGCGACGGACTCGACGGT
>JBAVOB010000187.1:0-3549 GCA_049691655.1 Steroidobacteraceae bacterium | reverse complement strand
GCGCCATCCCGTTCACCGGCGGGCTCGTCGGCTACTCGGCCTATGACGTGGTGCGCTACCTCGAGCGCCTGCCGGCGCATACACCCCGTCCTGGCGACGGATCGGTGCCCGATCTGCACTACGTTGCGCCTCGGTCGCTCCTTGTCTTCGATCACCTGACGCGGGCGATCGCGTTGCTCCACGCGGGCCCGGACGGCGAGCGGCTATCGCTGCGACGGGAGATCACCCGCGCGCTGCGCGGCGGTGTACCGCAAAGCGCGCGGCGCGGCTCGTACTCGCCGCCCGCGGCGGCGCTGTCCCGTGACGATTTTCTGCAGCGCGTGACGCGTGCGCAGGAGCACATCGCCGCGGGCGACGTCTACCAACTGGTTCTGTCGGTGCGTTTTTCGGGCTGTCACGACCTGGATTCCTTCCAGGCATACCGCGCGTTGCGCCTCATCAACCCGTCGCCGTACATGTTCTACTGCATCCTCGGCGACGTCGCGGTGGTGGGCTCCTCACCCGAGGCCCTGGTGAAACTCAACCGGGGGCTGGCGGAGCTGCGGCCGATCGCGGGCACCCGGCCGCGCGCGGCGGACTCCGCGACCGACCTGGCCCGCGAAGCGGAACTGCGCGCGGACCCGAAGGAAAATGCGGAGCACGTGATGCTCGTGGACCTCGCGCGCAATGACCTCGGCCGCGTCGCGGTTGCCGGCAGCGTGCACGTCGACCCGTATCGCGCGATCGAGCGTTACAGTCACGTGATGCACATCGTGAGTGGCGTCAAGGGCGAGCTCGCGCCCGGCCGCGACGCCTTCGACCTGTTTGCCGCGGCCTTTCCCGCAGGCACACTCGTCGGTGCGCCGAAGGTGCGTGCGATGGAAATCATCGACGAGCTCGAACCGGTGAGCCGCGGACTCTATGGCGGCACCGTCGGCTACTTCGGTGCGCGCGGCGACATGGATCAGGCGATCACGATCCGGACGCTCGTGTTTCGTGGCGACGAATACAGTTATCAGGCGGGCGCGGGGATCGTGGCGGACAGCGTCCCGTCGGCCGAGCATGAAGAGGTGCTTGCGAAGAGCGGTTCGGCGGTGCGGGCGCTGGCCCTGGCGCAGGAGAGCCTGTGAGCGCGCCGCACGGCAATACGAGCCCGGCGGGCCCCCCGCGGTTGCTCCTGATCGACAACTACGATTCCTTTACCTATAACCTCGCCCAGGCATTCATGGTGCTCGGCGCCGACGTGCAGGTGGTCCGCCATGACGAGATCACGGTCGAGCAGGCGCTTGCGCTCGCGCCGACGCACCTGTGCATCTCCCCAGGTCCTGGAACCCCGCATGACGCCGGCGTGTCGATGGCGATGATCCGCGCGTTCGCCGGTCGCGCGCCCGTGCTTGGCGTCTGCCTCGGGCACCAGTGCCTGGTCGAGGTGTTCGGCGGCAAAGTCGTGCGCGCCGCGCGCCTGATGCACGGCAAGACCTCGCTCATCGAGCACGATGCGCGCGAACTCTTCGCCGGATTACCACAGCCCTGTGAAGTCGGGCGCTATCATTCGCTCATCGCCGCACCGGAGACCATTCCGCCGGAACTCGAGGTGTGCGCCGCGACCGTCGAGGGCGAGATCATGGCCGTACGCCATCGGCGGTTCACGGTGGAGGGCGTTCAGTTCCATCCCGAAAGCGTGCTGACTCCGGACGGACCGCGACTGATGCAGAACTTCCTTGCGACTTCGGGCGGCGAGCGGCAGGCCGGGCAGTGATCCGTACAGCGCGCGAGCTGCTCGAGGACCTGCTGGCCGGGCGCGATCTCGGTGAAACCGGGGGCGCGATGCTGCTGCACCGGCTCGCCGATGTGGGACTGGCGCCCGCGCAGGCGGGCGCGCTGCTCGCGGCCCTGCAATCGAAGGGCGTCTCCGCGGCGGAGCTGCGCGGCATGGCGCGCGCGATGCGCGAGCTCGCGCGGCATCCGCAGGTCTCACCGGGTTCGCCCGTGATCGATGTCGTGGGCACCGGGGGTGACGCATCGGGCAGCTTCAACCTGTCTACCGGGACGGCGCTGCTCGTCGCCGCGTGCGGCGCACGCGTCGTGAAGCACGGCAATCGCGCCATCTCGAGCCGCGCCGGCAGCGCCGATGTGCTGGAGGCGCTCGGGCTCGTCTTGCCGCTGGATGAGGTGGCGGCGATGCGCTGCCTCGACGCCTGCGGCTTCACGTTTCTGTTCGCGCCGCACTACCATCCGGCCATGAAAGCCATCGCGCCGGTTCGCGCCGCGCTTGGCGTGCGCACCGTATTCAACATCCTCGGGCCGCTTGCGAACCCTGCGACGCCGCCCTTTCACTTGATCGGTGCATTCGATCTCGACACGGCACGCCTGATGGCCGATACGCTTGCGGGCTTCGATGGCGAGCGCGCTTTCGTCGTGCACGGCGCGAACGGATGGGACGAACCAGTGCCCACGGGGCCGTTCCATCTGTTCGACGCTCGTGCCGGACGTGTCACGGAGCAGGTGCGAACCCCGGCGGACTACGGCCTCGCGACCTGCCATCCGCAACAGCTGATCGGCGGGGACGCCCGGCACAATGCCGGGGCGCTGCGAGCTGTTCTCTTGGGTACCGACGCCGGAGCGCACCTGGACGCGCTGCTCCTCGGCGCGTCGCTCGCACTCGAGCTCCTCGGCGAGGTTGCAGCGCCGCGCGCGGGCGTCGCGCGGGCGAGGTCGGCGATTGCAAGCGGGGCCGCGGCGCGCGTGCTCAGTCAACTCCAGGAATTCTCGCGCACGAGCATCGCGTCATGAGCCGTGATTTTCTAGCGAGCATGGCGGAATCGAGCCGGGCGCGCATGATCGCGGCGCGACGCGCCGCACCAGAGGCAGCCCTGCGCGATCGCATTGCCGCGCTCCCCGCGCCCATTCCCTTGCGCCGCAGCATCGAGCGTTTCGACCTCATCGCAGAACTCAAGCTGCGCTCGCCGGCAACCGGCGGGCTGCGCGCCGCCGCCAGCGAGAGCGTGGCGGCGCGCGTCGCCAGTTACGCGAATGCAGGTGCCGCGGCCGTATCCGTTCTCACCGAGCCGACGCGCTTCGACGGCGCGCTCGAGCATCTGGTGGAAGCTGCGCACACACTAGAACCGCATCGCATACCGGTGATGCGCAAAGACTTTCTCGTCGAGCCCTACCAGGTGCTCGAGGCGCGTGCCGCGGGTGCCGGCGGCATTCTCGTGATCCTGCGCATGCTGGCGCGTCACGATCTCGAGGCGCTGATCGACGAGGCGCTCGCGCAACTGATGTTCGTACTGCTCGAAACGTTCGACGAGTCGGACATTGCGCTGGCGCACGAGCTGGTCGCCGTGCGATCGCAATCGCAGGAGCTGCTGCTCGTCGGCGTGAACTGCCGCGATCTCACAACGTTGCAGGTGGTGCCCGGGCGGCTTGAGGAGCTCGTGACGTCCTTGCCGCTGACCGCGGCGCGCGTCGCCGAGAGCGGCGTCGCCTCGGCCGAGGACGCGGCGCGGGTCGCGGCGGCGGGCTATGACCTCGCCCTGGTCGGCAGTGCGCTAATGACCGGCCCTGAGC
>JBAVOB010000186.1:0-3611 GCA_049691655.1 Steroidobacteraceae bacterium | reverse complement strand
CGCTTCTCGAGGCGCTCGAGTGGCATGCGGCCAATCAAGGCGCCCGCACCCACATTCTCCTGGTCGAAAGCGAAGCGTGCACCCAGCCGATCAGTTTTGGCGCACTCCGCGCGGATGCTACCGCGGTGGCAACCGGACTGATCAGGCGCGGTGTCCGGCCCGGAGAAGCCGTCGCGATCATGCTGCCAACGGGGCGGGAGTTTTTCGCTGCGTTCTACGGCACGCTCTATGCGCAGGCCGTCCCTGTACCGCTCTATCCTCCTGCCCGGCCCAGCCAGATCGAGAGCCACGTGCGCCGGATTGCCGGAATCCTCGCGAACTGCGAGGCCCGGGTACTGCTCACGTTCCAGGGGGAACGCCGCATCGCGCACCTGCTGCGCTCATTGAGCAAGAACCTCGAGGCCGTCGTGACCGTCGCCGAAGCCTCCGAGCCGGCCCAGGCGACGTTTCGCGTCCCAGCCCTGAAGCCGGGGGATACGGCATTTCTTCAGTACACCTCCGGAAGCACGGGCCAGCCCAAGGGAGTGGTGCTCACGCACGCGAACCTGCTGGCGAACTTGCAGGCCATGCAGCAGGTGACGGGTGTCACCGCTGCGGATTGCTTCGTGTCGTGGCTGCCGCTCTACCACGACATGGGCTTGATCGGCGCGTGCTGCGGCGCGCTGATCGCGGGATTTCCGCTCGTTCTCATGTCGGCGCTCACATTCCTGTCGCATCCCGTGCGCTGGCTGCAGGCCATCGATCGCCACCGCGCGACCATCACCGCCGCGCCGAACTTCGCCTACGAGGTGTGTATCACCAAGATCAGCGACAAGGATCTCGCCGGCCTGGATTTGAGCTCAGTCCGTCTCGCGTTCAACGGCGCCGAGGCGGTCAGCCCTTACACCCTCGAGCGCTTTGCCGACCGCTTCGCGCGCATTGGGTTGCGGCGATCCGCGCTGATGCCAGTGTACGGTCTGGCGGAATGTTCGCTCGGCCTGACGTTCCCCCCGCCCGAGCGCGGGCCACTCGTCGACCGCATCGATCGCGACGCCTTTCTCCGGACCGGACTCGCACGCGCTACGATAGAGTCCGGCCCAGCGGCGCTCAGAGTGGTCTCCTGCGGCCGCGCCCTTCCGGGCCATGCCATTCGCATCGCGGATGTCGGCGGCTCGTCATTGCCGGAACGCACGCAAGGACGCATCGAATTCCAGGGTCCCTCCGCTACGAACGGGTATTTCAACAACCCAAAGGAAACCGCGCGCCTGTTCGATGGCAAGTGGCTCGATTCCGGCGACCTCGGTTACCTCGCCGACGGCGAGCTCTACGTGACCGGTCGTGCGAAGGACATCATCATTCGGGGTGGTCACAACATTCATCCGCAGGAGCTCGAGGAGGCAGTAGGGCGGCTTCCCGAGGTGCGCAAGGGCTGCGTGGTCGCATTTCCGACGACGGACCGGCGCCGCGGAACCGAGCGAGTGGTCGTGCTCGTCGAAACGCGCGCGCAGAATCCTCCGGCGCGCGGCGACCTCATCGCGCGTATCAACGGCCTCGCGGTCGACCTCATCGGGCTCCCCATCGATGAAGTCGTACTCGTGCCGCCGCGTACGATTCTCAAGACCGCGAGCGGCAAGATCAGACGTGCCGCATGTCGAGAAGCTTACGAGCACGGCAAGCTGAGTGAGTCAAACCGCGCACCCTGGGTCCAGCTTGTCCGGCTGGCGTTGCGCGGATTTGCCACGCAGCGCGTGCAGCGCGCCCGTCAACTCGCAAGCAATCTCTGGGGCGTGCGTGCCGTGCTGGTGGCACTGTGCCTGGCACCTTTACTGTGGCTCACGATCGTCCTGACGCCCGGTCTGGGCCGCAGGCGCCGTGTCGGCGCTGGGTTCGTTCGATTGGCTGCGCGGCTCGCCGGCATACATCTGCGAGTACTGGGACCCGCGCAGAGGGCCGACGGGCCACGGGTGTACGTTTCGAATCACGCCAGCTATCTGGATGTGCTCATTCTCGTCGCGGTACTGCCGCCAGAGGTCACATTCGTTGCGAAGCGCGAGTTCCAGGGATCGAAGCTGCTTGGCACACTCTTCAGGCGACTTGGATGCATTTTCGTCGAGCGCCATGACATGCGCGAAGCGGTAGCGGCGGCGGGCGAACTGCGCGCGAGGCTCCGTGCCCGCGAGTCGCTACATGTGTTCCCGGAAGGAACGTTCTGGCGCGAACCGGGCCTGCTCCCCTTTCACATGGGGGCATTCCTTGCGGCGGCGGCCACCGGCGCCAGCGTCGTACCCGTCGCCATCTGTGGAACGCGCGCCATGCTTCCAGATGGAACCACGCTGCCCCGGTCGGCGCCGCTTGAGGTGATCATCGGCGAGCCATTGATACCGGAGGACCCCAGCTGGCGCGCGGCAGTCAAGCTCCGGAGAATGAGCCGTAGGCGCATACTTGTGCACGTCGTTGAGCCCGATCTCGAACTGGGAGCGGCAGGCGTCGAACCCGGAGCAGCGCCGCTCTAGTCTTCAGTGGCCCCGCTCATACGTGCCGACGAGCTGTGCCTCAGCGAGCACGTGACCCTGCATTGCGCCCAAAAGTATTGCCTTGGTCGGGCTTCCGAGATCGGGAAGAACTGTGTCGAGTGCGTACAGTTTGAAGAAATACCGATGACGGCCGACGGGCGGAGACGGGCCACCGTAGCCGCTCCGTTTCCAGTCGTTGAGGCCCTCACGCGTCCCAGCGGGCAGGCCTTGGCTCGTCGCGTCGGCTGGCAAGGCGGCGGTCCCGACGGGCAGGTTGTACAGCACCCAGTGGACCCACGTCGTCTGCGGAGCGCGCGGGTCAGGCGCATCCGGATCGTCAACGATAAGGGCAAGACTCTTCGCCGCAACCGGAACAGCGGACCACCTGAGCGGCGGCGACACGTCGTCTCCGTCGGAGGTGTAGGTTGCCGGTATGGAACCATTGGGTGCGAATTCCAGCGAGCTGATGGTGAACATGGCCTCTCCTCCCATCCCCCCAAAACTGGCACGGCATCGCGGCATGGTCATCAGGAACATCCCTGGCTCGGTTGCGCACTTGTACCGAGCGGCTCGCCGGCCAGTGGCGCCCTCTCATTCATGGAACGCGCTGGCCGATCCCTGTACTTCTGCGGATTGCCGCCGTGATCCCATCTCGCGACCATTCCCTGCTTAGCTAGGTGACCTCACACTCAGGAGATGGCAGTGAAAACAACCACCGTGCGGTCTGGAGCGATCCTGCTGCTGGCGATTGCCGCGGCGGCCGGGTGCAAGACCACTGGCGCGGGTTATGGCACGGTGCGTAACGGTGACCAGACACGTGTCACGTTCGAATGGCACAGCTCCGATGATGTCTCCGGCAAGATGTCCGCCACGTTCCCCGACGGGCGGTCGTTTACCGGGGAGTATTTCCAGATCACGAGCGACATGCGCGTCGATCGTCTCGCCCCACTCTGGGGCGGTTGGAGCCCGGGATGGCGCGGCTGGCGGCAATGGACCGCGGAGCCGGGGCCTGACTTCGTCAAGTACTACAGCGGACGCGTGCTCGCCAATCTCAGCGCTGTCGATGGTGAGCACATGCGCTGCCGTTTTCGGCTGGTGCACCCAGCATCGGGAATGAGC
>JBAVOB010000185.1:0-15625 GCA_049691655.1 Steroidobacteraceae bacterium | reverse complement strand
TCCTGCGCGTCGGCGCGTTTGCGCTGGCGCATGCGGGCCTCTCGGTCGCGATCGTCGGTCTCGCAGGCGCTGCAACGTCGCGTCCCGTGGCGGCGTTGATCCTCGTCCTCGGCAACGTCTTCGTCCTCGCGCTCGAGGCGCTGCTCGTCGGGATCCAGACGACGCGCCTGGTGCTCTTCGAGTTCTTCATTCGCTTTCTGCGCGGCACCGGCCGGGTGTTTCGCCCGTTGGCGGACGCGCCGCTGTCTCCGACTCTCGAACACAAAGGCTACGTATGACTACCAAACGACGGCTATTGGCATTTCTCCTCGTGACTGGAGTTCTGCTGCTGGGTGGATCGCTGTTCGTGCTGGCGACCACCGCGACTGCGGTTGCCGCCGTGAGTGCAGCCGCGGCGGACAACGCCGCGCGCGTGGACCCCGCCGCGTTGCAGTGGGCGATGCTGAGTGCCGCCCTGGCCGTTGCGGCGAGTTCGCTGGCGGCGGGTTACGCGGTCGCCCGCGTCGGCAGCGCAGGTATCGGAGCCGTGACCGAGAAGCCCGAGCTCCTGGGGCGCGTTCTCGTATTCGTCGGGCTCGCCGAGGGCATCGCGATCTACGGCCTGATCGTCGCGATACTGATTCTCAACCGGGTCGCGTGACGTGGCGGTTGCCGTCGCCATCGCCGACGAGATCACCGCCGCGGGCTTCCGGCTCGCGGGCGTTCGCACATTGGTCGTCACGCCCGACGCAGTTCCGGACGCCTTTGATCGCGCGTGCCGCGACGCGGCCCTGGTGTTCGTAACGGCTGAGCTGGCCCGCCACCTGCCACGCGCGCGGCTCGCCGCCGCGCTCGAGGCGCACGCGCCGATCGTTGCCGTGATTCCGGATATCGAGGCGCGGTCGGTGGCCCCTGATCTGGGTGCTGAGCTGCGCCGCGCGCTTGGAGTAGTAGAGTGACCGGGACTTCGAACCCGCTCCTGCAGCAGACCGAGTTACTGATCGACCTGCTGCGGCGTGACGTGACCGCTGCCTGCCAGCGCGAGGCCGACGCCGCGCAGCAGCGCGCGAGTGAGACGCTGCGAGGCGCATACCGTGCAGCCAGTCGCGTGGCGCGGGAGGCCGTACAGGACGAGCGCAGGCGGCTCGATTCGACGCTGACCCGCGTGCGCGCCGCGGCTGAGACGCGCCGGCGCGAAATTGTTCGCCGCGAGACGGGCCGTGTCGTGAGCGAGGGGCGACGTCGGCTTCCCGCTACACTGGCGGCGATGTGGAAGGATGGCGCCACGCGCACGGCATGGTGTCAGGTTGCCATCCGCGAAGCTGCACAGCGCCTGCAGGTGGCGCGCTGGCAGATCCGGTGCGCGTCGCCCGCCGGCGGGCCCGAGCTCGAGCAGTTGTGCGAATTCGCACGCGGGCAGGGAGTGCGCGAGGTCGTGGCGGTGACGGACCTGAGCGGTGCCGGCATCACGATCGAGAGTTCAGGCGCGACATTCGACGCGACGCTGGAGGGGCTCCTGGCCTCGCCCGAGAGCATTGACGCCGAGCTGCACGCGGCGTGGCTTGAGGAGGCGGCAGGATGACTGAAGCCGTCGTCCGCTGGATCGGCGGCCCAGTGCTACGCGCGCGCATGGCCGGCCCGTTCCATCTCCACGAGGCGGTCCGCGTCGGCGCGGAGGCACTGCTCGGCGAAGTCATTTCGCTCCAGGGCGACGAGTTCGTCGCACAGGTCTACGAGGACACGACGGGACTGCAGCCCGGAGACCGCGTGGAGGGAACATCACGACCGCTGTCCGTGCGACTCGGACCGGGGTTGCTCGGCCGCATCTTTGACGGCCTGCTGCGACCGCTGGACGATCCGGGTGGCGGGACACCCACGCTTTCGATGGCTCGCGGCACTCGCCAGCTCGCGGCGCCGATGCGCTTCAATTTCGAGCCATGCGTCGCGGCCGGGGATCGCATCGCCGGCGGCGGGGTATTCGGTCACGTCGCCGGTCATCGCGAGCATGTCTGCCTCGTGCCACAGGACTGCGAGGGCCGCGTCGAGTCGGTGAAGAGTGCGGGCGAATATGCGGACGATGTCCCGCTCCTGATCGTGCGCACGGACGAAGGCCGCGCCGTGCCGGTCGCGCTCGCTGAAGAGTGGGCCGTGCGCCGGCCGCGGCCGGTGCGCGAGCGAATGCCGGTGGACCGACCGCTCGTCACGGGGCAGCGCGTGCTCGACACGATGTTCCCGGTCGGTCGCGGCGGGCGTGCCGCTCTGCCCGGCGGTTTTGGCACCGGCAAGACCGTGCTGCAGCTCGCCCTCGCCAAGTGGTGCGACGCCGACGTGATCGTGTACGTCGGCTGTGGCGAGCGCGGCAATGAAATGGCCGAGGTGCTGCACGACTTCCCGAAGCTCGAGGACCCTGCAACCGGCCGCCCGCTGCTCGAGCGCACCGTCATCATTGCGAACACCTCCAACATGCCCGTCGCCGCGCGCGAGGCGAGCATCTATACGGCCATCACGGTTGCCGAGTACTTCCGGGACCAGGGCCTGCACGTGGCGCTGATGGCTGACTCGACGAGCCGCTGGGCCGAGGCGTTGCGGGAAGTCTCCGGTCGGCTCGGCGAGTTGCCCGGCGAGGCCGGCTACCCGGCTTACCTCAGCTCGCGCCTTGCCGAATACTACGAACGTGCCGCTCGCGTTCGCACGCTCGCCGGCGCGGAAGGATCGGTCACGATCATTGGCGCCGTGAGCCCGCCGGCAGGCGATTTCTCGGAACCGGTCACGATGCACACGCGGCGTTTCGTGCGCTCCTTCTGGGTGCTCGACCGACAGCGCGCGCAGGCACGCTTCTATCCGGCCATCCACCCGCTGCAGTCTTACGCCGAGGATGTCGAGGCGATCGCGGCCTGGTGGAAGCGGCGCGGCAATCCCGATTGGCTCGCGCAGCGACGCCAGATGCTGACCCTGCTCGAGCGGCAGGCGAAGCTCGAGCGCATGGTGCGCATCGTCGGCAAGGAGGCATTGCCGCCTGCCCAGCAGCTCACGCTGATCTGCGCCGAGCTCGTCAATGAGGCGGTCCTGCGACAGTCAGCGGTTTCGCCGGTCGATCGGTACTGTTCGCCCGAGCGGCAGACGGCGATCCTGCGCACCGTCATGCACTTCATCGCCGCTGCGGAGCGAGCGCTCGAGCAGGGCACGGAACCGGACCGCGTGGCGGCGCTGCCGATCTACCGACAGTTGATGCGCACCGGAGAGGAGTATGGAGAGGGTGCGCTCGAGCGCTTCGATGAGCTGCGCCGCGCGATCGACGCGGGTTTCCAGGAACTTGCCAGGAGTACGCCCATTGCGCGCGCAGCTGCGGGTTGAAGGCGCGAACACGCGCCTCGTCGGGCCATTGCTGCACGTGCGCCGGGTCGTGCGCGCGCGCCTGCACGATGCGGTGCGCGTCACCGGGATCGACGGCGAGCCACGCATCGGCCGCGTGGTCGCGATCGGCGAAGCAGAAATGGTGGTCGAGGTCTTCGAGTCGACTGCCGGCCTGGGACTTGCAGACTCGGTTGTCGCGATCGAAGCGACACCGCTGCGTTTCGCGCTTGGTCCCGGGCTCCTCGGCCGCGTCTTCGACAGTGTCGGGCGCCCACTCGACGGCGGGCCGCCGCTGCCAGCGTACGAATGGCAGCCGGTCGATGGCCTGGCGGTCAACCCTGCCGCCCGCGAACTACCGCGGGATTTCATCGAGACCGGCATTACGGCCATTGATCTGATGAACAGCCTGGTCCGAGGCCAGAAGCTGCCGGTGTTCTCGGGTAGCGGCTTGCCGCACGACCGTCTCGCGATCGATATTGCGCAACACGCGCGCCTGCGCGGGGAACCCGGGGCCGCGGAGCGCGAGCACGGTGTCGAGCGCGGCCTAGGCGGCCGTGGTTTCGCGATCGTGTTCGTCGGGATCGGTGTCTCGCACGACACCGCCGAGTATTTTCGCTCGAGCATGGAGGCAAGCGGCGCGCTCGCGCACACGGCGATGTTCCTGAACCTTGCGCGCGACCCCTCGACGCAGCGGCTGCTGGCACCGCGCTACGCGCTGACCGCGGCCGAGTACCTCGCATTCACCGAGGGCCGGCACGTGCTGGTCATCATGACGGACATGACTAACTATTGTGAGGCGCTGCGCGAAGTGTCGTCGAGCCGGGGGGAGATTCCGAGCCGCAAGGGCTACCCGGGTTACATGTACTCCGATCTCGCCTCCCTTCACGAGCGCGCCGGGTGCCTGCGCGGCCGCCAGGGCACGATCACGCAACTGCCGATCCTGACGATGCCGGGCGATGACATCGGCCACCCGATCGCCGATCTCACCGGCTACATCACGGAGGGGCAGATCGTGCTCGATCGCGAGCTGGACCGCCGCGGGTTGTATCCCCCGATCAAGGTGTTACCGAGCCTCTCGCGCCTCATGGATACCGGGATCGGCGCGGGGTTCACGCATGCCGATCATGCCGCGCTCGCGCATCAGCTGTTCGCCGCCTATGCACGGGCCGTCCGGGTACGCCTGCTCGCGAGTGTCATGGGCGAGGAGGGCCTTTCCGCAGCGGAGCGCAAGTACCTCGCCTTTGCCGATGCCTTCGAGGAGCAGGTGGTGAGCCACGCCGAGGCCCGCACCCTCGAGCGGAGCATGGCCGCCGGCTGGCGCGCGCTGCGGCTGTTGCCCGCCGAAGAACTGACGCGCCTGAATGCGAAGCAGCGCGCGCACTACATCGAGGGCGGCCACGATGCCTGAACTCGACGCAGGACTCTCGGCCAACCGCAGCGTCGCGCTCGAGATGCGCGAGGAGCGGCGGCTCGTGAGCGAGGGCTACGAGCTGCTGGATGAGAAACGCGTGCTGCTCGCGACCGAGATCCTGCGACGGCTCGCCGCGCACCGCATCTTGAAGAAGGAATGGCTGGCGCGATATCGCGAGGCGCGGGAGTCGCTCGGCGCTGCGATCGCCGCGCACGGCATCGAGGATCTGCAGCTTTATCCGATCGCGCCTCGCGATTTTCGGATCGTGACGTCGGCCCGGCGTGTCGCGGGCACGGTGACCACGGAGCCGGAGGCGGTCGAGCTGTTGCCAGCGGCCCACGCGGCGGCGCCGGCCGTGTGGCCATCGACGGAGGTGGAGACCTGCGCCGCTGTGTTCGTGGAAGTCGTCACGCTTGGCGCGCGGGTCGCGATCGCCGAGCAGAACGTGCGCCGCCTTGCACGGGAATATGTGCGTACGGACCGGCGCGCGCGGGCGCTCGAAAACGTCCTGATGCCCGAACTCGATGCGATGCTGCGCTTCATCGACGAGCAGCTCGAGTACATCGACACGGAGGAGGCCGTGCGCGTGCACGAGGCGCACCGTCGCACGACCTAACGGGCGCTGTCAGGGCCGGGCAGGGGACTGGGCTGACAGCGCGGCGGTGAGGCCCCTGGCGGTTGCGCTTGCAATCAGCGTCGACCTCGCGGCGAGGCGCGCGTGCTCGATCCACTCGAGCCACTGCGGGAAGCCCTCGCCCGTCTCGGCCGACACGCGCAAGACGTCGATTCGCGGGTTGATCCTGCGCGCATTGGCGATCAGGGTCGTGACGTCGAAGCGCAGGTGCGGCAGCAAGTCCACCTTGCTCACGAGCACGAGGTCCGACACGGCGAACATGTTCGGATACTTCAGCGGCTTGTCCTCGCCCTCAGTCACCGAAGCCAGCACCACCTTGTGCGTTTCGCCGAGATCAAAACCGGCGGGACAGATCAGGTTGCCGACGTTCTCGATGAACAGGACTCCGCCGGCAGGCAGCGGCAGGGTCTCGAGGCTGCGCGCGACCATGCGCGCATCGAGATGGCAGCCCTTGCCGGTGTTGACCTGCAGCGCGGCGACGCCGGTGCCACGGATGCGGGCGGCATCGTTATCGGTCGCCTGGTCGCCTTCGATGACGGCGAGAGAGTGACGCCCGCGCAGCGCCTCGAGCGTCTTCACGAGGAGCGAGGTCTTGCCGGCGCCCGGGCTCGACACCAGGTTCAGCGCGAGCACGTCCCGCGCCCGAAACAACGCACGATTGCGCGCGGCAATGAGGTCATTGGCCTCCAGCAGGTCGCGCTCGACCTGGATCACGCGCGCACGGTTGTGATCGTGGTCGTGCACGTGGTCATGCACGTGGTCGTGAGTATGGCCGTGGGAGTGGCCATGCGCCGCGTGCGGGCCGGGCTCGTGGGCAGCCTCTTCCGTCGCGCCCGAACAACCGCAAGTCGTGCACATGTCAGTGGACCTCGAGTTCGGCGAGGCGCAGTTCCTCGCCGGTTTGCAGCATGAGCTGCGATCCGCCGCAATCGGGGCAGGCATCGCCGCGCTTCGCGATCACCCTGCAGGCACCGCAGGTCATGCACCACGCGTTCGCCGGGACCAGGTCGAATTCGAGCTCTGCACCCTCGACGGCGGTACCGCGAGTCGCGATTTCAAAGCCGAAGCGCAGCGCCTCGGGCTCGACGTTGGCAAAGGCCCCAATCGCAACGCGCACGCGGGAGACGGCGGCGAATCCGCGCGCCGCGCGCTCGGCCTCGATGAGGTCGACCAGACTGTGGCAAAGCGCCATCTCGTGCATGACGGCTAAGTCCCCGCACCGAGCAGGGCGCGGCGCGTGACGGGCGCCGCGGCCGGTGCCGGAGCGGCGATCGCGTCCTGCGGATCCGGCTGGAACAGCGCCTCGATCGCAGCCACCGCTGCGAGGCGTGCAGCCTCGTGATCGGTGAAATCATTCATGGGCGAGAACAGGGAGCACGAGGCGATCAGTCCGCATTCCTCCAGTTCGCCGATATGGAAATCGTATTCGCCCGAGGGGAACGCGAGCCGTCGTGTCTGCCCGGGCGCCCAGTCGCGCCGATCGGACTCCGCCGGCAGCGCCGTGAGGTTCATGAACCAGGGCGTGACCACGATGCCGACGCGCCGGCCGTCGTCCTGAGTGCGAAAGCCGACGGCGTCGACGATCAGGCCTGGGTTGTAGATGGGCAGGCCGCGCATCGTGGCGGCGATGCGGCGATAGGCGCCGATCGCGCGTTCGACCGGATCGTCGCTGGTGACGGTTCCGCGCGCCGAGCCGAGCACCATGAACTTCTGCTTCGGCGCATCGCAGTTCGGGCAGCGCCAGTCATCCGGCAAAGCGGCAAACGGGGTGCCGGCTGGAACCTGCTTCGTGTCATCGCCGAGCGTCGGGTCGTACACGTGCCAGCAGATGCCGCACTCAAGCGCCGTCGCATCGTCGAGCTTCGAGGCGTCCCCCAGGTAACTGCCTTCGAACACTGTACTCATGGCGCGTAGGCCTCGAGCATCTGGCCGAGCCGCGAGGCGGAGTCCTCAAAATCCTCACGCGCGGCACAGGCGGCCACCGGCACGCCGCCCACTTCGAGCGTGTCGAGGATCACCTTGCCCATCGAGTTCAGGTATTGCACCGCCCAGACATGGCGCAAACCCGTCGCGAAGATGCGGCAGCTCCCGTAGCCCTCCGAATAAATGACCACCGGAATCTGCCCGACCGTCGCCGTCAGCACCTCGGCATCGACCTCCGTGATCGGCAGGAGCGTGAAATTGATGACGTGATTGGCCTGCCCCGGCCTCCATGCCGCCGAGCGAGCGAGGAGCTCGGAGAGCAGCGCGGCCGCGTTCATGGCGCCGGGCGGCAGCGGCTCGGGCAGCGCCACGGTTTCCCGCGGCAGACGCTCGATGGCATACAGCACCGGCGTCGGGACCGCGCCGACCTCGAGCCAGGACGCGGACTCCTCGCCGCCGGTATCCATCCGTACGCGCCACAGGCCGGGCAGCACGGATTCGCGGATCCGGTAGTGTGCTTCTCCGCCGATCTCCGCGCGCACTTCGCCCTCGCCGAGCAGGTCCTCGACGATTTCGCGCTGCCGCGGCTCGAGCGCACGCAGTGGTATGCGGATCGGCTCGGGCTGCGGGGCGGTCGCCTGCAGTCGAAGAGCGGAGAGCGCATCGAGCAGCACCGATCGTGCGGGCGCATCGAGCGCCTCCGCGGCGAGGATCTGTGTGACGGGCCGGCGCAGGCCTTTCGGCATTTCAAAGAGCTGCAATGCCGGATCGCCGCCGCGAGTGGGGAGATGCTTCTTCCAGGTCAACACGTGCTCTTCCATCATCCTGTTCTCCGTGTGAGCGTGTGACCGCGGCTATGCGGGCACCGCCGTCGCGCCCGCCCCGATCAATCGGGTGAACGCCTGCTGGTAGATCTGCCATTCCCTCATGCGCCCGATGATTTCCTGAATGGCGCCGTCGTGCATCAGCACCAGCGCGGGCAGCACCAGGACTCCGAGCTTCTCCATGACCGCGCGCTCGTCGCGACGCTCGACGACGCCGAGCCGAACCCGCCGCCCGCCCGGGCTGCGCAGGAATTCGCGTACGACGACCGCGACGTCCTCGGCCTCGGGATGCTGGGCATCGCCCGTAAGGAACACCATGCCGGGCCCCGGGCGCGCGGTGAACGCGGCGATCGTCGCCTCCGTGACCGTCTCGCAGCCGGATGTGGTGAGGAGACTGTCGAAAGCGTGGCTCAAGGCAACTCCTGACGCGCACGAGTGAGCACGCGCGCATCGCCGGTGCGGCACGCCGCCTCGGCGGAGGGGCGGCCACTCTCATAGTGTTCGAGACCGATCGGGCCCGCGGGAACCACCGTGGCTCCCCGCGCGTCCGCTGCATCACGTGCCCCGACTGCCACGCGCCAGCGGGCAAGCTCCGCGACGGCAGCCGCAATCGCCGGCTCGATCTGCGCACGCACCGGCGCCGTGAGGCTGCCACCATAGTCCTCGAGCTGAACGGGCTGCACGCCAATCAGCGTGATGTGTCGCGGCAGGCGTCCCATCAGCTCAGCGCAGGCGAGCACGTCGCTCATGCCCGCCTGGTGCAGGCTCATCTTCTCCGCGCCGACGGAGCCTCGGACCTCGCCATCCCGCCTCAGGACGAGCGAGCCGGGTGACGCGCCGCAATCAACGGCGTCGAATAGTAAGAGGTGGGTTGCACGCGCGACGTAAGGCACGAGCGCGAGCCCCTGCGTGCCGCCGTCGAGGATTTCAAGCTGCTCGTTTTCCGCAAAGCGGCGCGCGAACGCTTCGACGCAGCGGACGCCAAAACCTTCGTCGGCCCAGAGCAGATTGCCGACTCCCATGACGAGCACATGCGGATTGTCCCTGGGCATCGGGTTGCGCAGCGGGCTCAGGTGCCCCAATGGCCGCGGTTCTTGAACAGGCGCCAGCCGTTGACCATCGTGCTGAGCGTGCTCTGGCGGCGCAGGATGTCCTCGCGCATCGCGATGTAGATGTGAATGCCCGTGAACAGCACGAGCACCCACATGCCGAGGTGGTGCAATGTGTGCACCGCCATCGAACTGCCAATGATGGGGAAGACCCAGCCGAACGCCGTGTACCACCAGGAGTCGATCCCCATGCCTTCCGAGTACAGCGCAAACCCCGTCAGGATCATAAAGACGGCAGGCAACACGAACATGAGGAACATCGAGATGTGCGCGAGCGGATTGTGGCCGACATACTCGACCGGGTGCTTCTCGAGGAACAGATACCACCTGAGTTCCTCAAGCACCGCCCGGTACCACCGCGGGTTGAACAGCGGCGGCATGAACAGTTGCCGCGCGTGGGCGTTCCCGACGAACGCCCAGTAGATACGCAGGAGAAACGCGACGGCGAGGATCTGTCCCGCGCCGAAGTGCACCAGCCGTATCCACCCAAAGAGGAAGTGATCGGACGCTTCCCCGCTGAGCGACGGCGGGGGCGACCCGATGAAATAGCCGGTCAGTGCGAGCACCGGAATGCAAAGCGCCGTGACCCAGTGCCAGAGCCGCACCGGCGCCTCGTAGACGTAGACGGCAGGTGCCGCCAGGCCCGGCGGGAAGACGGCCGCCGTGAATGCCCCCTCGCGCACGAGGTTCGGGTCGCCAGCCGGCTGCGCGCTCATCGGACGGCCACCTGCGTGAGTTCCCGGCCGCTCGCGTCGTAGACATGCGTCGCACAGGCCAGGCAGGGATCGAAGCTGTGGATCGTGCGCAGGATCTCGAGTGGCTGTGACGGATCCGCCATCGGTGTCTCGAGCAGTGCTGCCTCGTAGGCACCAATCTTGCCCTCGTTGTCTCGTGGGCTCGCGTTCCAGGTGGTCGGCACGACGCACTGGTAGTTCTTGATCTTCATGTCCTCGATCTGCACCCAGTGGCCGAGCGCGCCACGCGGCGCTTCACAGGTGCCGACTCCCTTGGCCATTTTCGGCCAGCTCTCGGGTCGCCACTTCTCCGTGTTGGCAGTTGCCGTGTCACCTGCCTTGATGTTTGCCATCAGCTTGTCGTAGAAGTACTTGAGCTTGTGCGCGGCCCACTGGTCCTCGAGACCGCGCGCTGCGGTGCGCCCCAGCGTCGAGAACAGCGCGGGGAGCGGCACGCCCAGCTTGGCGAGCACCGCATCCACCGGTTCCTTGTACTCCGGATTCCCGCGCGCGTAGCCGATCACCCAGCGCGCGAGCGGCCCGACCTCCATCGCATGCCCATTCCAGCGCGGCGCCTTCACCCATGAGTACTTTGCCGCCTCATCGAGCGCTTCGATCCGCGTCTTCGTACCTTTCAGGTTCGGCCCGAGTACGAAATTTGGCTCCGTGACGCCGTCCCAGGGGTGCAGGCCGAGCTTCTCGTCGGCGTATTTGTACCAGGAGTGCGGCACGTACTCGAGGATCTCGTCGCTCTTACGCACGTCGACGTCGTGGACCTCGTTCAGGTTGCCGTCGATGATTGCGCCGGGAGGCATCAGCAGCTTCGCGTTCGGCGCGGCCGATTCGGGAATGTCCCCGTAGGCGAGCACGAACTTCGACGACAGGCCGCCTCCATAGGACGCCCATTCCTTGTAGAACGACGCGATGGCGAGCAGGTCCGGGATATAGACCTGCTCGATGAAGGTGATGGCATCGTCGATGATCTTCCCGACCAGGTTCAGCCTCTCGATGTTGATCGCGCCAACCGCGCCGGTATTGTCGACATTGATCGGGCTCGGCACGCCGCCGACCAGCCAGTTCGGGTGCGGGCTCTTGCCGCCGAAAATCGTCTGGATCTTGATAATTTCCTTCTGGAAGTCGAGCGCCTCGAGGTAGTGAGCGACCGCCATGAGGTTCGCCTCGGGCGGGAGCTTGTAGGCCGGGTGGCCCCAGTAGCCGTTCTTGAACGGCCCGAGCTGGCCCGACGCGACGAAATTTTTGAGGCGGGTCTGCAGATCGCGGAAATAACCGGGCGAGGACAACGGCCAGGACGAGATCGACTGCGCGAGCTCGGAGGTCTTCTTTGGATCCGCGGACAGGGCGCTCACGACGTCGACCCAGTCAAGCGCGTGCAGGTGATAGAAGTGCACGAGATGATCCTGCACATACAGCGCGAGATGCATGATGTTGCGGATCGAGTTCGCGTTCTCGGGAATCTGGATCTTGAGCGCATCCTCGACGGCGCGCACCGAGGCGAGGGCATGCACGCCGGTGCAGACCCCGCAGATGCGCTCGGTGAAGGCCCAGGCATCGCGCGGGTCGCGGCCCTTGAGGATGACCTCGAGGCCGCGCCACATGGTGCCGGTCGACACCGCGTTGCGGATCACGTTCTTGTCGTCGACGTTCACCTCGATGCGCAGGTGCCCCTCGATGCGCGTGATCGGGTCGACCACGATGCGCTTGCCCGCATCGTCCAGCTTGAAACCGTTGGGTGTCGTGGCGATGGTCATGGTCGTTCCCTCACTGGTCTCAGGCGACCGGCGGATTGGCGCGGGACGCCGGGGGCTTGGTGGACGCCGACTTCGCCCGCGCCTGGCGCAGCGCAGTCAGACCGGCATGCGCCGCGATACCGGCTCCGACGACGGTCGCGGCTCCCGCGCCGAGGCGGTCCGCGTTCTGCTCCACGCCGATCTGGTGCACGTTCGTGAGCCGCTTGTAGAACGGTCCGTTGTCCCAGAAATCCGGCTCGGAGCAGCCGATGCAGCCGTGGCCCGAGCCGATCGGGAACGAGATCCCGTCGTTCCAGCGCACGGTCGAGCAGGCGTTGTACGTGGTCGGGCCGCGGCAACCGACTTTGTAGAGGCAGTAGCCCTTGCGCGCGCCTTCGTCGTCGAAATTCTCGGCGAACTGACCGGCGTCGAAATGCGGACGCCGGTAGCACTTGTCGTGGATGCGCTGGCTGTAGAACATCTTTGGCCGGCCCTGGCGGTCGAGCGACGGCAGCTCGCCAAAGGTCACCAGGTAGCTCACCACGCCCGTCATCACTTCGGCAATGGGCGGGCAGCCCGGCACTTTGATGATCGGCTTGTCCGTGATGACCTTGTGAATCGGCGTGGCCTGCGTCGGGTTGGGCTTCGCGGCCTGCACGCAGCCCCAGGAGGCGCAAGCGCCCCAGGCGATGACCGCCTTGGCATCCGCGCAGACTTCCTTCAGCTGCTCGACGAAGGGACGACCGCCGACGATGCAGTACATGCCGTCCTCGTTGAGCGGCGGGTTGCCCTCGACGGCGACGATGTACTCGCCCTTGTACTTCTTGCGGGTCTCCTCGAGGATCGCCTCGGCCTGGTGGCCCGCGGAGGCCATGATCGTATCGTCGTAGTCGAGCGAGATCATCGACAGCACGACATCCTTCACGAGTGGATGCGCGGAGCGGATGAAGCTCTCCGAGCAGCAGGTGCACTCGAGGCCGTGGAGCCACAGCACCGGGACACGCGGTTTGGTCTCCATCGCGTAGGCGATCCGCGGCGCGAACTCCGGCGCGAGGCCGAGCGCGGCGGTGGTGAGGGAGCAGAATTTCAGGAAACTTCGGCGGGAGACTCCCTGCCGGCGGATGAGGTCGTAGAACGTTTCGACTGCAGGCATCGTGGTCTCCCCAGGGCAGTTCGAATTCGGGTTCTGGACTTGCGTTATGTTTCTCTCGGGTCGCGCGGCGGTCGAGGCGTATTATTACCTATACGTGTAGGGACCCTCCGGGCGCTGGCGCCGGGTAGGATGTCCGGCACGGGCTGGCCCGGCGGGAAGGGGAACACCGATGTGCCTCGCGATACCGATGCAGATCGACAGCATTGCCGGCACGGAAGCGCGGTGCACCGCCAAGGGCATCGGGCGCACCGTGAGCCTTTTCATGCTGATGCGTGAGGCTCTCGTGCCCGGTGACCACGTACTCGTCCATGTCGGCTATGCCATCCAGAAGATCAGCGCCGAGGAGGCGCGATCGACCTGGGACCTGCTCGATGAGGCGCTTGCGCAGGAGGCGCAGGTGGCCGGGGCTGGTGAAAGGGCGGCGACATGAGTACCAGCGCCGCGTCCTGGCTGGAACGTCTGCGGGCGCTGCGGCTGACGCGGCCGGTCAAAGTCCTCAACGTCTGCGGGGGCCACGAACGCTCGATCAGCATGGCGGGACTGCGAGCGGCGCTGCCACCGAACATCGAAGTGATCCCCGGCCCCGGGTGCCCCGTCTGCATCTGCCCCGAAGAGGATATCTACGAAGCGATCCAGATGGCGCGCTTCGACGGCGTCACCCTGGTGGCGTACGGCGATATGCTGCGGGTGCCCGTGAATGCGCCGCGCCGCGACCCGCGCTCGCTCGAGCAGGCGCGCGCGGCCGGTTGTGACGTGCGCCCCGTGGCGAGCCCGATGGAAGCCGTCGCCATCGCATGCGCGCAGCCCGGCAAGCCGGTCGTGTTCCTGGCCGCGGGGTTTGAGACCACGAGCGCACCGACGGCGGCGATGCTCGCCGAAGGCGCTCCCGACAACCTTTTCGTGCTGCTCTCCGGCCGGCGGACCTGGCCGATCGTCGCGCAGCTGCTCGACTCCGGCCAGGCGAACTTCGATGCCCTCGTCGGGCCGGGCCACGTCGCAACCGTGATGGGCCCCGAGGAGTGGCAGTTCGTGGTCGACAAGCACCACATGCCGGCGGCCATTGCGGGCTTCAGCGCCGAATCGCTCCTCGCGGCCACGTACTCGGTCGTGCGCCAGTGTCTCGAAGGCCGGCCGTTTCTCGATAACTGCTATTCGGTCGCCGTCAAGCCGGGCGGCAACGCGCGCGCGCGCGCTTTGATCGAACGGGTATTCGAAATCGTCGCGGCGAACTGGCGCGGAATCGGTGCCGTGCCGGCCTCCGGCTACGCGCTGCGCGCCGCATACCGCGCTCACGATGCGCGGGTGCACTTTCCAGCGCATGGGGATGCCGCGCGCAAGCGTGCGGGCGAGATGCCGCCCGGATGCGACTGCGCCAAGGTCGTGCTGGGCCGTATCTACCCGAACGAATGCCGGCTCTATGGCGCCGCCTGTACGCCCCGCCACCCGATTGGTCCGTGCATGGTGTCGGATGAGGGAGCCTGCCGCATCTGGTGGGCGAGTGGCGTGCGGGAAGCTCCGAATGCCCGGCGACAGGCAGCGAGCTGAGTTCACGTCGCCCGCCGAGGCGGCAAGCGCGGCGGAAGACGTCGTCGCGCGGCACTTGACGATTACAGGGCATGTGCAGGGCGTTGGCTTCCGTCCCTTTGTTTTCCGACTCGCCCATCGACTGGCGGTTGGCGGCCGTGTGTGGAACGCACGCGGCACGGTCGAGATCGAGGTCCAGGGCTCCGCGCGCGCGCTCGCGAGCTTCGAGCACGACGTGGTTGCCCGTGCGCCGCCGCTTGCGCGGCCGCGCCTCGTGCGCAGCGAGCCGCTAGCCACATGCGCGCATCTGCGGGGATTCGCGATCGAGCACAGCGATGCTGCGGGCGCCCCGCAGATCTTCGTGCCCGCCGACCAGTTCGCCTGCGACGATTGTCTTGCCGAGCTCGCAGACCCGAAGAACCGCCGCTACCGCTACCCGTTCATCAACTGCACGCAGTGCGGTCCGCGCTACACGCTGATCGAGCGTCTGCCATACGATCGGCCAAACACCACGATGGCACGCTTCACGCTGTGTACGGAGTGCGAGCGCGAGTATCTGGATCCTTTCGATCGCCGCTATCACGCGGAGCCGATCGCCTGCCCGACCTGTGGGCCACAGGTGAGCCTGCGCGCGGTGAGCGTGGCGGCCGTGGAATCCGCGGTGCCCCGGCCGCTCGATCGCGAACTCGCGCTGAAGGATGCCGTGCGTCGGCTCCGTGCGGGCGAGATCGTCGCCGTCAAGGGCATCGGCGGTTATCACCTTTTGTGTGACGCGCGCAACGAAACCGCGGTGTGCAGTCTGCGCGCGCGTAAGAGGCGACCGCACAAGCCGCTCGCGGTGATGTACCCGCGCCGCGGCGCCGACGGGCTCGAGCGCGTTCGGGAGGACGCTCAGTTGCACGAAATCGAGGCCGCGGCGCTGCGCGATCCGGCGCGGCCGATCGTGCTCGTCACCAAACGCCCAAACAACTCGCTGGCGGCCAGCGTGGCCCCAGGACTTGTCGAGATCGGTGTGTTCCTGCCCTACAGTCCGTTGCACCAGATCCTCCTGGAAGATTTTGGCGATCCACTGGTCGCGACGTCGGGCAATCGCAGCGGGGAGCCGGTCATCACCGACGCCGGGATGGCCGAGGAAAAGCTTGCGCCGATCGCTGACGCATTCGTGCATCATGATCGGCCGATCGTGCGGCCAGCGGACGATTCGGTGCTGCGGCGCGCGGCCGGTGCGATGC
>JBAVOB010000184.1:0-1611 GCA_049691655.1 Steroidobacteraceae bacterium | reverse complement strand
GCGACAGCGGCACGCGCAGCACGATTTCGCGCAGGCTCGTGTCGGACAGGATCCAGCCGCGCGGGAGGTTGCGCGCAATCGCGCGCCGCTCGCGCCAGGCCGCGAGGCGCTGCGCGAGCTCGCGACGGCCCTCGTCGAGACCCTGCAGGCCCTTCACGCGCAGCCACGCCGCTTCGGGACGCACCACGAACGCCGCTGCGTCGCCCAGGTTCAGGAGTTCCTCGGCGAGCCACGCCGAGCGGTGCAATTGCTCGAGGCGCGCGCTGAGTGCGTCGCGCAACGGCAGCAGGTAACGCACGTCATCGAGAGCGTATGCGATCTGTTCGTGAGACAACGGCCGGCGTGTCCAGTCGGTGCGGGTGTGTGTCTTCGCAAGCTCGATCCCGAGCAGCCGCCTGGCGAGTTCCGCGTAACCGACCTGCGAAGGGAACCCCGCGAGCGCCGCCGCCACCTGCGTGTCGAAAATCGGCGCGACCGTGCCGCAGATCGGCGCCAGTACCTCGAGATCCTGCCGGGCGGCATGCATGACCTTGGTGACACGCGCGTCGATCAGCGCCGCGACCAGTGGTGCGACGCCAAGATCTGCGAGCGGATCCACCGCCGTTACCAGGTCGGCCGTCGCGACCTGCACGAGACACAGCTCGGCGCGGTAAGTGCGCTCGCGCAGGAACTCGGTATCCACCGCGAACGCCGGCGCCGCGGCCAGGCGCGCCCCGAGATCATCGAGTTCCGTGGTAGTCGTGACGATGTCCGGCATGCGGGTTCGGGCGCGGAACGTGGTGACAAAAGGTCTCAGGTACAATCCGGCCGCATTATGCGAGGCCTCGGCATGGATCGAAAGCACGTTCGGCGCGGAATGACGCCGTGACCGCAGTGCTGCGCCTGCTGGTCGAGATCGCGCTGATGCGGCGCGGGCCCGAAGATCTTCCGGCGTCGCCCGTGATCCTCGTGTTGACCGCGGTCGGCTATTTCCTTGTCAATTTCGCGGTCAGCACGCTCGCGCCGCCGATTCCCGGACCGTGGCTGCAGCAGCTCGCACTCGACGTTGCATTCATTTTTCTCTGGAACCGCATCGTTCTCGACCTGCGCCGCAAGCCCGAACGTTACCTGCAGACGACGACGGCGTTGTTCGGTTACCAGGCGGTGATCGCGCCGCTGTGGATCGGTGCGGTGTGGGCCGTTGGCCGTTTTCGCAACGATCCGCCCGTGCTGTTCCCGGTTTCGGTTGCCGGGCTCGCAATCCTGATCTGGATGCTCGCCGTCAACGTGCGGATTCTGCGTTCCGCCCTCGAGTGGCCGACCGGCGCCTGCGTCGGCATCGTCGTGCTGCAGACGATCGTGAGCCAGTTGCTGCTGATCAGCCTGTTTCCGGCGGTGCCGGCATCGGCGGGGCACTGATGCGCATTCACATCCTGGGAATCTGCGGAACCTTCATGGGCGGCATCGCTGCGATCGCCAAGGCGGCGGGGCACGAGGTGACCGGCTCCGATCGCAACGTGTACCCGCCGATGAGCACGCAGCTGGCCGCGCTCGGTATCGAGGTGGTCGAAGGATTCGGCGCCGCGCAGCTGGAACCCGCGCCGGACGTCGTGCTGGTCGGCAACGTGATGA
>JBAVOB010000183.1:0-6051 GCA_049691655.1 Steroidobacteraceae bacterium | reverse complement strand
CACAGAAGCGGTGGTGCAGCGAGAAATCCGCGACCTGCCGTGGCATCCTACGCGCTCGCAGCAGCCCCTTCGGCAGGAGATTCCCATGCTCGTCGGTTCGAATGTACGTCGTGTCGCGGTCGTTGGTGGCATGCGCATTCCTTTTGCGCGGGCCCACGGCTCCTATGCGGGCGTCGGCAATCAGGACATGCTCACGGCCGCCCTGTCGGCGGTCGTGGATCGCTACCAGCTGCGGGGCGAGCGCCTGGGCGACGTGATCGCCGGCGCGGTCATCAAGCACTCGCGCGACTGGAATCTCGCGCGCGAATCGCTCCTGTCGACCGGTGTCGACCCGCGCACTCCCGGGCTCGACGTCCAGCGCGCCTGTGGCACCAGCCTCGAGGCGGCGATCGCGATCGGCAACAAGATCGCGCTCGGCCAGATCGATTGCGGCCTCGCGGGCGGCGTCGATTCGATCAGCGATCCACCGATCGTGTATCCGCGCTCCTACCAGCAGCTGCTGCTGCACAGCTATCGCGGACGCTCCTTTGGCGAGCGCATCAGGCCGTTCTTCGGCCTGCGCCTGGCAATGCTGAAACCCGTCATGCCGGGCGTCATCGAGCCGCGCACCGGCCTGTCGATGGGCGAGAGCGCTGAACTCATGGCGAGCACCTGGGGAATCGCGCGCGAGGATCAGGACCAGCTGGCCTTCGAGAGTCACATGAAGGCCGCGGCGGCCTGGAAGTCCGGGTTCTACGACAACCTGGTGGCCGAATACCGGGGCCTCAAGATGGACAACAACGTGCGCGCAGACACGTCCCTAGCGAGGCTCGCGAGCCTGCGACCCACGTTCCCGGTGAAAGGGCAGCCCGGTTCCCTGACGGCCGGGAATTCCACTCCCCTGACAGACGGTGCGTCCGCGGTGCTGCTCGCCTCGGATGAGTGGGCCGCCGCGCGCAAGCTCCCGGTGCTCGCGCACCTGACATATGGCAAGGCCTGGGCGGTCGATTTCGCGTCCGGCAAGGATGGGCTGCTCATGGCGCCGGCCTTCGCCGTGTCAGAGATGCTCAAGGATGCGAACCTCAAGCTGCAGGACTTCGATTTCTACGAGATCCACGAGGCGTTCGCCGCGCAGGTGCTCTGCACGTTCAAGGCCTGGGAATCGCCGGAGTTCTGCCGTGACCGGCTCGGGCGCAGCGAGCCGCTCGGCAAGGTCGACCGCGCGAAACTCAACGTCAAGGGCGGGAGTGTCGCGATCGGTCACCCATTCGCGGCAACGGGGGCGCGCATCCTCGCCACGCTCGCGAAGCTCATCGCCATCACGCCCAGCGCGAAGCGCGGTCTGATCTCGGTGTGCACCGCCGGCGGCATGGGCGTCACGGCGATTCTCGAGCGCTGAGCGTACCGCGGGCGGCGTCCTGGCCAGTTTCGGGTAGCGACCGCCCGGCGGGCGCGCGGCCCGGCTCGCTTGTCATTAGTTTCAGGTGAAACTAAATTAGCGACCCGGGGCGCCAGCGAGGTCGGCCATGAAGCGTTACATCAGTTATCCGCGGGTCGAAGGCCGCGCCTCCCGCCAGGCGCACGTTGCGCTGCCCGACGGCACGTTCGAGCGCGAAGTCAGCAAGGAGGGGTTTTTCGGTCCTGCCTCCTTCTTCTATCACCGTCATCCACCGACCGGGTGGACGCAGTTCGAGGGGCCGCTGCGCCCGCACGCGTTCGATCTCACCCGCCTGGCAGCTGCCGGGCAATCGCCGTGGTCGGCGCACCCGGTGCTCGCGAACGCTGCGACCAGGATCCGCTGGTGGCGACTCGCGGGGCGCATGGACGCGCTGGCGCGCAACGCCGACGGGGACGAGCTCCTGTTCGTTCACAGCGGGTCGGGCGACCTGTTCTGCGACTACGGGCATCTCGCCGTCTCGGCCGGCGATTACCTGCTGTTGCCGCGCGGCACGCTGTGGCGGCTCGAATGCCGCGAGCCGCTCGCGGCGCTGCTCATCGAGGCGACCAATTCGAGCTACACGCTGCCTGACAAGGGCCTGCTCGGGCCGCACGCGATTTTCGACCCCGCCATGCTGGATGTGCCGTCGGTGAACGATGCCTTTCGTGCGCAGCAGAGCGACACCGTCGCGTGGCGCGTGCAGGTCAAGCGCCGCGACGCGGTGTCGACGATCACGTTTCCGTTCAATCCACTCGATGCGACGGGCTGGCACGGCGACCTGAGCGTCTGCCGCATCAACGTCCGGGACATCCGGCCGGTGATGAGCCATCGCTACCACCTGCCGCCTTCGGTGCACAGCACGTTTCTCGCCGACCGCTTCGTCGTCTGCACGTTCGCGCCGCGGCCGTTCGAGACCGATCCGCAGGCGCTCAAGGTACCCTTCTTCCACAGCAACGACGACTACGATGAAGTGATTTTCTACCACGCCGGGGAATTCTTCTCGCGCGACAACATTCGCCCGGGAATGATGACGCTGCACCCGGGCGGCTTCACGCACGGACCGCACCCCAAGGCGCTCGGCAACATGCTCAAGCAATCGAAGCCGGGGACAGATGAGTACGCCGTGATGGTGGACACGCGCGACGCGCTCGATGTGCAGCCGGCCGCGCAGGGCGTGGAATGGGCAGGCTATGTCGACAGCTGGAAGGGCTCGGACCCGGCGGGCGGCGCCGCTCGATGAAACTTGCGACGCTGCGTGCGAGCGGCCGCGACGGCGCGCTGGTCGTGGTGAGCCGCGACCTGTCGCGCCAGGCGACCGCCGTCGGCGTTGCAGCGACGCTGCAGCAGGCGCTCGACCGTTGGGGCGAGATGGAACCCGCGCTGCGCGCACTCGCCGCCGAACTTGAAGCCGGCCGCCTGAGCGACGCGCAACCGTTCGTACCCGCCGCCTGCGCAGCGCCGTTGCCCCGCGCTTATCACTGGGTGGACGGCAGCGCGTACGTCAATCACGTGGAGCTGGTTCGCAAGGCGCGCGGCGCCGAGATGCCGCCGTCTTTCTGGACGGATCCGCTCGTCTACCAGGGCGGCTCCGATGATTTTCTCGCGGCGACGGACGATGCGCCGTTCGTGCGCGAGGAGCATGGCATCGATCTCGAAGCGGAGATCGCCGTGGTGACCAACGACGTCCCGATCGGAACATCGGTCGCGGAGGCTGCCGGCCACATCAGGCTCCTGATGCTCGCGAACGACTGGTCGCTCCGCAACCTGATTCCCGCGGAACTCGCCAAGGGATTCGGTTTTTATCAATCGAAACCGGCGACGGCGTTCTCGCCGGTGGCGGTGACGCCGGACGAGCTCGGCACCGCCTGGTGCGACGGCAAGGTGCATCGCCCGCTCGTCACGCACATCAACGGCAGGCTGTTCGGCCAGCCCGAGGCTGGCGTGGACATGACGTTCAGCTTTCCGCAGCTCATTGCCCATGCCGCGACGACGCGGCGGCTCGGCGCGGGCGCCATTCTCGGCTCGGGCACCGTGTCGAACTGCGATCGCAGCCGCGGCAGCTCGTGCATCGCCGAGCGGCGTTCGCTCGAGCAGATCGAGTTCGGGGCCCCGCGCACGCCGTTTCTGAAATTCGGCGATCGGGTGCGCATCGAGATGACCGCTGCTGGCGGCGGGAGCCTGTGCGGCGCCATCGATCAGCGAGTCACCCGCGCGCCCGGCCGTTAGTGCCCGCTGCCCAGCGTGGTCGGCCTGGTCCGCCGCGCAAGCGCCAATCGTTCCGCATTCACGCGCTCCGGGGTATCCTTCCCGGTTCACCGAGGCGCTACCGGAGCCGCAGATGGGCGAGTTTCAGACGTTGATGGCTCGCGACGGCCACGAGTTCAGCGTCTACCTCGCGGCGCCGCAAGGCACGCCGCGCGCCGCGATCATCGTCATCCAGGAAGTCTTCGGAGTGAACCGGCACATCCGCGCGGTCACCGATGCCTACGCCGCGCAGGGTTACGTCGCCGTGGCGCCCTGCCTGTTCGACCGCGTGCACCGCGCCGTGGAACTTGGCTACACGCAGCCGCAGGTGCAACAGGGTATCGGCTACGCCATGCAGATCAGGCGCGAGGTGCTGCTCAAGGATCTGAGCGCCACCTTTGCGATCGTGAAGCATGCCGGCCGGGTTGGCATGGTCGGTTACTGCTGGGGCGGCACGGTGACGTACATCGCAGCCTGCGAGATGCCGATCGCCTGCGGCGTGGTGTATTACGGCGGCGGCATTGCGCGTAACCTCGACATCACGCCCCGCCATCCGCTCATGTATCACTTCGGCGAGCGGGATGCGCACATCCCACAGGCGGATATCGAGAAGATCCGGCTTGCGGACCCGGATGGAATCTTTCACATGTATCCGGCGGGGCATGGGTTCAACTGCACCGAGCGCGCGGATTACGAACCCAAGAGCGCTGCGCTCGCGCTCGAACGCACGCTCGCTTTCCTCGCGCAGCACCTGACACCCTCCGCCGAGGAAGTGACGCGCGCGCGCGCGGCCCGTGACGCGGATTGATGCAACCCTGCAGGAGAATATGACCGTGCAACTCAAAGACCCGTCGCTGCTGCGTATGCAGGCCTACATCAACGGCAGCTGGGTCGGCGCCGCGAGCGGCGCCACGCGCGACGTTCGCAACCCGGCGACGGGCGAGCGGCTCGGCACGATACCGGATCTAGGTGCGCTCGAGACCCGCGCGGCGATCGAAGCTGCCGCGGCCGCGTTTCCGGCGTGGGCGAAAAGAACCGCGAAAGAACGCGCCGCCGTGCTCAAGCGCTGGTTCGAACTGATGCTGGGCAACCAGGACGATCTCGCAGCGCTGATGACCGCCGAGCAGGGCAAGCCGCTCGCCGAGTCACGCGCGGAAATCGCCTATGCCGCCTCCTTCATCGAATGGTTCGCGGAGGAAGGCAAGCGCGTCTACGGCGACACCATTCCCTCGCATGCCGCGGACAAGCGCCTGCTCGTGCTGCGCCAGCCGGTCGGCGTGGTGGCCGCGATCACGCCGTGGAATTTCCCGGCGGCGATGATCACGCGCAAGTCGGGGCCGGCACTGGCCGCGGGTTGCACCTTCGTCGTGAAGCCGGCGACGCAGACGCCCTACTCGGCACTCGCGATGGCCGAGCTCGCCGCCCGTGCCGGAATTCCCGCCGGCGTCTTCAACGTGGTCACCGGCGCCAATTCCGCGGCCATCGGCGGCGAGATGACCTCGAACCCGAGCGTGCGCAAGCTCACCTTCACCGGCTCCACCGCCGTCGGCAAGAAGCTGATGGTGCAGTGCGCCGGACAGGTGAAGAAGATCTCGCTCGAGCTCGGCGGCAACGCACCGTTCATCGTCTTCGACGATGCGGATCTCGATGCCGCCGTGCAGGGCGCGATCGCGAGCAAGTTCCGCAACACGGGCCAGACCTGCGTGTGCGCGAATCGGCTGCTGGTGCAGGATGCTGTCTATGACACTTTTTCGCACAAGCTGGTCGACGCGGTCGCGCTGCTGCGCGTGGGCGATGGACTCAAGGGGGTGACGGATCAGGGTCCGCTGATCGACGCCAGCGCGCTCGCCAAGGTGGAAGAGCACATCGCCGATGCGGTGGCCAAGGGCGCGAAGGTCGCAGTCGGCGGCAAGCGTCACGCGCTCGGCGGCACGTTCTTCGAACCGACCGTCGTGACGGGTGTGACACCGCAGATGCTGATGGCTCGCGAGGAAACCTTTGGGCCGGTGGCCCCGCTGTTCCGGTTCAAGACCGAGGCCGATGCCATCCGCATGGCGAACGACACTGAGTTCGGGCTCGCGGCGTATTTCTATACGAGGGATCTCGCGCGTTCGTGGCGCGTGCAGGAAGCGCTGGAGTACGGCATCGTCGGCGTCAACACCGGCCTGATCTCGACCGAAGTGGCGCCCTTCGGCGGCGTCAAGGAATCGGGCGTCGGCCGCGAGGGCTCGAAGTACGGCATCCTCGACTTCACCGAGATCAAGTATGTCTGCGTGGGAATTGCCTGAGGGCGCGGCCCGGTTTCAGTCCGGCATCGTCTGGCCACGTGTCTCTACGACCAGCCCGATGAACAGCAGGCCGACGATCGGCACGAAGCCAATCATAAAGAG
>JBAVOB010000182.1:0-3393 GCA_049691655.1 Steroidobacteraceae bacterium | reverse complement strand
GGCCAGGAGGCCGAGGCCACCGGCTGCGGACGGGTGCCTGGTTCGAAGAACGACAAGGAAGCTGGCCAATGAGCAGCAATCTGAAGATCATCCTCGGGTTCGCCATTCTCGCAGGCACCCTCATTTTCTGTGCGCTGCGCCATACCGGCGCGACGCCTGGGGGCGGGGTGCCGGCGACCGTGGCGTTGGCACCCGCGGGGCCGAGCAGCGGCGCGGTCGGCAGGCCCTTCGGTGGCGAGTCGCAGCAGATGCCGACTCCTGCGGCGAGCGTTGGCAGCCGGCTAGCTGGTGAGGAGCGCGACGCAGGCCAGGCGCGCATCGCTGCGGTACTGAAGCTGCAGAACGTCGAATTCGTGACCGGCAGCGCCACGATCACGTCCCGCGGCGCGGCGACGCTCGATGAGATCGCCGCGATTCTCGGGCAGAACCCGGGGATGCGTTACGAGGTAGCGGGGTACAGCGACAGCAAGGGCAATGCGGCTCACAACCAGGCGCTGTCGCAGGCGCGCGCGACTGCCACCGTCGACTACCTCGTCTCGAAAGGCCTGCCGCGCGAGCGGTTCGTGCCGAAGGGTTACGGGTCCGCACATCCGATCGCGGACAATCGGACCCTGGACGGCAGGCGGAAGAACCGGCGCATCGAATTCGTGGCGAATGGAGGCTGAGCCATGTCATACGTCATGACCATCCTGCCCTGCCTCCTCGGAGCGATCGCCGGCGGCCTGCTCATCGGCGCGGGCTGGAGCGACCGGCGGCGCGCGCAGGAACGCGAGTCGCTGATGCAGGAGTCCCGTTCCCAGCTGGATGCCGCAGCGCGCGATATGCAGCAGCGCGACGCGCAGATCCGGACGCTGCAGCTGAATCTCACCACCGCCGGCGAGCAGGCGGACGCCGCGCGCCGCGATGTGACGCGCATGCGCGCCGATCTCGGCGCCGCACGCACCCGGATCGCCGAGTTCGAACCGCTGGGGTCGCAGCTCCGGCAGCGCGACGAGGAACTGCAAGAGGCCCAAGGGCGCATCAGTGAACTCGAGTCGCTCGGGACGCAGCTCCGGCAGCGCGATGACGAGCTGCAAAGAGCGCGGGCGCACATCGCCGAGCTCGAGCCGCTCGGCGGGCAGCTCCGGCAGCGCGACGAGCAGCTGCAGCAGCTTCGCGGCCGGACGGGCGAACTCGAGCGGCGGGCCGGCGAGGCCGCGCAGCACAGCCGCGAAGTGACCACGCTGCAGGGTCGGCTTGCGGAGCGCGAGGAGGCTCTCCAGCGTGCCGACGAAGAATTGGCACGCGCGCGCGCCGCTCAGCACGAGCTCGCCGAACACAAGACGCGGCTCGCCCAACTACAGACGCTGATCACGGATTCCCGCCGGAGCGACGAGGAGCTTGCGCGGCTGCGGTCTCGGGTCGCGGAACTCACGGGCGCACAGGAGGCCTTGCAGGAGTGGCGCAGGCGTTACGAGGAGCTCGATGGAGCGACGCGCGAGCAATCCCGCGCCCGAGACGCCGAGATCGCCGGACTGCGCGCCGAGCTTGATGCGGCGCGCAGTGCTGCATTGGCTCCCGCGGCGCCGGTCGCCGCGCCGCGGGTCACGCGGGGTGCGACGCGGCCGCGCGCGAAGGACGACCTGAAGCGCATCCACGGCGTCGGGCCGAAGCTCGAGAAGTTTCTCAATCGGCGCGGCATCTTCCTGTTCAGCCAGGTGGCGAGCTGGGACGGAGTAACCGTCGATCGCATCGAAAGCGAGCTGCCGCAGTTCAAGGGCCGCGTCGCTCGCGAGCACTGGGTCGCTAGTGCGCGCGCGGAATACATCAAAAAGTACGGACGGGAACCCGAATGAGCACACACGCCGGCAGGACAGGGTCGCGCCACCGCTTGCTGCGGATCTGCGCCGCCATCGCGCTGTCGTTCGCGGCAGCCAGCGCCGGGGCCGCCGCGCTCGATGCGCTCGCGCAGAAAGATGCGGTCACGGGCCTGCGCACGGCCCTTACCCAGGGCGCCTCGCAGGCGGTCGCGCGGCTCGGTGTGCCGAACGGCTTCCTCGGCAATCCGGACGTGAAGATCTTGCTGCCGGGAAAATTGCAGAAAGCCGAGAAGACGCTGCGCATGCTCGGCCTCGGCCAGCAGACCGATGAGCTGGTCACGGCGATGAACCGGGCCGCGGAAGCCGCGGTACCTGAGGCGAAAGTGCTGCTCGTCGATGCGGTGAAGCAGATGAGCGTAACCGACGCCAAGACGATCCTCGCGGGCGGCGACGACGCCGCAACCCAGTACTTCCGCAGCAAGACTTCGGATCGGCTCACAGCGAAGTTCCTGCCGATCGTCCGCAAGTCCACCGAGAAAGTCGGCCTCACCGCCCGCTACAACGCGGTCGCCGGACGCCTGAGCGCGGTAGGAGTCCTCGACGCAAAAGACGCGAATCTCGAGTCCTACGTCACCAGCAAGACGCTCGATGGCCTGTTCCTGATGATGGCGAAGGAAGAGGCGGCCATCCGCAAGAATCCGCTGGGCCAAGCAAGCAGCATCCTGCAGCGCGTGTTCGGCTCGATCGGGCACTGACGCCGCAGTACGGCGGCACGAGCGCAGCGGCGCGGGCTCAGGCTCCGCCGCGCGCCAGGGCTGCGATCGCGGCGCCCGTCAGACGGTAGGTACGCCAGTCGTCCAGAGGCTGCGCTCCGAGCCGCTCGTAGAAGCGCATCGCGAGCTGGTTCCAGGTCAGGACCGACCACTCCATGCGCCCGCAGTGCTCGGCAATCGCACGCCGGGCGAGTTCGCTCAGCAGAGCCTTGCCGATGCCGTGCCCGCGCAGCGCCGGCAACACGAACAGGTCTTCGAGATAGAGGCCGGGCCGGGCCAGGAACGTCGAAAAATTGAAGAAGTAGAGCGCGAACCCCGCAGGCCGGCCCTCCCAGCTCGCGATGAGTGCGCGCGCATAAGGCCGTTCACCGGACAGCGCGCGCCGCAGCGCGTCCTCGGTCGCGACGACTTCCTGCGCCAGCTTCTCGTAGTCCGCGAGCGCTCGAATCAGTTCGAGAATGAGCGGCGCGTCATCCGGGCGGGCATCGCGAATGGCAAGCATGCGGCGTCTACTCCGCGATGTACCAACGGTCGTCGATTCGTTCGAGCACGAAGTGGTCGAAGGGCAGCCCCTGTCCGCCCAGATCGTACACGGCGCGCGTGCCAGCGTATTCGTAACGCGGCCGCGTATTGCGCACGATACGCAGGGTGGTCAGCAGCGTCTCGCGCATCCCGATGCTGTTGGCGCAGCTCTTGACCAGCGTCTCGATCGCCTTCTTCGCCGTGACCTTACGGAAGTTCGGGCTGAGATGGCGCTCGTAATATTCGTCGCAGCGCCCGTCCACGAGCGCTTTGTCGGCGCCGTCGAGCAGCACGAGAAT
>JBAVOB010000181.1:0-5815 GCA_049691655.1 Steroidobacteraceae bacterium | reverse complement strand
GCCGTCGGCCGCGCGCTCGAGTTGCTCGTGCCGGCCGCACACGCCGATGAGCCCGCGAACCTCGACATCGAGACGCCCGAAATCCGCGCGATCACCGCCTCGATGCACCAGCGCTTCGCGCAGCTCGAGAGTTACTTCCAGTCGGGCGTGGTCGGGCTCACCGCGGATGGCCGCGTCGAGGTTCGGGACACCGGCTCCGTGGCGCTCGCGGAGCGCGCGCTAGTCAAGCGCCTGGTCGCCGAGGACAACAAGGATCGCGACACGCTGTACGCCGAGATCGCGAAGGCCAACGGCCATCCGGACTGGGCGGCGGACATCCGCACGACTTTCGCCCGTCGCTGGGTCGAACGCGGCGCCAAGCCGGGTTGGTACTACCAGGACGCGAGCGGCGCCTGGAAGCAGAAGTAGCTCCGGTCAGACTTCGATCGGAGCAATCAGCCCGCGGCCTTCGTTCTTCGCGTTGTTGACGGCACGCCCGACGGCCACGGCCTGCAGCGGATCGGCGTGCCGCTCGCCGACCAGCGCGTCGACTGCGTCCGCGTCCACGAGCTGTGGATCGAGCCAGCGCGCATAGCTCTCCGGCGGGATGATGACCGGGCTGCGGTCGTGGATGACGGCGAGTGCCGGCTGCGCTGCGCCCGTCAGGATCGTGCAGGACTCGAGCGGCGGTTCGCCGGGGCGCTCGATCCAGGATTCCCAGAGTCCCGCCATGCCGAACGGGTCGCCGCCCACGCGGCGAATAAAGTACGGTTGTTTCGCACCGCCCGTCTTCTGCCACTCGTAGTAACCACTGGCAAGCAGCAGGCAGCGCCGCTTGCGGTACGCGGCGCGAAACGCGGGCTTGTCGCGCGCCGTCTCCGACCGCGCGTTGATCAGTCGCGCGCCGATCGATTTCTCCCGCGCCCAGGACGGAATGAGTCCCCAGTAGAGCAGCGCGACGCGACGCGCACCGTCGCTCCCGGTGCGCACCACTGGCACGAACTGGGTCGGGGCGATGTTCCAGCGCGGCTCGATCGGCGCCGGATCTTGAATGCCGAACAGGCGCGCGACCGCCTCATGAGCGGAGAAGAAAGCGTACCGGCCGCACATGGCGTCGGTGGCTGCCGCCTACTCCCGCATCCCCGTGCCGCGATTCATCAGCGTGACGGAGACCGCGAACAGCAGCACGGTGAAGAGCGCCATGATGGTGAACGCAGCGGGTACGTCGACATCCGTGGTGCCGAGGAACCCGAAGCGGAATGCGCTCACCATGTGCAGGATCGGGTTCAGGTACGAGAGTTTCTGCGCCCAGTCGGGCAGCAGCGTGATGGAGTAGAAGACGCCGCCGAAGTACGTGAGCGGCGTGAGCACGAAGGCCGGAATCCAGTTCACCTGGTCGAAGTTCTTCGCGAACACTGCGTTGATGAAGCCGCCGAGCGAGAATACCGCCGCGGTGAGCAGCAGGGCGGCCATGACCGAAAGCAGGTGATGCACGCTGAGATGCGTGAACAGGAGCGACACCACGGTGACGACCGAACCGACCAGCAGGCCGCGCAGGATGCCGCCGGCGACGTAGCCCGCGACGATGATCCAGTTGGGGAGCGGCGCCACCATCAGCTCCTCGATGTGCTTGCCGAACTTCGCGCCGAACAGTGACGACACGACGTTTGCATACGAATTCGTGATGACCGCCATCATGATGAGTCCGGGCGCGATGAACTGCATGTAATCGAAGCCGCCCATCTGGCCGACGCGCCGCCCGATGAGGCTGCCAAAAATCACGAAGTACAGGGTGGCGGTCACCGCCGAGGGCACGATCGTCTGCCCCCAGATGCGAACGATCCGGCCGAATTCACGGATTACGATCGTCTTGAAGCCGACCCACCGGACCGTCGCGGTCGACAGGCGCGCCGGAGCCTGCAGCTCCCCGGCGGTTGCGCTCATCGGCGGTCCATCGGCAGCGCCGGCTGGGCGGACCGGACGGGCGCAGGAGGCTCCGCGGCGGCAGCGGACTTCTTCTCCACGAGCCGCATGAAGAGTTCCTCGAGCCGATTCACTTTATTGCGCATGCTCTGCACCGATATGCCCTGCTCCGTCAGGCGCGCGAATATCTCATTCAGCGACTGCTCCTTCGACACCGCGACTTCCAGGGTGCGGTCGTCGATGCGCTCGACTTCGTAGCCGGGCAACGCCGGCGTCGCGGCAACCCGGCCGGCGAGGTCGAGGACGAAGGTCTCCGTGTGGAGCTTGCGCAGCAGCGTCGACATGCGATCGCGCTCCACGATGAGTCCGTCGTCGATGATCGCGATGTTGCGGCACAATGTTTCGGCCTCCTCGAGATAATGCGTGGTGAGGATGATCGTGGTGCCACGCTCGTTGATCTCGCGCAGAAAATCCCACATGGCGCGGCGAATCTCGATGTCGACGCCGGCCGTGGGCTCATCGAGGATCAGCAGGCGCGGCTCGTGCACCAGCGCGCGCGCGATCATCAGGCGACGCTTCATCCCGCCGGAGAGTCCGCGCGCCATCTTCTTGCGCTTGTCCCACAACGACAGCAGCGTCAGGTATTTCTCGGCGCGCTCGCGCGCGACGCGCCGCTCGATGCCGTAGAACCCCGCCTGGTTGGTGACGATCGTCTCGGCGCTCTCGAACTGGTTGAAGTTGAGTTCCTGGGGGACGATTCCGATGCAGGACTTCGCGAGTTCGAGTTCACGGTCGATGTCGTAGCCGAACACCTGGACGGCCCCGGCGGTCTTCGTGACCAGCGCGGTGACGATGCCGATCAGAGTCGTCTTGCCGGCTCCGTTCGGCCCGAGCAGTGCGAAGAAGTCGCCCTCGTCCACATCGAGGTCGATTCCTTTGAGGGCCTGCACCCCGTTCTTGTAAGTCTTGACGAGACCGCGGACTGAGAGGGCGTGCATTATTCTCTTGGGAATTGCATCCGGGCGCGAAAGCCTATCACAACGCGTCGTGCGGCTCGCCGGACCGATCCCGTCAGCCGGACCTAGATCGCGGAGTCCGCGGCCGCCTCTGCGGCCAGCAGCTGCAATCCCCGCAAGCGGGCCTGGCCGAGCGCAGCCGCGTCGCGTGCGGCGGCCGCGGCGAGTGTGTGCTGCCAGACGGCCGGTCGGTCCGCCCAGCGCGGCTGGATGCTGAACGCGTGCGTATGCGCGATCGTCTGCAGCTCGCGCAGCGTGCAGCCCGCGACGAGATCGATCGAGGCAGGCGTCATGCCGAGCATCAGCCGGGCCGCATGCCGATGGCTGCGCGCCAGGTGCCAGGCAAGCACCGCGACCTCGTGCATCAGCGAAGTCACCTGCTCCTGATCGAAAAACACCTCGGCCGTCGCACTCTCGCGCACGGCACCGGCCCGCCAGCGCGCGAGGTCGGCGAAGGAGGCTTCCACCAAAGCGTACGGACAACGTGCGGCGCTGGCGATCGCGGCATCCGTCAGTGCCGCCCAGGTGGGTGCGAGGTCCGCCAGGAGCCGCGGCAACCGTGGCTCTCCAGCGTCACGCCGCACACGTTCCCGAAGCAGCTCGAGGCAGTGGACATTGACCCCGACCAGCGGTTCGACGAGGCCCGGGCCGAACCAGAAATCGTTATGCAACAGGGTTTGCACGCCATTCCTCCCTCTATTCGTCCTTAATGATGGCCCCGGTGGGCTTGGAAGGCTTTTTCATTTTTGGGAGAATTTTACCAAATTTGAACAAGACCGTTTCAGGGGAGGGTCTGCCCATGCGCATCTCCGACGACCGCTACAGCCGGGACCGGCTGCGTTTCGACCTCGCGCTGCGTTTCATCCGCCTCGAGGCGCGCACCAGCACCATCCGCGCCTGGACCGGCCTGACCGACGACCGCATCCGCAAGCTGTACCGGTCCTACGTGCTCTCGCAGAGCGGCACGCCGGTGCCGCGGCACCGCGGCAAGTCACCGCAGCAGCCCGCGTTCTTCACGCGCTCGCCGCGGGTCGCGGAGCAGGCGTCGGCGCTGGCGAGCCTGTGCTGCCTGCTGGGAGTGCTGCCCTCCTCCGCGGCCCGCGATTCCGCCCGTACCCTGCCCGGCATCGGGCGCGGCGAGCTGCTCTGCCAGGCGTTCGACTGCTTCACGTCGCTCGTTCCACACGCCGATATCAGTTTCGAGCACGCGGTCTATCTCGTCGTGGCGCTGGCGCAAGGCGATGAGTTGCGCCTCTCCCGCTGCCCCGGTTGCCGCGGCGTGGTGGTAGCGGATCGCCTCGCTCTGCGCGAACCGCGCTGCGTGCCGTGCGGCCACCAGGCCGGCTCGATGAACGGCCGGAGCGGCCGGAGCGGCCGGCGGTCGGGCGGCGCGCCGGCGACTGCTAGAATCCGGGGGGCGTGAACCCCAACGATCGCGAATTGCCGAATTACTTCGCCGGTCCCTACCTTGACCGTCGCGCCGAAACGCGCAGCCACGCGGACTGGATCCGCGATGCGCGCGCTGACGCGGCAACGCTGTGGATCCTCGCACGCGGAACGTCGCACCTGGTTCACGTCGAGCCGCAGCCGCGGATCGCGTTCGTGCGGGGCGATCATCCCCTGGTCACGCATGCGATACCGAAAGACGCGATTCTGCTCGGTTGGTTCGGCGGCGCGCGCTGCGTGCTGGTCGAAGCAGGCAACGAGGCCGCCGACGTTCCGGCGCCGGCGGGCGCGCGTTTCGAGGAATTGCGGCCGCTCGCCACGCAGCTGCCCGCCGACCAGGCCGGGCTGCTCGCATATGCCCGCGCCTTGTCGATCTGGCGCCTGCGGCATCGTTTCTGCGGTGCATGCGGCGCAGTGACGCACCCCGTCGAGGCGGGCCACCTGCTGCGCTGCACGAACCCGGAGTGCGGCGGCGAGATCTTCCCGCGCATCGATCCGGCGATCATCGTGCTCGTCACCGACGGCGAGCGCGCGCTGCTCGGACGGCAGGCGAGCTGGCCGCGGGGCCGATACTCCACGATTGCCGGTTTCGTCGAGCCGGGCGAGAGCCTCGAGGATGCCGTGGCGCGCGAGACGCACGAGGAAACAGGCGTGGCGGTGCGGCGCATCGAATACCACTCCTCGCAACCGTGGCCGTTTCCCTCGTCGCTCATGCTCGGATTTACGGCGTACGCCGCGCCCGGCGCAGCGGTGTCGGTCGGAGCGGAACTCGAGGACGCCCGCTGGTTCACGCGCGATGAAATCGCTGCGGGCACTGCGCTGCTGCCGACGCGCACTTCCATTTCGTACCGGCTGATCGAACACTGGTTCGATGCGGGCGCGGCCGCGCCGCTCGCGGCGATCGTCGAGGCACAAAGCCAGCGAGCAAGCGGCACATGAACCACATGGACCTGCTGATTTCCGTGGCTCTCGGCATCGGGCTCGCGGCGGCGACCGGTTTCCGGTTGTTCGTACCGCTGCTGGTGCTCGCGCTTGCCGCCTGGACCGGACACGTGCATCTCGCCGCGAGTTTTGCCTGGCTCGGGACCCCGCCGGCGATCGCGATGCTCGGCGTCGCGGCCGTCGCCGAAGTCAGCGCTTATTACGTGCCCGGCGTCGATCACCTGCTGGACGTGATTGCAGCGCCCGCGGCGCTGGTCGCCGGCACCGTCGCCGCGGCCGCCGTGATCACCGACCTCCCGCCGCTCGTGAAATGGACGACGGCGGTGATCGCCGGCGGCGGCGCGGCCGGCCTCACGCAGGGCATGACGACGCTGCTGCGCGCGAAGTCCACGATCGCTACCGGCGGCCTCGGCAATCCCCTGGTCGCGAGCGGGGAACTGGGCGGAGCGCTCGGCATTTCGCTGCTCGCCATATCGATGCCGTTCGTCGCGGTCGCGCTCGTCGTGCTG
>JBAVOB010000180.1:0-2669 GCA_049691655.1 Steroidobacteraceae bacterium | reverse complement strand
CCTGGCGGCACGATTGATCGAACGCAGGCGCTGCTCGATGCGCTCCAGGTCGGCAGCGCTCACCAGATCGGCCTTGTTGAGCACGATCACGTCGGCGAACGCAATCTGCTCGCCCGCCTCGCGCATTTCCCCTAAATGGCCCTCCACGTGCTTGGCGTCCACGACGGTCACGATCGCATCCAGCGCGAACTGGTCCCGGACGTCGTCGTCCAGAAAGAACGTCTGCGCAACTGGGCCCGGGTCGGCGAGCCCGGTCGTCTCGATCATGATGTAATCGAAGCGATCGCGGCGCTTCAGGAGCGACCCCAGGATGCGCAACAGGTCGCCACGCACGGTGCAGCAGATACAGCCGTTGTTGGTCTCGAAGATCTCCTCTTCGGCGCCGATGACGAGCTGGTGATCGACACCGACCTCGCCGAACTCGTTTTCGATGACGGCGATGCGCTTGCCATGCTGCTCCGAGAGGATCCGGTTCAGCAGCGTCGTCTTGCCCGCGCCGAGAAAGCCGGTGAGTACGGTGACGGGTATGCGGCTGTTCGTCATGGCACCTCAGTGCCGTGCGATCAGCCAGACGCCCGCGAGCAGCAGCGCGGCTCCCGCGAGGCGCGCGGGCGTCGCCGGGTCGCGGCTGAATCCGATGAGCCCGTAATGATCGGCGACGAGCGATGCCGCCAGCTGACCGAACACGGTGAGCGCCAGAAAGACCGCCGCACCGACCCGCGGGCCGGCGATGGTGGCGGTGGCGACGTAGAACGCACCCAGGAGCCCGCCCAGCCAGGCCCACGCGGGCGCCGCAGCGAACGCGGACCGATCCGGCACGCCCGCGCGGGTGAGGAGCAGAAACAGTGCCAGTCCTGCCGTGCCGACCAGGAAATTCGCGAGCGCCGCAACGCTTGCGCTGCCGAAAGCCGAGCGCAGCGCGGCATTCAGCCCGATCTGGACGGTCAGCCCGATGCCGGCGACGAACACTACGATGCAGAGGACCGTTCGCATCCTGACCTCAGCGAGACCGCAGTGCGATGAGCAGGCGCCGCCCGAACCCGCTCGCCGCGAGCGCGAGCACGAGGCGCCAGAACAGCCGCTTCGACAGAGGTGCGCGACGCGGTGGCGCCGCAGCCAGTACTTGCGCCGACCGGTCGCTGTGCACATGTGCGCTCGCAGCCGCGACCTCGATCGCGCCCTCGCGCGCGAGGATCCGCCAGGCGCCGCGCGCCTGCAGCTCGATGCGCACTGCGTGCAGCAGTTCGGGCATCGCGGTGGCGCGCGGCTCTGCGAAGTCGACTGCGACCTCGTGGCCGGAACCGTCGTGTCCCGCCAGCCGCAGTCGCAGCGTGCCGCCCGTCGGGCGTGTGACACGCACTTCCCCGGGCAGCGTCGCGATCACGTGGCTACCGCGGGTGACGTCGCGCTGCCGGCGGACCCTTGCAAGCGCTGGTGCACCAGATGCGTCATCGAGCACAGATACGCGAGCAGCAACAGGTAATAGGCCGCGTAGCGCACGCGCGCCTCGAGCGGCGCCTGGTAGTAACGCGGATTCTCCTCGGGTGCAGTGCCGTGCCAGGCCGCCTTCAGCCCCCGCCAGATCGTCGGTGCGAGCAATACCAGGATGAGCAGAAACATCGGGCTCGGAATCAACAGGAACACGCCGGCGAGGATCGGCGCGCCGAGCAGCCACAGGCGCGGCGAAAGAATCGCGACCACGCGGCCGCCGTCGAACGGCGTGACCGGAATCAGGTTGAACAGGTTGAGAAAGAACCCGGCGTAAGCGAGCGCAAGCAACAACTGGTTCTGGTACTGGACGGCGAACCACATCACGACCGTGGCGGCGGCCGTGCCCATGAACGGGCCGGCGAAGGCAATGCGCGCTTCCTGTTCGACGGACAACGGCTGGTCCTTGAGCTCGATCCAGGCGCCGACGAACGGGATGAATGTTGGCGCGCCGACGTCCAGCCCGCAACGGCGGGCCGAGAGGTAGTGACCCAGTTCATGCACGAAGATGAGCAGCACGAAGCCGACCGCATACCACCAGCCGAAGATCAGCGCATACGCGCCGACGGAGATGAGCATCGTGACGCCCGTCTTGAGGAACGGGCCGAGTTTGGCGGCCTTGAGCAGCAGGAGCAGTAGTTTCAGCATGGGCCGCGCGAGCATAGCGCGGCCCGCCGGATTTCAGAAACGCCGCCGGGAGAGCGACGTCAAGACGGAGCGGTTCGACGGCGTCGAGTACGGCGCGCGGTGACTGTCGCCGCCGTCTCGAGCTCCCAGCTGATGAGCGGTGCGCCGCGGCGGATCCAGAATCCGGCGCCGACGGGCCGGAATGAACGGCTGAGCGCGGCGCGATACCAGCCGGCATCGCGCAGGTGCACGTTGCGGTCGGTGCGCGAGCGGTCACAGTTGCGGCGCCAGTCGCCGCGAGTGAGGGCGCTGAAATAGAGTATGCCGCGGCACACCCTCGCCAGATTGGCGAGCGCGCGGCGCGCCTGCCGGTCGCCGAGGTACTGCAGGACGTCGTAACAGATGACGAGGTCGAACGGCCGTCGCGGCCGGTAGGTCTCGATGGCCCCGTGAGTCCAGCCATAACGGTCCCCTAGATACTCGCTGGTTTCCAGCCCGACGTAACGCGCGCGCGGCCAGGCGCGTTGCAGCGGCGCGCGCAGCAGCCCCACACC
>JBAVOB010000179.1:0-2982 GCA_049691655.1 Steroidobacteraceae bacterium | reverse complement strand
GTTCCAGGCCACGATCGTGTGGATGCACGACGACGCGCTGCTGCAGGGCCGAACGTATCTCATGAAGATCGGCGCGCGCACCGTCACCGCGACGGTCGCACCGGTCAGGTACAAGATCAACGTGAATACGCTCGAACAACTGGCCGCCGAGCGCCTCGAGCTGAATGACATCGGGGTGTGCGAGATCGAACTCGATCTGCCGGTCGCCTTCGAGCCGTACGCAACCAATCGCGAGCTGGGCGGGTTCATCCTCATCGACCGCTTTACCAACAACACGGTGGGTGCCGGCATGCTGCAGTTCGAGCTGCGGCGCTCGCAGAACGTGCACTGGCAGGCACTCGATGTGAACAAGCAGGCGCGCGGGCGCCTGATGGGCCAGAAGCCTGCCGTGCTCTGGCTCACCGGTTTCTCGGGCGCGGGCAAGAGCACGATCGCCAATATCGTCGAGCGTAAGCTCGCCGCGTTCGGTCGCTATACCTACCTGCTCGATGGCGACAACGTGCGCCACGGCCTGAACAAGGACCTCGGTTTCACCGACCAGGATCGCGTCGAGAACATCCGGCGCGTCGCCGAGGTAGCCCGGCTGATGGTGGATGCCGGTCTCATCGTGCTGGTGTCGTTCATCTCGCCGTTCCGCGCGGAGCGGCGCATGGCGCGGGCACTGTTCGCGCCGCAGGAGTTCATCGAGGTCTTTGTTGATACGCAGCTCGCCGAAGCGGAGCGGCGCGACACCAAGGGCCTGTACAAGAAAGCGCGCCGCGGCGAACTCCGGAATTTCACCGGCATCGACTCGCCGTACGAGCCGCCGGAGTCACCCGAGATTCACATCGACACGGCGACCCTGCAGCCCGAAGCCGCCGCGGATCGCATCATCGAGCACCTGCGCACTGCCGGTCTCCTCGCGCGCGGCTGAGCATGGCGCGCGCCGCGGATCCGCTCGATCCAGTTCGCCTCGCGCCCGAAGTCGTGCGCATTGCGCGAGCCGCCGGATCGGAAATTCTCCGCGCCTACCAGGGCTCCAATGTACGGGCTACCAGCAAGTCCGACGCATCGCCGCTCACCGAGGCGGACCTCTGCGCTCACCGCGCGATCGTCGAAGCGCTGAGCCTGCTCACCCCCGGCATCGCGATTCTCTCGGAGGAGTCGTCCAGTGTTCCGTTCGCCACGCGCCGCGCCTGGTCGCAGTACTGGCTGGTGGATCCCCTCGACGGCACGAAGGAATTTCTCTCGCGCAACGGCGAGTTTACGGTGAACATCGCGTTGATCGTCGATCACGATCCGGTGCTCGGCGTGGTCGGCGTACCGGCGCGAGACACGGTGTACTGGGGAGCTGCAGGCCAGGGCGCGCACCGCGCAATCGGCTCCGGGGCACCCGTTCAGATCAAACCACAGTCGCAGGCGGCCTCGCCGGTCCGCGTCGTCGGCAGCCGCTCCCATCGCGGCGACTCGCTCGATGCATTCCTCGTGAAAGTCGGTCCGCACGAGCTGATCCCGGTCGGCAGCGCGCTCAAGTTCTGTCTCGTCGCCGAGGGCTCGGCGGATATCTATCCGCGGCTCGGTCCGACTTCGGAGTGGGATACTGCCGCGGCGCACGGCGTGGTCGTCGCGGCGGGCGGTGTGGTCATCGCAACGAGCGGCGCACCGCTGCGCTACAACACCAAGGCCGATCTGCTCAATCCGAACTTTCTCGTGTACGCGGATCGCTCGCGCGACTGGCTGTCGCTGCTCTGATCCAGCTCCTTAGAACGTCACGACCGAGCGGATCGACTCGCCCGTGTGCATCAGGTCGAACGCGTCGTTGATCTTCGCGAGCGGCATCACGTGCGTGATGAGCGGATCGATCGCGATCTTGCCGTCCATGTACCAGTCGACGATCTTCGGCACATCGGTGCGACCGCGGGCGCCGCCGAACGCCGTGCCTTTCCACACGCGGCCCGTCACCAGCTGAAAGGGCCGCGTCCGGATCTCCTGCCCGGCGCCCGCAACCCCGATGATCACTGATACGCCCCAGCCGCGGTGGCAGCACTCGAGCGCCTGCCGCATGAGTTCGACGTTGCCGACGCATTCGAAACTGTAGTCGGCGCCGCCGTCGGTGAGCGAGACGAGGTAAGGCACCAGGTCGCCCTCGACTTCCTTCGGATTCACGAAATGCGTCATGCCGAAGCGTTCGGCGAGCGCCTTGCGCGCGGGATTGATGTCCACGCCGACGATCCTGTACGCACCGGCCATGCGAGCGCCCTGGATGACGTTGAGGCCGATGCCGCCGAGCCCGAATACGACCACGTTCGCGCCGGCCTCCACCCTGGCGGTATTGAGGACCGCGCCGATGCCGGTGGTCACGCCGCAACCGATGTAGCAGACTTTCTCGAACGGCGCGTCCTCGCGAATCTTCGCGACCGCGATCTCGGGCAGCACTGTGTAGTTAGAGAACGTCGAGCAGCCCATGTAGTGATGGATCATCTCGCTCCCGAGAGAGAAGCGGCTGGTGCCGTCGGGCATTACGCCTTTCCCTTGGGTCGCGCGAATCGCCGTGCAGAGGTTGGTCTTGCGCGACAGGCACGACTTGCACTGCCGACACTCAGGCGTGTAGAGCGGGATCACGTGATCGCCTGTCTTCACCGCAGTCACGCCTGCACCGATGTCGACGACGATGCCAGCCCCTTCATGGCCGAAGATCACCGGGAACAGGCCCTCGGGATCGGCGCCGGAGCGCGTGAACTCGTCAGTGTGGCACACGCCCGAGGCGCGAATCTCGACGAGCACCTCGCCCGCACGCGGACCGTCGAGATCGACCGTCTCGATCGCGAGCGGCGCGCCCGCCTTACGGGCGACTGCGGCTCGAGTTTTCATGTTCAGCCTCGCAAGTGGCCCGTCACCAGCGTTACTCGTCCCGCCGATAGGGCGGCGGTTCGACCGGCGCTGAAGACCAGATGACGTGCGGCTTCTCGGCTGGGCGCGGAGCCTCGGCGCTCGGCACCGGAT
>JBAVOB010000178.1:0-6138 GCA_049691655.1 Steroidobacteraceae bacterium | reverse complement strand
GCTGAGAGAGACGGCGGGCTGAAAGGCGCGCGCCAGCGCGCCCGCCCGTCCGCACTCAAGCAACCGCGGGCTTGGCGCGCCGGCCGCTGCGCTGACTGCTCGGGATGCAATAGATATCGATCGGCGTCGAGCGGCCGCGCAACTCGATCGCCGGCAGCTCGACCGCTCCGACGATCAGTCCAAGCGCATCGAGACCCTGCTTGACGGTGGCCGAGAGCAGCATCTCGCCGGCCCGCGCGCGCTGGCACAACCGTGAGGCGACGTTCACCGTGTCGCCGATGATCGTGTAGTTCATGTAAATGGGCGAGCCGACGTTGCCCGCGACCACCTCGCCCTCGTTGATGCCGATCCCGACGCCCGTCTCGATGTGGTGGCGGTGCTGCCAGGTCTCGGATAATTCGTGGAAGCGCCCGATGATTTCCCGTCCCGTGCTCACCGCCCGCTCGAGGCTGTCGGGCTGCGGCAACGGCACGCCGAACCCGACCATCAGGCAATCGCCGGCCATGCTGAACACCGTGCCGTCGTGGCGAAACGCAATCTCGGTGAGCAGCGAGAAATACTCGTTGAGCAGCGCGACCACCTCGGTGGGATTCAGTCGCTCGGACAGGCCGGTGAAGCCGCGCATGTCGGCAAACAACACGACGGCGCGCGCGCGCGCGTTCGACTGCTCCAGCAGGTGTTCCCGCAGGTCCACGTCGGCGAGAATGCGGTCGGCCAGGCGCGGCGACAGGTAGCGCCGCACCGTGAGTCGCAGCCCCTCCAGCTGCTGCTGCTCGACGCTGTGCTGGACGGCCGCGAGCTTGCGCCGCGCGGTGCCGGCCCTCGCGAGCGCCTCCACCCGCGCGCGCAGCGCATCCGGGCGCACGTTCGGCGTGATGAAATCGTCGGCACCCGCGGAGAATGCGTCGAGTCGCTGCTTCGGAGAACGGCTGACGACGACCACCGGCAGCAGGCTGGTGGCCGGGTGCTGCTTGAGCGCGCGGCAGATCGAGAGCCCCCGGGGCGACAGGTTGTCGCCGTCGATCAACAGTACGTCCGGCGCGAACTCCTCGAGCCGTGCCGCCGCCTCGAGGACCGAGCCGGCGGTCAGCGGAGCGGCTTGCGGTTCACTCGCCTGCCGCGCCACGTGGTCGAGCGTCTCTGAGCACCCGCCGACAATCAGCAGCCGTACCACGTTTCTGCCGTTCGTCCCCACGCGCTACTGGCCTCCGTGCTGTCTGAGCCGCCGGGCAGTCTAGCATCCCCCCTCGACGATTCGGGGCCCTGACGGGCCAGCGCGGGCCTCCCAGGCGCCTGATGCATCTACGGATTCTGGGCGGCCGCGGTTGCGGTACGATTCGATTCGCAGGCAGCCGGCCCGAAGACCGGTCACTGGAGGAATGCCATGAGTGTCGTCCACCCGGGAGTCGAATCAGCCCGCCACACGTCCCGCTTCGCGGGCACGCTGGCGGCCCCCGCAAACCGATCCTTCAATGTGAAACTGCTGCAGCGCCTGCTGCGGTGGGCGGGCAACCCGCCACTGGAACTCGCGCTGGCGTCGGGCGAGCTGGCGCGCGGCCCGGGCACGGAGATGGTGGCGCGCGTCACGCTGCGCGACCGGGCGACGCTGCTCGGGGTACTCGCGGATCCGCTCGTGCGCTTCGGCGATGCGTACAGCGAAGGACAGCTCGAGATCTCAGGCGATCTCGTGGGCCTGATGGAACTCGCGTACCGGGCCGCCGCCGACGGCGCTGCCGACAGCATCGCGAGCCGTGCGCTCACGCGGCTGCGCCGGCCCCGGAAGAACTCGCTCGCCGGCTCGCGCGAGAATATCCATCGCCACTACGATATCGGCAACGATTTCTATGCGCTGTGGCTCGGGTCGACGCTGGCCTACACCTGTGCCTACTACCCGACAGCGCAGGCCACTCTCGATGAAGCGCAGATCGCGAAATTCGATCACGTGGCGCGCAAACTCCGGCTGCGGCCGGGCGAGTCAGTCGTCGAGGCCGGCTGCGGCTGGGGCGGGCTCGCGCTGCACCTGGCGCGCCGCTATGGCGTAAAAGTGCGCGCCTTCAACATCTCGAAGGAGCAAATTGCGTGGGCGCGCGATCAGGCGGCGCGCTCCGGCCTGGAGAATCGCGTGGAATTCATCGATGACGACTATCGCAACATCGCGGGCCGCTACGACGCGTTCGTATCCGTCGGCATGCTCGAGCACGTCGGGCTCCCAAACTATCCGGAACTCGGCCGCGTGATCAGCCGCTGCCTGCCGGCGCACGGTCGCGGGCTCATCCACAGCATCGGCCGCAACCGCCCGGCGCCGCTCCATCCATGGATCGAGAAGCGCATCTTCCCTGGCGCGTACGCGCCCTCGCTCGGCGAAATGGCGCGAATCTTCGAGCCGCAGGAGTTGTCGGTACTCGATGTCGAGAACCTGCGCCTGCACTATGCGCAGACGCTGCGTCACTGGCTCGCGCTCTATGAGCGCGAAGCGGACCGGGTGCGCGCGATGTTCGATGAGAAATTCGTGCGCATGTGGCGCCTGTACCTCGCCGGTTCGATCGCCGCGTTCAATACCGGCGCGTTGCAGCTATTCCAGGTGGTGTTCGCGCCGCAGCGCAACAACGCCCTGCCGCTCACCCGGGACCACCTGTACGGCGATCGCGCCTGGCCCGCCGATGCGGGCGGTTGACGTCCTGATCGTCGGCGGCGGGCCCGCGGGGTCGTCGGCCGCGTGGCGCCTGCAGCGCGGTGGCGCCGATGTGCTGGTGCTCGACAAGGAACGGTTTCCGCGGCTGAAGCTCTGCGCCGGCTGGATCACGCCCGAGGTCGCGCGTGATCTCGAGCTCGATGCCCGCCAATACCCGCACCGCTTCCTCACGTTCAAGCGACTGCACGCGCATATCAAGGGGCTCAGCCTGCCGCTGCCGTGCGTGCAGCATTCGATCCGCCGCTTCGAGTTCGACGCATGGCTCCTCGAGCGCTCGGGGGCGCCGGTGGTACAGCACAATGTGCGCCACATTCGCCACGCAGGCGGCGACTACATCGTGGACGACGCTTTTCGCGCCCGCTACCTCATCGGCGCCGGGGGCACGAGCTGTCCCGTCTACCGCACGTTCTTCCGCGAAGCGAATCCGCGGGCGCGCGAGCTGCAGACGGTGACGCTCGAGCACGAGCTCGAGTACGAATGGCGTGACCCGGACTGCCACCTGTGGTTCTTCGACCATGGGCTGCCGGGCTACGCCTGGTATGTGCCGAAGCAGGATGGCTGGCTCAATGTCGGCCTCGGCGGCATGGCGCAGCGCATCAAGAGCCGCGGCGAGGACATCCGGCACTATTGGGCGCATTTCGCGCGCATGCTCGGCCGCGGCCTCGCGCCGCGAGCGTCACTCGATCCGGCGGGTTACAGCTACTACCTGCGCGGCGGGGTGGAAATCACGCAGACCGACAACGCTTTCATCACCGGTGACGCGGTCGGTCTCGCGACGCGCGACCTCTGCGAGGGGATCGGCCCCGCGGTTCGCAGTGGGCTGCGTGCCGCACAGACCATTCTCAGCGGCGCGCCCTATTTGCTTAGCGATGTGACCGGCGCGAGCCTCGGCGGCGGCCTGGCTACGCGGTGGCTCGACTGGTCCTTTACCCGCGGCGTGCAGCAGAACGGCCGCGCCCACACTGCACCACCGCTTGGAGTGGCATCTTGAAACTTGGACTCGCTCTCGGGTACTGGGGATCGAAACCCATCGACCGCTTCATCGAGCTCGCGCAGCGCGCCGAGGAGCTCGGCTTCGACATCGTGACGACCTCGGAGGCCTACGGGTCCGACGTGTTCACGCCGCTCGCGGCCATCGCCGCCCGCACCCAGCGCATTCGGCTTGGCACGTCGATCCTGCAAATCTCGGCGCGCACGCCGACCTGCGCGGCGACCACGGCGATGACGCTCGACCATATCTCGAACGGCCGGCTGGCGCTCGGCATCGGTGTCTCCGGGCCGCAGGTCGTGGAGGGCTGGTACGGCCAGCCGTTCCGCAAGCCGCTCGAGCGCACGCGCGAGTGGCTGGAAATCTTCGAGAAAGTGCTGGCGCGGGAGCAGCCGCTCACCTTTACCGGCCATCAGTACCAGCTGCCCTACACCGGTCCGGGCAGCACCGGGCAGGGCAAGGCGCTCATGAGCATCACGCACCCGCTGCGGCGCAGGATCCCGCTGTTTCTCGGCGCGGAAGGCCCGAAGAACGTGGCACTCGCGGTGGAGCGCTTTGATGGCTGGTTCCCGTTCATGACGCCGCCGGATCGCTTCGACGTCTGGGAGGAGTCGCTCCGCGGCGCGAAGCCGGGGTTCGAGATCATCATGGCGATCGCCGTCGCGCTTGGCGACGACGCGGACAAGGCCATTCTCGAGCTGAAGCAGAACATCGCGCTGTATGTCGGCGGCATGGGCTCGAAGGAAGAGAATTTCCACAAGCGCGTCGTCGAGCGCTACGGCTACAAGGAAGCGGCGGGCCGCATCCAGGAATTGTGGCTCTCGAATCGCCAGCGTGAGGCTGTGCTCGCGGTTCCCGATGAGCTCGTCGACGCGATCTCGCTCGTCGGCACGCCGCAGCAGCTGCGCGCGAAGCTGAAGGTCTGGCAGCGGTCCCCGGTCACGACCCTGCTGATGCAGCGCGCACCGACCTTCGAGCGCACGGTTGCGCAGATGGAATTCCTGGCCGGCGAAGTGCTCTAGCCGGCTCAGGCGAGGCGCAGCAGCGCCGTGTTGCCGCCCGTCGCAGTCGTGTTGATCGTCAGCGTGCGTTCGACGGCGAAGCGCGTCAGGTAGTGCGGACCGCCCGCCTTCGGGCCCGTGCCGGACAAGCCCGCACCGCCGAATGGCTGCACGCCGACGACCGCGCCGATCATGTTGCGGTTCACGTAGGTATTTCCGACGCTGGTGGCGCGGAATACGCGTTGCCATGTCGACTCGAGGCGGGTCTGCACGCCGAGGGTAAGGCCGTAGCCGCTCTGCCGGATCGCCGCGAGCGCCGCATCGAGCTCGCTCGCGCGGTAGCGCACCACGTGCAGCAGCGGCCCGAACTGCTCGCTCGTGAGTTGCGACGGGGACTGCAGCTCGATCAGGTGCGGCGCGACGAAGGAGCCGCGCGCGTGGCGCTCATCGAGCCGGCAGACCCGCAGGATGCGTGCCGTCTGCCCCATCTGCGCGACATGCTGCATCAGTTCCGCCGCCGCGCGATCCGAGATCACTGGGCCCACGTCGGTCGTAGCGTCCGCCGGATCGCCGACCACGAGTTCGTCCATCGCCCCGGTCAGCATCTCGATGATGCGTTCCGCGACATCCGCTTGCACGAACAACAGCCGCAGCGCCGAGCAGCGCTGGCCGGCGCTGCCGAACGCCGAGCTGAGCGCGTCGTCCACCACCTGCTCGGGCAGCGCCGTCGAGTCGACCAGCATTGCATTCAGGCCGCCGGTCTCCGCGATCAGCGGCAGGATGGCGCCAGCGCGCGCGGCGAGCGCGCGGTTGAGGAACTGGCCCGTCGCGGTCGAACCCGTGAACACCACGCCGGCGAGCGCGGGATGCTTGACGGCCACGTCGCCGAACAGGCGACCCTCGATCGGCAGGATCTGCAGCACCTCGGTCGGCACGCCGGCGCCGTGCAGCAGCGCAATCATCGCCTCGCCCACGAGCGGCGTTGCTTCCGCGGGCTTGGCGACCACGGCATTGCCGGCGGCGAGCGCGGCCGCGACCTGGCCGGTAAAGATTGCCAGCGGAAAATTCCAGGGACTGATGCACGCAAACACGCCGCGCCCCTCGAGGCCGAACTGGTTCGACTCGCCGGTCGGGCCCGTCAGAGTGCGCGGCTCGCCGAAGAGTTGGCGCGATTCAGCGGCGTAATAGCGGCAGAAATCCGCCGCCTCGCGGATTTCCGCGAGCGCGTCGCCGAGCGTCTTGCCCGCTTCCCGCACCAGCAGCGGCAGGAATCGATCGCGCTGCGCCTCGAGCGCATCGGCCGCGCGCTCAAGGCAGGTCGCGCGCTCGTCCGCCGGCGTGCGGTTCCATGCTGGTTGCGCGGCCGCCGCGCGATCCATGGCCTGCTCGACGTCCGCCTGGTTGGCGAAGCGAATCTCGCCGACCGCGTCGCCGTGGTCCGCCGGGTTGCGCACGGT
>JBAVOB010000177.1:0-2501 GCA_049691655.1 Steroidobacteraceae bacterium | reverse complement strand
AGGCTGTGGAGCGCCGCCCCGCCGGGAAAGGCGAGCTGGATGACGCCCCAGATGATGGCACCGGACGCGGCAATCGCCAGCGCGAGCAGGCCGAACTCCAGCCCCGTGCGCTGGCGCGTCGGGCGCGATGCGGCGCCCGGCGTAGCAGCTGCTCCGGTCTCGACACTGGCTGGCGCTCTTGTGTCGCGTGGAGTCGACAAGAAAGCACCTGAGTTACTGCCCTGACTCTGCCGGCGATCCTAGCCCTATCGGTGCGGGCGAGACGCGCAATGGATCACACCCCGGTGGGCAGTTCGCGGGATCCGCGACGCATCTCGAGGGTCGCGCACGGTGCGGCCGTGGGAAGAACCCCGGGGAATGCAGGCCGTTCCCGCAACACCCTGCCGCCCCGCTCCGGCACGGAAATCTCGGCGGCGTGCTCTTGCGGTAAGCTTGCGCCGAGCGCCGCCCCCGGGGATGCGGCGCCGGCCCGCTTTCACCGAGAGGCTCCTATGACGCTCGCACGCACGGTCCTCGCCGCCGCCCTGCTCTTCTTCGGCTGCGCCGCTCCCGCGCTCGCGCAGGGTAACAAGCTGCGCCTCATAACCTGGGCCGACTACGCGCCCGCCAGCGTCGTCGCGCAGTTCAAGAAAGAGACCGGCATCACCGTCGAGGTGACGCTCTCGAACAACGAGGAAATCATCTCGAAGCTCCGCGCGACCGGCGGCGCGGGTTTCGATCTCGCGCAGCCCTCGCAGGACCGCATCATCGGCCCACAGCAGGAATTCGGGATCTACAAGCCGTTTGACCTGAGCAAGATCCGGACGGATCTCTTCATTCCCTCGATGCTCGCGGCAACGCGCATCAACACGACGCTGAACGGCCGGGTGTACGGCCTGCCGTTCCTCTGGGGGACCGACGGGCTCGTGGTGAACACGAAATACGCACACATGACGGATTACCCGGACGTGTGCAGGCCCGAATACAAGGGCAGGACGAGCATGCGCCTCAAGCGCCCGACATTGCTCGCCTTCGCGTTCGCGAGCGGCAAGGATCCGTTTGCCCTGTACAGCAATCCCAAAGCCTATATCGCGCTGATGGAGGAAGTCGGCAAGACACTTTCGGCCTGCAAGAGCAACGTCAGGTTCTTCTTCGACAACAAGGACCAGTTGCTGAACGGCATGCGCACCGGCGAGATCGTCGGCGCCATGATGTGGGACACCGGCGGCTGGACGCTGAACCGCGAGAATCCCGCCATCGAGTACATCGCGCCGAAGTCGGGCGCGCTCGGCTGGGTCGACACCTACGCGCTGCCGGCGCGCGGACGGAACGACGCCGCCGCCTATGCGTGGATCAATTTCAACATGCGTTCCGACATTGCGGCCAAGGTGGTGGCTTCCGTCGGGAATCTCTCGGCCGCAAGAGGCGCCGAGCAGCTGATGGATCCGAAACTGCGCGCGCAGTTCGCGAAGAGCCTGCCGCCGGACGCGCTCAAGAACATCAAGTGGTACCCTACGGTGCCGCCCGGCATCGAGAACATGGAAGGCAAGATTCTCGATCGCATCAAGGCGGCGAACTGATCTCGGGCTGACTTCCGCCGCGGCGACGAGCCTTATGCAGCAAGACCTCGAGGTCGACCGCGTCACCAAGCGATTTGGCTCGCACACCGCGGTCGATGCGCTCTCGCTGGCGGTCGCGCACGGGAGCTTCTTCTCGATCCTCGGCCCTTCGGGCTGCGGCAAGACGACGCTGCTGCGGATGATCGCCGGTTTTTTCGCCCCCGACGAGGGCGACGTGCGCATCGGCGGCCGCTCGATGCAGGGCGTGCCGCCGAATCGCCGCCCGGTCAACATGGTGTTTCAGCACCTCGCGCTCTTTCCGATGATGTCGGTGGGGGAGAACGTCGGTTACGGCCTCGCGCGCCGCGGCGTGGCCCGAGCCGAGATCGCGAGCAGCGTCGCGGCCATGCTCAAGCGCGTCGGCCTCGCGGCCGCCGAGAACCGCCGAGTAGACCAGTTGTCGGGCGGGCAGCGGCAGCGCGTCGCGATTGCGCGGAGCCTGGTGCTCGAGCCGACGCTGCTCCTGCTCGATGAACCGCTCGGCGCGCTCGACCTGAAGCTGCGCGAGCACATGAAGATCGAGCTGAAACAACTGCAGGCCGATTTCGGCACGACGTTCGTGTACATCACGCACGATCAGTCCGAGGCGCTGGTGCTCTCGGACCACGTCGCCGTCATGCACGCCGGCCGTTTTGAGCAGATCGGCACGCCACAGGAACTTTACTACCAGCCGCAGACACCGTTCGTCGCCGGGTTCGTCGGCGCCAACAACCGCATGGCCGGCAAGGCGATGCGCATCGACGCGCCGATCGCGCAGATCACGACGGCAGACGGCCTGACGCTGCACGCGCGCACTCATGGCACGATCGCCGCGGGCGATACCGTGGAAGCGTTCGTGCGCCCCGAGGTCGTCGATCTCGCGCGGGCCGCGCACGAGCTGCCGGCCGGGGCGCAGCGCTACTC
>JBAVOB010000176.1:0-13354 GCA_049691655.1 Steroidobacteraceae bacterium | reverse complement strand
GAGCAGCGCCGACCCCGCGACCAGCGTGACCGGCAGCGCGCCCTGCGCGCCGACCATGTTCGCAGCGAGCAGGAACACCGCGACGCTGACCGCAATCGAGTAGAGGATGTTCGGCACGCGCGCCGCGGCCGCGGAATTCCCGAACTGGCGCATGCCCGCCCCCGACATCCAGTAAGAAAGCGGCGGCTTCTCGAGGAACAGCCGGCCGCCGAACTCCGGCAGCACCCGGTTCGGCTGCACGCTCATCCGCCAGGCAATGTCGGCCTCGCGCGGCTCGTCGGGCGTCCACAGCGCGCGCGCGAACATCCCGGCGCCGAGGAGCGGCGCCAGGAGGCCGAGCGTGATCAGGAGCGAGGAAACCAGACGCTGTGGCATGGGGTTGCGGGAATCGCCGCTCATTTTCCGACGCAGAAGCTCGAGAAAATCCGCCCGAGTAGATCCTCGGTCGTGAACTGGCCGGTGATCTCGCCGAGCGCCTGCTGCGCCGCGCGCAGCTCTTCGGCGACGAGTTCGCCGGCGCGCCGCTCCCCGAGCTGTCGCGTCGCGGCATTCATGTGTTCGCGGGCTCGCCCAAGCGCCTCGAGGTGCCGCGCGCGCGCCGAGATCGTTCCCGCGTCGGCGGTCTGGTAGCCGACCGAGGATTTCAGATGCTGGCGGAGGCTCTCGATGCCGAGCCCGGTCTGCGCCGAAACGTTGAAGCGCGGCGGACCTGAGAGCGTGGAGGCCACCGGGACGCCCGCAGCGATATCGCACTTGTTGACGACGAGCGTCACGGGAACGTCCGCAGGCAAGCGGTCGCGCTCCGCGTGATACGTCTCGCCCTGGGGATCTTCGGTGGCGTCCACCACGAAGAGCACCCGATCCGCCTGGCTGATGGCGGCCCGCGCACGCCGGATCCCCTCTTCCTCGATGACGTCCCCCGCCTCGCGCAGTCCCGCGGTGTCGAGGATGTGCAGCGGCATGCCGTCGATATCGATCCGCTCGCGCACGATGTCGCGCGTCGTGCCGGGCACCGCCGTAACGATCGCCGCGTCGTACCCCGCGAGCCGATTGAGGAGCGAGGATTTCCCGGCGTTCGGGCGGCCCGCGATCACGACATTCATGCCTTCGCGCAGCAGCCGGCCCTGCTTCGCGCTCTGCTCCACGGCCTCGAAATGCACGCGCGCGAGCTCGAGGCGGTCCGCCAGCGCCTGGTCCGACAGAAAATCGATCTCCTCCTCGGGAAAGTCGATGGCCGCTTCGACGTAGGCGCGCAGGTCCGTCACCGCCTCGGTGAGTCCCTGCACCATCGCGGAGAACTCTCCCTGGAGCGAGCGCATCGCGGCGCGGGCGGCTGCGCGCGATCCCGCGTCGATCAGATCGGCGACCGCCTCGGCCTGCGCGAGATCGATCTTCTCGTTGAGAAACGCGCGCTGCGTGAACTCGCCCGCCTCGGCCCGGCGCGCGCCGAGCTCGACGCAGCGGGCGATTAGCTGCTCCACGATCACCGGGCCGCCGTGGCCATGCAGCTCGAGGACATGTTCGCCCGTATACGAATGCGGCGCTGGGAAAAACAGGACCATGCCGATGTCGATCGCCTCCCCGGCCGCATCCAGGAAAGGCGCAAGTCGCGCCACGCGTGGCGGCGGCAGCTCACCGGCGATGACGGCGGCGAGTTCGGGCGTTTTCGGCCCCGAAACGCGCACGACGCCGATGCCGCCACGCCCGGCCGGGGTCGCCGCTGCCACGATCGTGTCACTGCGAGTCATCGGCCTCCCGCGAACCGCCGGCGCGCCCGCGGTTACTTCCTGCTGCCCGCCGCGTCGATGCGGCGGTTGATGTTCCACTGCTGCGCGATCGACAGCACCGTGTTCGTCACCCAGTAGAGCACCAGGCCCGAGGGGAAGAAGGCGAACATCGCCGACATCGCGAGCGGCATGATCATGAAGACCTTCTGCTGCACCGGGTCGGGCGGCGTCGGATTCAGCTTGTACTGCACGAACATCGCACCCGCCATCAGCAGCGGCAGGATGAAATACGGGTCGCGTGCCGAGAGGTCGCTGATCCAGCCCATGAACGGCGCCTGGCGCATCTCGACGCTCTCGAGCAGCACCCAGTAAAACGCGAGGAACACCGGCATCTGGATGATCATCGGCAGGCAGCCGGCGACCGGGTTGATCTTCTCGCGCTGGTACAGCTCCATCATCGCGCGGCCGAGCTTCTCGCGGTCGTCTTTGTAGGTTTCCTGCAGGTTCTTGATGCGCGGCTGGAGCGCGCGCATCTTCGCCATGGACTTGCCGCTCGCTTCCGACAGCGGATAGAAGAGCACTTTCAGAATCGCGGTCGCGACCAGGATCGCCCAGCCCCAGTTGCCGAAGAGCGCATGCAACCAGCTGAGGAGCCAGAACAGCGGCTTGGCGAGGATCGCGAGGATTCCGTAGTCCGTGACCAGGTACAGCCGGGGACTGACCGTCGCAAGCTGTTTCTGGAGCTTCGGGCCCACGTAGAACGCATTGCTGAACGTCGCCGAAGCGCCCGGCTCCACCGTCGCGCTCGGCCCGACCGCCGCGAAGAGGTATTCGACCCCGCGAACGTTGAGCGCGTAATGCCAGGTCTGCTGCGGCGGCGGCACGACGGCGCTCACGAAATGGTGCTGCAGGGCCGCGAGCCAGCCGCCCTGGATGTCACGCGAGAGCTTCGAATCCTCCGCGCTGTCGAGCTTGAGCTTCTGGTACTTCTTGCCGTCGTCGTAGGCCGGGCCTTTGAACGCGTAGCTCTCGACGCTGAACATCGAGCGCGCGATCGGCACGTTGTGACGCAGGATCTGCGCATAGGGCGCTGCGGCCCAAGGCGCCGGCGAGCGGTTATCCACGCGCTGCTCGAGCCGCACGGCATAACCGCCGCGCTCCAGGATGAAGGTCTTCGTGACCGTCACGCCCTGGCCATCCGTCCAGGTGAGCGGCACCCGCAGCTCGTTCGCTCCGGGCTGGAGTCGAAACTCGGTGGCCGGTGCGGTGAAGGTCGCCTGGTGAGTCGGCCGGGCCGCTCCCGCCACACCGGCGAGGCCGGTCTGCAGCACGTACACCGAGCTCGGGTCATCGCGATTGTAGAGTCGCACCGGCGTCGCGCCGCCCTTCACCTGGGGGTAGCGCAGCAGGTCGACCCGCTGCAGCTCCCCGCCCATTAGCGAGATGTCGAGATCGAGCGTGTCGGTCACGACCCGAACGGCGGTCCCGTTCGCCTGACCCGCCGCGCCCGCCACCGATGTCGCGCCCTGGTCGGCGATCAGTGCCGCGCCGGCTGTCGCTGTCGAGGTGGGCGCGTTTCCGGTGGCCGCTGGAGCAGGTGCCGGGGCCTGCGGAATAACCGCGTCGAGACCGCTTGCAGTAGTTCCGCGCTCCGGGTTGTTAGTCGTGGCGGCGGTCACGGCCGGGGCGGCCGGCTGCGCGCCGGCGGGGTAGTCCCGCTGCCAGGTCTGCCAGTTCAACCAGAACAGGAGTAGCAACCCAATCCAGAGGAAAATACGTGGATTGTCACTCATGCGAAACATTGATATCGCCTATCGCATGTGAACGACCAGTCCTGTGACAATCGGACCGATCCGGGACCGGATCGAATCCACCGGGATGCCAGGGGTGACAGCGCCCGATGCGCTTCATGGCAAGCCAGCCACCGCGCAGCATCCCGTGGCGATGAATAGCGTCCAGGGCGTACTGCGAGCACGTAGGATAAAAGCGGCAGCGCGGTCCGAGCAGCGGGCTGATCGCGTACTGGTATCCCCGAATCAGCCACTCTGCGATGGCGCGCATGCCGCTTTCACTTTCAGCCACAGTCCTGCGAGCGCCACGCGCAGCGCTGCGTTGTCGACGCCGCGCACCGGTGGCCGCACCCCTACCACCACGTCCACCTCGGGCAGCCCGCGCTGCTCGAGCCGGAACGACTCGCGGATTACGCGTCGGATCCGGTTCCGTTGCACGGCGTTGCCCGCGGCCTTCACCGCGACGGCGAGTCCAAGCCGGGCATGCCCGAGTTCGTTCATCCGCAGGCTCGCCGTCAGGAACCCCTCGTGCACTCGCCTCCCGCGGGCTCGCAGCAACTCGAACTCGGCCGGCTTCAGCAGGCGGCGTTCCGGCGGAAAGCCGAGCTGCGGCCCGCCGCTGCGTGAAGACCTCGAGACCGTGTCGGCGATTCCTGTCACGCCGGCGCGATCCGCAGATGCGATCGCAGCGGCGCGCTGATTACGGAGCGAGCCTCTTGCGGCCCTTCGCGCGGCGGCGCGCGAGCATCTTGCGCCCGCCCTTGGTCGCCATGCGCGCACGAAAGCCATGCGTCCTGGCGCGCCGGACCTTGCTTGGTTGATACGTGCGTTTCGTGGCCACTCGGAACCTCGCGAACAGCGGGAAAGCCCGACGAAAAAAGGCTGGGAAGCGTAAGCACCCACCGGGGGAGTGTCAACACGCGGGCCTTTGGCCACGCGCCTCGACAGAGTAGACTTGCGACCCTTTTTCGGAGGCGCGACGCGTGACGGGGCTCTGGGGGCAATGCGTGCGGTTGCTCGAGGACGAGCTCCCGGAACAGCAGTTCAACACCTGGGTGCGGCCGCTGCAGGCCGTCGAGGGTGCGGGCGCGCTAAAGCTACTGGCACCGAACCGCTTTGTCGTCGACTGGGTCAACGCGAATCTGCTCGGCCGGATCGGCGATTTTCTCCGTAACCAGGGCGGCGCCGAGGCGCCGCCGATCGTCACCGTCGAGGTAGGTTCTCGAGCCGTCCTGCCCGCGCCAGCGGCAAGCGTCGTACGGCCAGCCACTGGTGCACCGGCGAGCGTCCCGGGCGTGGCACGGGCGAAGCGCCCGGAAGGCCTCGTGGTCGGGGTGCGGCTGAATCCAGACTTCACTTTCGAGCACTTCGTGGAGGGCAAGAGCAACCAGCTCGCGCGGGCGGCCGCCCAGCAGGTCAGCGGTAACCCGGGCCGGGCCTATAACCCGCTCTTCATCTACGGGGGCGTCGGTTTGGGAAAAACCCACCTGATGCATGCAATTGGCCACATGATCCTCGAAAATGATCCCCAATCGCGTGTCGCGTACGTCCACTCCGAGCGCTTCGTGTCGGACATGGTTCGGGCGTTGCAACACAACACGATCAATGAGTTCAAGACGGCCTATCGCTCGCTGGACGCGCTGCTGATCGATGACATCCAGTTCTTTGCCGGCAAGGATCGCAGCCAGGAGGAGTTTTTTCATACGTTCAATGCGCTGCTGGAAGGACAGCAGCAGGTCATCCTCACCTGCGATCGCTATCCGAAAGAGGTGACGGGGCTCGAGGAGCGGCTCAAGTCGCGCTTCGGCTGGGGGCTGACCGTGGCCATCGAGCCCCCTGAGCTCGAGACCTGCGTGGCGATCCTGATCAGCAAGGGACAGGCCGCCGGTGTACAGGTCCCGCAGGAGGTCGCGTTCTTCATCGCGAAGCGGATTCGCTCGAACGTGCGCGAGCTCGAGGGAGCACTGCGCCGGGTCATCGCCAACTCCCGCTTCACGGGCCAGCCGATCACGCTCGAATTCACCAAGGAAGCGCTGAAAGACCTGCTCTCGCTCCAGGCCAAGCTGATTACCATCGAGAACATCCAGAAAACGGTCGCGGATTACTACAAACTACGGGTTGGCGATCTGCTCTCGCAACGCCGCAGCCGCTCGATTGCGCGGCCGCGACAACTTGCGATGGCACTCGCCAAAGAGCTCACGACTCACAGCCTGCCGGAGATTGGCGATGCGTTTGGCGGCCGCGACCACACGACGGTTCTGCACGCGTGCAAGCGGATCAAGGAACTGCGCGACAGGGAGACCCGCGTGAGCCAGGATTTCGCGAACCTGTTGAGAACGCTGACGGGTTGACGGTGGGTATCCGGGGGATAACTTCGCGGGTCGAAACTGTGCACAGAACGCGCACAGCATCTGTAGTTCAAGGATGCGGTCGTGCACAGATTGCGGTCGCTGCAGGTGATTCAGTCATATGAAGAACCGCGGGTTTTCCCCGTTTTCTTGCTCCCTCTACAACTATAACTATCTCTGAAACTCTAAAGAACAGAATCTAAGAAGGCCCGAACTCATGAAGCTGACGGCGAACCGCGAACAGATCCTTGGGGCGTTACAGAGCGTGATCGGCGTAGTCGAGCGACGCCAGACGATGCCAATCCTTGCGAACGTGCTGCTCTCCTCACGTAGCAACCGGTTGCACGTCACAGGAACGGATCTCGAGGTCGAGCTCGTGGCTTCCACGGACGTTACGGTGCAACAGGCCGGGGATATCACCGTGCCTGGCCGCAAGCTCCTCGATATTTTCCGGGCGTTGCCGGATGGCACCGCTGTAACGCTGGCTACCGACGGGGAACGCGTCACGCTGCGCGGTGGCCGCAGCCGCTTTACGCTTTCGACTTTGCCAGCCAGCGAGTTTCCGGTCGTCGACGAGATCAGTGGCCAGCAGGTACTGACCGTCGACCAGGGCGAATTTCGCCGCCTCCTCGACAAAACTCATTTTTCGATGGCGCAGCAGGACGTGCGCTACTACCTCAATGGCATGCTGCTCGAGCGCGACGGCAAAGCGTTGCGCGCCGTGGCTACTGACGGTCATCGGCTGGCCCTGTGCGAAACGGAGTTGTCAGAAAAAGCCAAGATTGCTCAGCAGGTCATCGTGCCGCGGAAAGGTGTCCTGGAGTTGCACCGCATCCTCGGAACGGAAGGCAAGATCGAGCTGGCAATCGGAACGAATCACATTCGCGCCCAGATTGGCGACATTTGCTTCACTTCGAAGCTAATTGACGGCCGTTTCCCGGAATATGGACGCGTCATCCCGTCCGCACCGACCAAATTGGTAACTGCGGATCGCGCATCGCTGCGCCAGTCGTTGCAGCGAACGGCGATCCTGTCGAATGAAAAGTACCGCGGCATTCGCCTCACGGTGCGCCCGAATCTCTTGACTGTTCAGGCACATAATCCAGAACAGGAAGAGGCCGAGGATCAGCTCGAGGTGGCCTACCAAGGCGATGAAGTCGAGATCGGCTTCAACGTGAATTACCTGCTGGATGCGTTGTCAGCGATCGATGTCGACAAGGTCGAGATCGGCTTGACCGATTCAAATAGCAGCTGCCTGATCCGGGCGCCCGGAAATACCGATACCCGGTATGTCGTGATGCCGATGCGGCTCTAAGCCGCGACCGATGCCCCTGGCCGAGCTCGTCATCGACGATCTCCGTTGCATCGAGAAAGCGGAGCTTGCACTTGCGCCAGGGCTGAATGTCCTCTGGGGCCCGAACGGGTCTGGAAAAACGTCCATTCTCGAGGCCGTTTTCCTGTTGGGTCGCGGGCGCTCGTTCCGCACGCGCAATACGGAGCGCCTGATTCGGTTTGGCAGACCGGCAGCGGTGGCGTTCGGCCGCACGTCCAATGCAACCATGCACGCTGTGGGAGTGCAGGTTTCCAAGCTCAACCGCACTGAAGCCAAGATCGATGGGTCGTTCGTGAGCTCGCTGGCGGAGCTTTCTGGCGTCTTGCCCGTCCAGATCATCAATCCTGAGATTCACCGGCTGGTAGAGGAGGGTCCGAACCGCCGCCGGCGGTGGCTCGACTGGGCAGTGTTCCACGTGGAACCAGGTTTCATCGGCCACTGGACTCGGTACCAGCGAGCCCTGGACCAGCGCAACGCTGCCCTAAGGCATCCAGGGGCCGATCTGGCCGTGTGGAATCGGGAACTGGCCCATGAGGGTGAACCGCTTACGGAAGCCCGCCAGAGGGTTCTGGCGCGGCTGCAGGGGCCATGGGCCCGCTTGCAGCGGGAGCTTGCTGGTCTAGGGGTCAGCTTGGGTTATTACCGCGGCTGGCCGGAGGATCTCGGTCTTCAGGCTGCGCTCAGCGCGGTCATGGCCCGGGATCGCGAGCGTGGAACGACTACAATTGGGCCACACCGCGCCGATCTGACGCTGCGGATCCAGGGGCGGGCCGCCCGCGATGTTATGTCGCGGGGGCAGCAGAAACTGACCGCGATAGCGCTGACCCTCGCGCAGCTTGAACTCCTGCAGGCCGAGACTGGGCTGCATCCGACCCTGCTTCTCGATGATCCGCAGGCAGAACTCGATGCCGGCCGCCTCGAGCGTTTTCTTGCCCGGGTGCGGGCTTTGCGGTGCCAATTAATCGTCACTTCCCTGGCGCCGGATTTCGAGCTTTTGGGTCATCCCGATCGAAGGTTCCACGTGGAACAAGGGCGCGTCGAAGTCGCGTAAAACCGCTATACTCCCGCATCACTTTTCAGGCCCGCCGCATGACCAGCAAAGACGTCTACGATTCCAGTAAAATCAAAGTCTTAAAGGGTCTTGATGCGGTGCGCAAAAGACCGGGCATGTACATCGGAGACACCGATGACGGCACCGGTCTCCACCACATGGTTTTCGAGGTCGTCGACAACTCGATCGACGAGGCCCTGGCTGGCTATTGCGACCGCATCGTCGTCACGATTCACGCGGACGAATCGATCACCGTAACCGACAACGGGCGCGGTGTCCCTGTGGATATCCACCCGGAAGAGGGCGTTTCGGCAGCCCAGGTCATCATGACCGTGCTGCATTCGGGCGGGAAATTCGACGACAGCTCCTACAAGGTGTCCGGCGGCCTGCACGGCGTCGGCGTGTCGGTCGTCAATGCGCTCTCCGACTACCTACTTCTCACCGTCTGCCGCGACGGGAAGATGCATCGCCAGGAATACCACCTCGGCGTGCCGAAGGCCCCGCTTGCGGTCGTCGGCAATGCGAGCGAACGCGGCACCACGGTACGCTTCAAGCCGAGCGCGCAGGTGTTCACCAACATCCAGTTCAACTACGACATCCTGGCGAAACGGCTGCGCGAGTTGTCATTCCTGAACTCCGGCGTGCGCATCGAGCTCGTCGACGAGCGCGAGAACAAGAGCGATGTCTTCCAGCACGCAGGCGGATTGCAGGCATTCGTGCAATACCTGAACCGCACTCGCACGCCGGTGCACGAGAAGATCTTCTGGTGCCGCGCGCTGGAGGGCCGGGTGACGGTTGAAGTCGCGATCCAGTGGAACGACTCCTACCAGGAGAGCATGTTCTGCTACACCAACAACATTCCGCAGAAAGACGGCGGCACGCATCTATCCGGATTCCGCGCCGCACTGACGCGCACGCTGAACGATTACATCGAGAAGGAATTGTCGGCGAAGAAAGAAAAAATCCCGACGACGGGCGATGATGCGCGCGAAGGCCTCACCGCCATTCTTTCGGTGAAACTGCCGGATCCGAAGTTCTCATCGCAGACCAAGGACAAACTGGTGTCCTCCGAAGTGAAGGGCATCGTCGAGTCAGCGCTCAGTGCGAAACTCGGCGAGTTCCTGCTCGAACGCCCGAACGAGGCGAAGGCGATCGTGCAGAAAATCCTCGAGGCGGCACGGGCACGCGAAGCGGCGCGCAAGGCGCGCGAGATGACACGGCGCAAAGGCGCGCTCGATATCGCCGGATTGCCCGGAAAACTCGCGGACTGCCAGGAGAAGGATCCCGCACTCTCCGAGATCTTCATCGTCGAGGGCGACAGCGCCGGCGGATCGGCCAAACAGGGCCGCGACCGGCGTACCCAGGCGATCCTGCCGCTGAAGGGCAAGATCCTGAACGTGGAGCGCGCACGCTTCGACAAGATGCTGTCGTCCGCGGAGGTCGGCACGCTCATCACGGCACTCGGCTGCGGCATCGGGCGCGACGATTTCGACATCGACAAGCTCCGCTATCACCGCATCATCATCATGACCGACGCGGACGTCGACGGATCGCACATCCGCACGCTCCTGCTGACGTTTTTCTACCGGCAGATCCCGCTGCTGATCGAACGTGGGCACATCTACATCGCGCAGCCGCCACTCTACAAAGTGAAACGCGGCAAGCAGGAGCAGTACGTCAAGGACGACAACGAGCTGAACGCAATGCTGCTCAATTCGGCACTCGAGGATGCCGCGCTGCATGTCAATGCCGAAGCGCCGCCGCTGCGCGGCTCGGGACTCGAGATGCTTGCGCGCAAGTACATGGAAGTGCAGGCGATTATCAAGCGCTGGTCACGGCGCTACGACGACCGGCTGCTCGAGCAGCTGATCTACGCGCCCGAGGTGAAAGCCGCGAACTTCGATCGCGTGGACTGGCTGCAAGGCTGGACGCGCGAGATGGAGCGGCGCCTGAATGCGCCGGGCGAGGGGGCACGCGTCTATCGAATCACGGTTTCGCAGGCCGACGGCCAGCCGACGCGCATCCTGGTGCATCGATCGGAGCACGGCTCCGCGACCGACCGGTACCTGACGCGCGAGTTCTTCGATAGCGCCGAATACCGTCGCATCGCCGATCTTGCGCGAACACTCGGTGGATTGATCGGCGAGGGGGCCTATGTCCAGCGTGGACAGGAACGGCACGACGTCGGTTCATTCAAGGAAGTGGTGAAGTGGCTGTTCGAGCAGGCCAAGAAAGGCCAGACGATCCAGCGCTACAAGGGGCTCGGTGAGATGAATCCCGAGCAGCTCTGGGACACCACGATCAATCCCGAGACGCGCCGCCTGCAACAGGTGCGTATCGAGGATGCCGTCGCGGCGGACGATATCTTCACCACCTTGATGGGCGACCAGGTCGAACCGCGGCGGGAATTCATCGAGAAAAACGCACTCTCGGTGGCGAATCTCGATATCTGAGGTGACGGCCGCGACACGGGCCGTAATGGAACGAGGACGCGCCCGGCACGCTGTTGGCCGGTCCAGCCTCACGTAGGAGCAGCAACATGGCGGGCGGAAGCATTTGGGCCGTTAGCGTTATGTTAAGTCTTCTATCCGTTGAGGCGGCGCTCGGGGGCGACGTATCGGCCCCAGCAGGCCCCGCGGCGAGCGTCGATCGCTGGCAGACTTATCGCAGCGAGCGCGGCGGCTTCAGCGTAGACATTCCCTCCACCTGGACGGTCGAGGAACGAGTGGATGCGCAAGGCGGGCTCGTCACCCTGCTGACGCCGCCCGCCGGCGCGGCCGTCTCCGTGACCAGCCGGGCTGACCAGTCGCCCAATGAAGGCGATGCTGATCTGCCAAACACTCGTTGCAAGAACGTGTTGGTCGCAGAGCGACCGGGCAGGACCTGCCTGGATACCATTGCCTTCAGCGTGTCGACGACCGTCCTTGCTGCAGGCAAGACGTACATCATCACAAGCGGCCGTAAGCCGGGCGATCGGCGACTGTACGACCGCATTCTGGCGAGCTTCCGCATCAGCCCCTAGGCCGCCCGCCTGCGTGCTGCAGTGCAATGTGGCGCAACCGGCGATTGCGTTGACAGCGGCTGACTGAAGTCGTAGCGTGGTCCGCAGCTAATCTCGCCGCGGAAAATAATCAACACCTCCGCGCAGGTAACATTCCGAAACGGTCTCAATGTCGATGCCGGCCTAACTAGCAGCCGAGGCTGTAGGTCCGAGCGGAGGCGCTTTTTGAACCAATGCGAAATGGTTCGAGTAAGGGGTGGTAGCGCGCGCCACGCCGCCCCACACCATCGGCGTATCCAGCCGCGCGTATCGTCACGCCAGACGCATTACCGGCAGGACTCACTTGGCTATCGATCACTTCTGATCACTCTATTCATCGGAGGGTGTTCCCATGGTATTTGATTTTACCCGCCTGTCACTGACAGGCTTCATCGCAGCGGCCGCCCTGGCGTGCGCTGCCCAGGCACAGCAACCCGGGCCCACCACGCGACCGGCCAACAACGTACTCGCTCATGCGCTCGACATTGAGAGCGGGCTCGTGGCCCCGCGGCCGAATGAGCCGCGCCTGTCATCAGGCGCCCTCTATTCAGTTCTTGGGGCGAGTGGCGCGCTGACCCAGCGCGCGAGTGCGAGCATCAATGGCGCCGAGCCTGCGTTGGACTTCCGGGCCGGGCGGCCCACCCAAGGCTGTTCGAATGTCTTCTCGAGCGGCACCCGCACCAACACACGCGTGAATCAGGACTGCTCCCTGCGCCGGCAGGCGGAGGAAGTTGTTGCCATCAATCCGCTCGATCCTGACAACCTGATCGCCGGCCAGAACGACTCGCGCATCGGATTCAATCACTGCGGGTACGATTTCTCGATGGACGGCGGCAAGACCTGGGGCGACATGATTCCGCCCTTCTACCAATTCACAAATAAATTGGCGGTCACATTCGACGCCTGCAGCGATCCCACGGCGACATTCGACGGCGCGGGCAACGCTTACATTGGCGGTGTCCTGTTCGAGATCAATTACGCTGCCAGCGCTTTTGTCGTGGCCAAGTCGAACGCCGGGATCAACGGCGCGTTCTATCACACGCCGAACGCGGCTTTGCCGTTCCAGACCTACCGGGATACGCCCCTGGGAGTCGTTGCCAACGACAACAACCCGAATATCTTCAATGACAAGGAATTCATCGTCGCCGACGCGGGGAGAGCGAGTCCGAAGGCGAACAACGTCTACGCCACTTGGACGCGGTTCGACTTCGCAACCGGTGCCGGCGTAGGAGGGCACAGCCCAATCTACTTCAGCCAGTCCACCGACGGCGGTGCGACGTGGTCGGCGGGCATCGAGATCAGCGGCGTTAATACCGCAGCTTGCACCGTGGCCAGCGGCGAAACGAGTCCGAACGCCTGCGACCAGGATCAGGGCTCGCACCCGATCGTCGGCCCCGACGGCACCGTGTATGTTGCGTTTGGCAACGGGAATACCCCGCTCGCAGGCGTCAATCAGCACATGGTGGTCTCGTGCGGACCCGGGAATGATTGCAGCACCACAGGCGGTTGGACCGCGCCGGTGAAGATCAGCGACGACTACGGGAAGCAACCCTCCGGCCCCGTCGCTGCGACGGGTTGTGCGGTCGGTCGCCAGTGCCTGCCGCCGAACGGCTACCGGCTGGACGACTTCGTGGAAGGGTCCATATCGGTGGATAGGTCCGGCAAGCTCTACTTCGTGTGGGCGGATTTCCGCAATGGCGCCGCGAATTGCAATCCAAATGGTTCGGCGGCGGCGGCCACGACACCTTGTGACAACGACGTCTTCTACTCCTATTCGACCAACGGTGGGGCGACGTGGAGCGCAGCGGTCAACCTGACGCCGAAGGCGAAGTTCGGTGCTAACGCTCAATGGATGCCTTGGAGCGGCGTCACCGCCGATGGCAGAACCCTGTGGGTCGCGTACTACGATCGCTCTTACGGCAACTGCGAGACCACAGGCTGCAACGACATCACGGCCGCGGCCGTCAGCCGTCCAGCGACGAACTCAGCGACGGTCCGTTACCAGCGCGTCACGACGGCGTCGATGCCGAATCTCGTCGTCGCGAACAACCCGATCGAGGCGGGA
>JBAVOB010000175.1:0-1741 GCA_049691655.1 Steroidobacteraceae bacterium | reverse complement strand
CATTCGATCACCTCGTCGGCTTGCGCGAGGAATAGCGGTGGAATGGAGAGGCCCAGCGCCTTGGCGGTCTTGCCGTTAATCACCAGCTCGAACTTGGTGGGCTGCTGGACCGCTAGACCGTATGTCCTTCCTCGAATGAGGCGACTCACCCCCGATGTGCATTCGAGGGTTGCCCGGATAGGCCGGGTAGAGCCTCACACAAGGAGGGCGAGTCGTGGGGGATCATAGCGAAGCTTTCATCGGTATCGATACCGCGAAGTTGCGCAATGCGGTGGCAGTCGCCGAGGCTGGCCGCACCGGCGAGGTGCGTTATCTCGGCGAGGTCGATACGAGCGAGGCTGCCACGCGCAAGCTGGTCGCCGGGCTCGCGGCCAAGTATCGCAAGTTGACATTCTGCTACGAGGCGGGCCCGACCGGCTACGGCCTGCAGCGGCTGATCGAGAGCCTGGGACACGACTGCCTCGTCGTGGCGCCGTCGCTGATCCCGAAGAAGGCTGGCGACCGGGTCAAGACCAACCGGCGCGATGCCGAGGGCCTGGCCCGGCTGTTGCGGGCCGGCGAGCTGACGAGCGTCTGGATTCCCGATGCCCGCCACGAGGCGATGCGCGAGCTGACCCGGGCGCGCGATGCGGCCAAGCAGGATTTGACGCGCAAGCGCCAGCAGGTCTCCTCGATGCTGCTGCGGCTGGGGCTGCACTACCCCGGCACCAAGACGTGGGGCGCGCGACACCGGACCTGGCTCGCCCAGGTGAAGCTCGATCACCCCGAGCAGCGCTTCGTATTGGAGGAGATGCTGCAGGCGGAACGGCAGGCGGGCGAACGTGTTGGGCGGCTGGAGCAGGCGATCCGTGATGCGCTCCCCGACTGGTCGCTCGAGGCCATCGTGCCGGCGCTGATGGCGATGCGGGGCATCGACACGATCGCGGCCGTGACGATCCTGGCCGAGATCGGCGACCTCTCGCGCTTTGAGAGCCCGCGCCAGCTGATGGCCTATCTAGGCCTGGTGCCGTCGGAGCGATCGACGGGCGAGAGCGTCAAACGCGGTGGCATCACGAAGGCGGGCAACGGGCGGGCGCGGCGTGTGCTGGTGGAAGCTGCCTGGGCTTACCGCCATCCGCCGCGTGTCGGCGTCGAGAAGCAGATTCTGGTCTCGGCGGCGCCGAAGCCGGCACGCGAGATTGCCTGGAAGGCGCAGGTCCGGCTCTGCAAGAGATTCCGAACGCTGTCGAAGGGCGGCAAAAAATCGACGGTCGTCGCCACCGCCATTGCCCGCGAGCTGGCGGCGTTCATCTGGGCCATCGCCCGCGCGGTCGGCGCCCCCGGCAAGGGTGCCAAGCCTGCGCTGGCGGCCTGACACCGGCCGTTGCCGCTGATCTGATCAACCAACCAGGGATCGGGCCCGGAGAAACGGACCGGGCAGATGAGCATTCGTGCAGTGGTGGGGGCGAGGCCACGGCAGGGGAATCCTCGCAAACACTACGTGGCCGATCTCACGATCGACGCCCGCTTCTAGACCAAGGCAGCCCCGGACGAACAAACGGCCATGCGGTATCCAACCCGCGCATCAGAGCTTGATCACCGACGTCTTCGGGCCTCGCCTCCGCCTCTGCACGATTCATGAAAATGCCTCCCGACGCTCCAAGAGGAACGGCGTCGACAACCCGCGAACGGAGTGCTTGACTTGGGACATCAGAGTGTTCCGAACCTAACGCTTGGTTCCCGCGCGTTAGGGCCGGACCAC
>JBAVOB010000174.1:0-5970 GCA_049691655.1 Steroidobacteraceae bacterium | reverse complement strand
GCCTGGAAGTGCGCGCAGTCGCCGCGCGTCACCGAGGTGCTGGTGGCCCCGGGCAACGCCGGCACGGCCGGGGAACCGCGCGTGCGCAACGTGGAGGTGGCGAGCGAGGACATCCTCGGACTCGCGGCACTGGCCGAACGCGAGCGGGTCGACCTGACGATCATCGGCCCGGAGATGCCGCTCGTGCTCGGCATCGTCGACCTGTTCGAGTCGCGCGGGCTGCGTTGCTTCGGCCCGCGCCGGGCGCCCGCGCAGCTCGAAGGCTCGAAGGCTTTCACCAAGGAATTCCTCCGCCGCCACCGGATTCCCACCGCCAGTTCCGCCACTTTCACGCGAGAAAGCTTCGATCCCGCTTACATTCGGGGGCAGCGGCCACCGATCGTCGTCAAAGCGAGCGGTCTCGCGGCCGGCAAGGGCGTTGTGATCGCCGACAGCGCGGACGAGGCGATCGCGAGCGCCGCAGCGATGTTCGCCGGCCAGTTCGGCGAGGCTGGCCGCGAGGTGGTCATCGAGCAATTCCTGCAGGGCGAGGAAGCGAGCTTCATCGTGATGGCCGACGGGCGCCACGTGCTGGCGTTCGCGACGTCGCAGGATCACAAGCGGCGCGATGACGGCGACTGCGGCCCGAACACCGGCGGCATGGGCGCGTATTCGCCCGCTCCAATCGTGACGCCGGCGCTGCACGCACGCGTCCTGCGCGAGGTGATCGACCCGACCATTCGCGCACTGGCGGCCGATGGCATGCCCTACACCGGGTTTCTGTACGCCGGTCTCATGATCGCGCCGGACGGGACGCCGAACGTGCTCGAGTTCAACTGCCGTTGCGGCGACCCGGAAACGCAGCCCATCGTTCTGCGACTGAAGTCCGACCTGACAGTGTTGTGCGACGCCGCGCTCGACGGGCGGCTCGACCAGACCACGGCGGAATGGGACGCGCGCGCAGCTCTCGGCGTCGTGATGGCCGCCGGCGGCTATCCTGATGCAGTCCGCAGGGGCGACCGCATCGAGGGACTGGAGCGTGCCGCGCAGCTGCCGGGCAAGGTCTTTCATGCCGGCACGCGCCTCGTCGACGGGCGGGCCGTGACGGACGGTGGGCGCGTGTTGTGTGCGGTGGGACTCGGGGAATCGGTCGCGGCGGCACAGCGGCAGGCCTACGCACTCGTCGCCGCCATCCGCTGGGCGGACGTGCAGTACCGCAGCGACATCGGGTATCGGGCGGTCGCCCGCGAACAGGGTGGGCGTTGATGGGCCAGGCGCTGGCGGCAAGCGGTTCCGGCTGGGACCTGCCCGCGCCGCATGTCGTCGAGATCGACGTCGAGCCCGGCAACATTGACGAGTACGGGCACGTCAACAACGCGGTGTATCTGCAATGGCTGGATCGCGCGGCCTGGTCGCACTCGGCGAGTCTCGGAATCCCGCTCGAAACCTGCGTCGCGCTGCGGCGCGGCATGGCCGCACATCACCTGGAGATCGATTACGAGCGCGCCGGGATGCCGGGGGATCGCGTGCAGGTAGCGACGTGGATCGTCGGCACCGACCGGCGGCTGCGCGTTACGCGCCGCTTCCAGCTCCGTCGTGCGCCTGACGGCGTCACGCTCGCGCGCGCCCGCACCGACTACGTCTGCATGAATCTCGATTCCGGGCGTGCCGCGCGCATGCCGGCCCTGTTCCTGGCGCGTTACCGCGAGCCGGAACCTTAGCTCAGAAGCTCACCCTGACGAAGAACTCCGGGCCCTCGTCCGTGAGGTCGAAGCGCCCCTGGAAGCTCTGGTTGCCGGTTTCACCCTCGAGCTTGGTGCGCAATTTCGTATAGCCGAGACCCGCGGCGAGGTTGCGGCGCCATCGATACTGGACATCGAAGTGGTAGTCCTCAGCGAAGCCTTGCACGCGGTCAGTCGTGGCGCCGAAGTACTGGCCGCGCAGGGTCGCGGCAAAGCGCCGCGAGATGCGCCAGGTACCGTCCACCCCGACCGTCGGAAACGCACCCGCGACCGAATTCTCCTCGCGCAGATTCCGCGCGCGCACCTCGCCCAGCGCTTCCGCCTGCAGCAGGTGCAGCCCGACGGAGAGGCCCGCCTCCAGCGTGTCCCTGCGCAGCACGGAGTAGGTATAGGTGAACCCGAGCGTCTGCCAGTTGAAGCGGCTCTGCACCCGATCGTTCACCAGATAGCTGTTGTCGCCGAACACCAGCGCCCGCGTCAGCGCACGGTCGCCGTCGCGATTCAGGCGGAAGAAGTCCATGCGCAGCCGATGCCGCTCCAGCAGCCGGAAGATGAGTTCGATGCGCCCCTGGTCGACGCGCTGGTCGAGACCGAGATCGTCCTCGGCGCTGAAAGCGGTGCCGGTGCCGCCGCTCCCGGGATCCAGCCGCACGCCGGTCGTCGTCCGGGCCGTCAGGTAGCTCGCGCGCAGCGCGAAACGATCGGTAATGGGACTTGCGGTTTGCGGAAGTTGTCGCGCTGGCGCGGCATCGCGCGCCGCCGTCGCGCCCGAGACCACCGAACTGAGCAGTGTGCAGGGAAAACCCACCGCGACCAGGAACGCAGCCCGAACCCGCATGCGCGACTCCATCAGGGGAACAGCACGGGGATGATCCAACAACGCCGCGCGCGGCGCCAGCGTCGCCACCGGGCGACGCCGTCGATTGTGACGCCACGCACGCTAGCGCGCGTCAGCGCTTCATCGCCTCGAAGAATTCGCTGTTCAGCTTGGTGTCTTTCATCTTGTCGAGCAGGAATTCAATGGCCGCAAGTTCGTCCATCGGGTGCAGGAGCTTGCGCAGGATCCACATCTTCGCGAGTTCGCCCTGCTCGGTAATCAGCTCTTCCTTGCGCGTGCCCGAGCGATTGATGTTGATCGACGGGAAGACGCGCTTCTCGGCGATGCGGCGGTCGAGGTGGATTTCGCTGTTGCCGGTGCCCTTGAATTCCTCGTAGATCACGTCGTCCATCTTCGAGCCGGTGTCGACGAGGGCGGTAGCGAGAATCGTCAGGCTCCCGCCCTCCTCGATATTGCGCGCGGCGCCGAAGAAGCGCTTCGGCCGCTGCAGGGCGTTCGCGTCCACGCCGCCGGTGAGAACCTTGCCGGAACTCGGCACGACGGTGTTGTAGGCGCGCGCCAGGCGCGTGATCGAGTCGAGCAGAATGACGACGTCCTTCTTGTGCTCGACCAGGCGCTTCGCCTTCTCGATCACCATCTCGGCCACCTGTACGTGGCGGGCGGCCGGTTCGTCGAACGTCGAGGAAACCACCTCGCCCTTCACGGTGCGCTGCATCTCGGTGACTTCCTCGGGCCGCTCGTCGATGAGCAGTACGATCAGGTACACCTCGGGATGGTTCGCCGTGATCGAGGTCGCGATGTTCTGCAGCAGCATCGTCTTGCCGGCTTTCGGTGGCGAGACGATCAGGCCGCGCTGGCCCTTGCCGAGCGGCGCCACGAGATCGATGGCGCGCGCCGTCAGGTCCTCGGTGGAGCCGTTGCCACGCTCGAGCTTCAGGCGCTTCGTCGGATGGAGCGGCGTCAGGTTCTCGAACAGCACCTTGCTGCGCGAGCTGTCCGGCGAATCGAAATTGATCTCGCCGACCTTGAGCAGTGCGAAGTAGCGTTCCCCATCCTTCGGCGGCCGGATGAGGCCCGAGACCGTGTCGCCGGTGCGCAGGTTGAAGCGCCGGATCTGGCTCGGCGAAACGTAGATGTCGTCCGGACCGGCGAGGTAGGAGCCGTCCGAGGAACGCAGGAAACCGAATCCGTCCTGCAGGATCTCGAGCACGCCGTCGCCGTAGATGTTCTCGCCGTTGCGCGCGTGCGCCTTCAGGATCGAAAAGATGATGTCCTGTTTGCGCGAGCGGGCCATGTTCTCGAGCCCCATGGACTCGGCGACCTTCACCAGCTCGTTGATCGGCTTCGCCTTCAGCTCGGTCAGGTTCATCGAGTGCCGCGACTGCTGCAGCTCGGCCGGGCTGATCACCTCGGCATCGTCGCCGCCGTCGTAGGCGTCCGGCGGCGGGAGCATGTCCTCGTAGCTGCGGCCCCCGACATTGCCGTTGCGGTTGAGATCGCCGCCGCGGCGCTGGTCGTGGCGCGGTCCCTTGTTGGGCCGGTTGCGGCCCTGGTTGCCGAGATAGCCCCTCACAGGTTGCTGTCCAGGAAGGCCGCGAGCTGCGATTTCGACAGCGCCCCGACCTTCTGCGCCTCGACCGCGCCGTTCTTGAACAGGATCAGCGTCGGGATGCCGCGGATGCCGAATTTCGGCGGCGTTTGCGGGTTCTCGTCGATATTGAGCTTGGCGACGCGCAGCTTGTCTTTGTATTCGCTCGCGATCTCATCGAGGATCGGGGCGATCATTTTGCACGGGCCGCACCATTCGGCCCAGAAATCGAGCAGAACCGGCTTGTCGGACTTCAGGACGTCGTGGCTGAAAGTGGCATCGCTCGTATGCACGATGTGCTGGCTACTCACGCGGGAGAACCTCCGATGGGAAGAATCTGGGAAACGGTGAAGGGGTAGTGGCTGCGCAGGCAGCGGCGAAGGCGTGCCATGAAGCGCGGTCAAAAAAGGTTAGAATCAGCCTTTGGAAAGAGCACTCGCTCGGACTATTCGGGAGTTGGGACTAGGCCCGGAGACCTAGGGGTTCTGGGTGGGGGGGACCAGACGTCCGCCCTGTTCACGGTGCGTTTTTAGCCTTTCCTGTCCCGATTTGCAAGGCCTGTGCGGCCGGAGTCCAGAGCAATTCATTAATGAGCGATACGCACCTTTCAGACCTCGAATTCGCGTCCCTGCGCCTCGCCGAGCCCGTGATGCAGGGCATTCGTGACGCCGGTTTCGTGCGCGCGACACCGATCCAGGCCCAGACTCTTCCCCGGGCACTCGCCGGTCACGACATTGCGGGACAGGCCCAGACGGGCACCGGCAAGACGGCTGCCTTCCTGGTGGCACTGTTTCAGCACCTGTTGACCCGTCCTGCGCACGCCTCGCGTACCGCCACCGGCGTGCGCGCCGTCGTCATCGCTCCGACCCGGGAGCTGGCGGTGCAGATCCACAGCGACGCCGTGGTCCTCGGCCGGCACACGGGCCTCAGGCTCGCGCTGGTGTTCGGCGGCACGGACTACGACCGTCAGCGCAGGCAGCTCGAGGACGGCGTGGATGTGCTGATCGGCACGCCCGGCCGGCTGATCGACTACTACAAGCAGCACGTCTTCGACCTGAAGCACGTGCAGGTGCTGGTGCTCGATGAAGCGGACCGCATGTTCGATCTGGGATTCATCGCGGACATCCGCTACGTCCTGCGCCGCCTGCCGCCGCCGGAGCGGCGCCAGTCGATGCTGTTTTCCGCAACGCTCTCGCAGCGCGTGCTCGAGCTCGCCTACGAGCACATGAACAATCCCGAGCTGGTGCGCGTCGAGCCCGACAAGATCACGGTGGACAGCGTGCGCCAGCTGATCTACTTCCCGTCGATGGAGGAGAAGATCCCGCTGCTGATCGGCCTGCTGCGCCAGTACGACGCGCGTCGCACGATGGTCTTCGTGAATACGCGCCGCATGGCGGAGCGGCTCGAGGAGAGCCTGCGCGCAAATGGGCTGAACGCGCAGGCGCTTTCGGGCGACGTGCCGCAGACGAAGCGGCTCAAGTTCATGAAGGATTTTCATGCCGGCAATCTCGCCGTGCTGATCGCGACCGACGTCGCCTCGCGCGGCCTGCACGTGCCCGACGTGAGTCATGTGTTCAACTTCGACCTGCCGCAGGATCCGGCGGATTATGTCCACCGCATCGGCCGGACCGCGCGCGCCGGCGCCGAAGGCGATGCCATCAGCTTCGGTTGCGAGGAATACGCGGTCGGCCTCCCGGACATCGAACGCTACATCGGCCACAAGATTGCGGTCGCCAGCATCAGCGCGGACATGATCCCCCAGGTCGTGAAGCCGCCGCGCAGCCATGCATACTCCGGCGCGCGCCCCGGCGGTGCGCATCGCC
>JBAVOB010000173.1:0-9381 GCA_049691655.1 Steroidobacteraceae bacterium | reverse complement strand
CTATTGGGGCAACGGCCAGTTCTAGGGCGGCGGCCATTGACGGTGAACCTGACGGTTTGCGTCACTGCTCACGCCGGCGCAGTGACGGAAATCGGCACTCAACCTGTAACGAATGTGAAATAGCCGGCATTCACCGTCCAAAACCAGGGGTCGGATTGCTGGCACGACAACTGCATCATTCAAGGCGGACCCCAACCAACCCTGCTCAAGGAGAGTCAACCATGAAACGTGTCCAACAAGGCTTCACGCTGATCGAACTGATGATCGTGGTCGCGATCATCGGCATCCTGGCCGCGATCGCGATCCCGGCGTACCAGGACTACACCATCCGCTCGCAGGTCACGGAAGGCCTGAACCTGGCCGCGGCCGTCAAGGCGGGCGTCTCCGAGAGTTTCGCCAACACGGGCGCGTGGCCCGCCGACCTCACGGCCGCGGGTGGTAGCACCGCCAGCCCGCCGAAGGGCAAGTACGTCACGGACATCTCGGTGACCGATGGCGCCATCACGATCACCTACGGCGACCAGGCGAACTCCGCGATCGCTGGCCAGACGCTGGGAATGCGCCCGGGCCTGAGCGCGAACAACGACGTCATCTGGATCTGCGGAGACGCCGCGGTGCCGACCGGCATTGCCGGATACGGCAGCACCGCCTCGGGCGCGCCGACGACGAGCGTCATCAGCAAGTACCTGCCGAAAGCCTGTCGGCCATGAACATTTTTGCGTGAGTTGTCTGTCTGTTTGTTTGTTTGTTCCAACCTATCGTTCTGAGGAGTCTGTCGACATGAGATCCATCCAAAAGGGTTTTACCCTCATCGAGCTGATGATCGTGGTCGCGATCATTGGCATCCTGGCCGCCATTGCGATTCCGGCGTACCAGGACTACACCGTCCGCTCACAGGTCACGGAAGGCCTGAACCTGGCCGCGGCCGTCAAGGCGGGCGTTTCGGAGACGTTCGCGAACACCGGCACCTGGCCCGCCGACCTTACCGCCGCGGGCGGTGATGCGACCAATCCGCCGAAAGGCAAGTACGTCACGGGTATCGTGGTGACCAATGGCGCCATCACGATTACTTATGGTGACCAGGCCAACTCGGCGATCGGCGCCAAGACTCTGGGCCTGCGCCCGGGCCTGAGCGCGAACAATGACGTCATCTGGATCTGCGGAGGCGCCACGGCGCCGGCCGGTATTGCCGGATACGGCAGCACCGCCTCGGGCAGCCCGGTAACCAACGTCCTGAGCAAGTACCTGCCGAAGGCCTGCCGCCCGTAACGGTCCTCCGTTACAGCCGGTTGGCAGCAAAGCCCCTCCCCCGGAGGGGCTTTGTTTTTCTGGGAATCGAATCACGCAGCCCCGGCACGAGGTGTGCGAGGATGGCGCAGATTTGACAATTGCCGAGCCCAACGGCTTCGGTAGACTAAAGCCCCTTTCGCGTCCAGGTCGCCAACTGTAAGTGCATGAACGATAACGTTTCCTTGGCATTGTCCCAGCGGTCCGGCCTCGGCGGCCTGCCGCAGCGCCTGGTGCAGGACGGGCTCATCGACGAGTCCGCCATGCTCAGCGCCCTGGCGGCAGCCAAGGACCGGCGCACGAGCGTCGTGACGCAGCTGGTCTCGAGCGGCGCCGCGCAGGCCCGGGATATCGCCAACGCGGCCTCCAGCGAGTTTGGCGTGCCGCTGCTCGATCTCGACGCGCTTGCCCTGGACCTCGAGACCGTGCGGCTGGTGAGCGACAAGCTGCTCAGCAAGCACCGCGTGCTGCCGCTGTTCCGCCGCGGCAAGCGGCTGTTCCTCGCAGTCGCGGATCCGACCAATCTCGGCGCGGTCGACGAAATCAAGTTCCAGACCGGCCTCAGTGTCGAGGCGATCGTCGTCGAGGACGACAAGCTCCAGAAAACCATCGACAAGGCGATCGAGCAGGTCGATTCGCAGATGTCGGCGCTGTCGTCCGAGGAGGACAGCATCGACCTCGAGAATCTCGAGGTCACCGGCGGCGAGGATGAACTCGACCAGGCCGGTGGCCGCGACGATGTCGAAGATGCGCCGATCGTACGCTTCGTGAACAAGCTGATGCTCGATGCGATCCGCCGCGGGGCCTCCGACATCCATTTCGAACCGTACGAGAAGTTCTACCGCGTGCGGCTGCGCATGGACGGCATCCTGAAGGAGGTCGCCCAGCCGCCGGTGCAGCTCGCGCAGAAGATTTCCGCGCGCCTGAAGGTGATGGCGCGACTCGACATCGCGGAGCGGCGCGTCCCGCAGGACGGGCGCATCAAGATGAAGCTCTCGAAGACGCGCGCCATCGACTTCCGCGTGAGCACCTGCCCGACGCTCTACGGCGAGAAGGTCGTGATGCGTATTCTCGATCCTTCGTCGGCGATGCTCGGGATCGATGCGCTCGGCTACGAACCCGAGCAGAAGGTGCTGTATCTGAAGTACCTGGCGAAGCCGCAGGGCATGATCCTCGTCACCGGGCCCACGGGCTCCGGCAAGACGGTATCGCTGTATACCGGTCTCAACATCCTCAACACCGAGGACACCAACATTTCGACGGCGGAGGACCCCGCGGAAATCAACCTACCCGGGGTCAACCAGGTGAACGTGAACGTCAAGGTCGGCCTCACGTTTGCCTCGGCGCTGCGCGCGTTCCTGCGCCAGGACCCGGATGTCGTCATGGTCGGCGAAATCCGCGACCTCGAAACCGCGGAAATCGCCATCAAGGCTGCGCAGACCGGGCACCTGGTACTCTCGACGCTGCACACCAATGATGCGCCGCAGACGCTCACGCGCCTCATCGACATGGGCGTGAAGCCCTATGCCATCGCGACCTCCGTCAGCCTGATCATCGCCCAGCGGCTCGCGCGCCGCCTGTGCACCCACTGCAAGCAGCTTCTCGACGTGCCGGCCGAGGCGCTGCGCAAGGAAGGCTACACCGAAGAGGACATCGCCACGGGCATCAAGATTTACGGTCCGAAGGGCTGCAACAACTGTACCGACGGCTACAAGGGGCGCGTCGGCATTTATCAGGTAATGCCCGTAAACGATGCGATCGGTCGTATCATCATGGCCGGAGGCAATGCGATCGACATCAGCGACCAGGCGATCAAGGACGGCGTCGCGGACCTGCGGCGCGCGGGCCTGAAAAAGGTCATGCTTGGCGTCACGAGCCTCGAAGAGATCAACAGCGTGACGATCGATTGAGCACTTTGACCCGGGGATAGCAGCATGGCTCAAGCAGCAACGGCAACCGCCAAGACGATGCGCAAGGACGTTGCGTTCGTCTGGGAAGGCAAGGACAAGAAGGGCAACAAGGTCAAGGGCCGGAGCCTCGCGCACGACGAACAGTCCGTGCGCGCCGATCTGCGCCGCCAGGGCATCGCGCCCGCGAAGGTCAAGAAGCAGGTTTCCGCCTTCAGCAGCGGCGGCAAGGTCAAGCCGGAGGACATCGCGATTTTCAGCCGCCAGCTCGCCACCATGCTGGCGGCCGGCATCCCCCTCGTGCAGTCGTTCGAGATCGTCGGTGGCGGCCACGAGAAACCCTCGATGCAGAAGCTCATCCTCGACGTCAAGTCGGACATCGAGAGCGGCACCACGCTGCACGAAGCGCTCGGCAAGCACCCGCTGTATTTCGACGACCTGTTCGTGAACCTCGTCGAGGCCGGCGAGCAGGCCGGTGCGCTCGAAGGCCTGCTCGACAAGATCGCTACCTACAAGGAAAAGAGCGAGGCGCTGAAGAAGAAGGTGAAGAAGGCCCTCTTCTACCCGGCCGCGGTGCTCGCGGTGGCGATCATCGTGACGATCATCCTGCTGGTGTTCGTGATCCCGCAGTTCGAATCGCTGTTCAAGGGATTCGGTGCCGAGCTCCCGGCTTTCACCCAGTTTGTCATCGGGATGTCGCGCTTCGTGCAGGACAAGGGCATCTTCCTCGCGCTGGTTATCGGTGCCGCAGCCTACGCGTTCTTCTATTTCAAGAAGCGCTCGAAGAAGATGCGCGAGACGCTCGACCGCATGTCGCTCAAGCTGCCCGTGCTCGGGCCGATCCTCGAGAAGGCGGCCATTGCGCGCTACGCGCGCACCCTCTCGACGATGTTCGCCGCGGGCGTGCCGCTGGTCGAGGCCCTCGATTCGGTGGCCGGCGCGACCGGCAACATCGTGTACGAGAACGCCGTGCTGAAGATGCGCGACGAAGTGGCGACCGGCACTCGGCTGCAGCGTGCAATGGAAAACACGGGCCTGTTTCCCAACATGGTCATCCAGATGGTCGCGGTCGGCGAGGAATCCGGCGCACTCGACGAGATGTCGGGCAAGGTCGCGACTTTCTACGAGGCGGACGTCGACAACGCGGTCGACAGCATGTCGAGCCTGCTCGAACCGCTCATCATGGCGATCCTCGGCGTGCTGGTCGGCGGCCTCGTGATCGCGATGTACCTGCCGATCTTCAAGCTCGGTTCCGTCGTCTGACCGCAGGGCGTCGCCCGGGTGAGCTTCGGCGAAATACTCGCGGGCTCGCCCCCGCTGTGGATCGGCACCGCGCTGCTGATCGGCCTGCTCGTCGGCAGTTTCCTGAACGTCGCCATCCACCGGCTGCCGAAGATGCTCGAGCGCGACTGGCGTGCCCAGTGCGCGGAACTCGAAGGCCGCGCGCCCGCGCCGGCCGCCGAGCGCTACAACCTCGTCGTACCGCGCTCGGCCTGCCCGGCTTGCCGGGCGCCGATCCGGGCGCACCACAACATCCCGGTCATCAGCTGGCTGCTGCTGCGCGGCCGCTGCGCGGCCTGCGGCACGCCGATCAGTGCGCGCTACCCGCTGGTCGAGCTCAGCTCGGGATTGCTGTCCGCGGCCGTCGCGTGGAACTTCGGCTTCGGGTGGCCGGCGTTCTGCGCGATCGCGATCACCTGGATCCTGATCGCCTGCACGTTCATCGACATCGACACGCAGCTGCTGCCGGACAACCTGACGCTCCCGCTGCTGTGGCTCGGACTCGCGGCGAGCCTGTTCGCGCCCGCCGCGGGCGGCGCGAGCCTGCCGGTGGATCCGCGCACCAGCCTGATCGGCGCCATCGCGGGCTATGCGAGCCTGTGGAGCGTGTACCAGCTGTTCCGGCTGGTGACCGGCAAGGAAGGCATGGGGTATGGCGACTTCAAGCTCCTGGCCGCGTTCGGCGCCTGGCTCGGCTGGCAGATGCTCCTGCCGATCGTGCTGATGTCGGCCTGCGTGGGCGCCGCGGTCGGCATTGCATTGATCCTCGTGCGCGGCCGCGAGCGCAGCGCGCCGATGGCGTTCGGTCCGTATCTTGCGGCCGCGGGCTGGGTCGTGATGATGTTCGGGCCGCAGATCGTCGCCAAATACCTGGCGGTTTCGGGCCTGCACCGCTGACGTGCCTGCGGGAGAGACAACACGCCGCCCCTGGCGCGTCGGCCTCACGGGCGGCATCGCGAGCGGCAAGACGACCGTGGCAAGACTGTTCGCCGCGCTCGGCGTGCCCGTTATCGACACGGACGAGATCGCGCGCGCGGTCGTGACACCCGGCACGCCGCTCCTCGCGAGCATCCGTGAACGATTTGGCGCCGGTGTGATCGCCCCCGATGGGAGCCTCGACCGCCGCGCACTGCGCGACCGGGTATTCGCGGATGCGCAGCTGCGCCGCGAGCTCGAGGCGCTCACGCACCCGGCGATCCGCACCGAGATGGAAACCCGGTCAGCGATCGCCGGCGGGCGCTACCAGCTCATCGTGATTCCGCTGCTCATCGAGACGGGCGCGGCCAGCCAGGTGGATCGCGTGCTCGTCGTCGACTGCTCCGAGGACAACCAGCTGCGGCGGCTGCGCGCCCGTGACGGTTGCAGCCGCGAACAGGCCGCCGCCATGCTCGCGGCGCAGGCCCCGCGATCCGCGCGCCTTGCGGCGGCCCACGATGTGATCACGAACGAGGGCGACCTGGCGGCGCTGCGGGACGAGGTCGAGCGGCTCCACGCGCGCTATCTCGAGCTCGCCGCCCGGCCCTGAGCCGGCGCCGAAAGCACTGCGCGCCGGTTTACGTACCCCGACGGCGTCAAGCAGAATACGGCATGGCCCGCAATCCGCTGCATGTCGAGGCGATGGTGCCCGCCCCCGCGGCGCTCGCATTCGAGCAACCGCTCAACGAGCGCATGCGTACCTTCCTGCGGCTCGCCTTTCTCTACAACCAGGCGATCTACCAGAACGAGATGGCGAGCCAGTGGGGGAGCCGAGCCGCCGTGGCGAGCTTGCTCGATATGCTCGCCATCGCGGCACGGAGCGATGTGCGTTCGGAGGTCGTGAAGGAACTGGAGCGCCATCTCACCGCGCTAAACGAATTCCAGCGGCGCCCCGGCGTCGACACGGCGCGCCTGCGCACCGTGATGTCGGACCTGCTGCGCCTGCGCGCAGATGTCCTCGCCACCGGGGCCGCCTACCTGCAGGTGCTGAAGGATTCGGAGTTCCTGAACTCGATCAAGCACCGCAGTGCCATTCCGGGCGGCACCTGTGAGTTCGACCTGCCCGAGTATTATTTCTGGCTGAACCGGCCCGGCGAAGTGCGCGCGCAGGCGTTCGAACAGTGGCTGGGCCTGCTGCGCCCGCTGTGCGATGCCATCGGCGAGCTGCTGTGGCTGACGCGGGAGAACGGGCGCTCGCAGGAGGAAATCGCGCGCGACGGCACGTTCAACGTCACGTTCGACCGCGACACGCCGATCCAGCTGCTGCGCATCTCGCTGCCGTCCGGCTCGAGCCTGTACCCCGAGATCAGCGGCAGCCATTACCGCTGCAGCGTGCGTTTCCTCAGCTGGAACGGTCTCGATGCGCGCGCGACCCAGGCCGAAGGCGACGTTCCCTTCATCCTCACCTGCTGTACGTGAGTTCGCCCCGCGTCCGCTGCCCTACCTGCAATCGGGAGATAGAGTGGTCGGACGACTGGCCGTTTCGCCCATTTTGCACCGAGCGCTGCAAGCTGATCGATCTCGGGGCGTGGCTCACCGAGGAGCGCGCCATTGCGGGCGATGCAGAACCCGCGGAGCCGGGAGACGATGCGCCGCCGGGCGCACCACCCGACGGGGAACGCACTTAGTCCGCTAGGGCGCGGGCTCCGCGCCGGCCGCGGGTCGCTCCGCTCCCGCCGGCATGCCGAGCGCGCGAGCCGCGAACGCCCACTGATCGGCGAAGTCCTCGATCTGCATCCAGACCGGCTTGCCGGCGCCGTGCCCGGCGCGCGTTTCTATACGGATCAGCACGGGGTTCTCGCAGTGCGTCTGCGGTCGCTGCACGCGCTGCAGCGCGGCGGCGAACTTGTAGCTGTGCCAGGGCACGACGCGGTCGTCGCGATCGGCGGTCGTCACGAGCGTCGGCGGATAACAGGTTCCCGGCCGTACGTTGTGCACCGGCGAGTAGCGGCGTAGCGCCGCGAAATCCGCCGCATCCTCCGAGATCCCGAAGTCGGATGACCATTGCCGCGCGTTGGCGCTTGCCGTGTGATAGCGCAGCATGTCGAGCACGCCGACGGCGGGGAGCGCGGCGCCGAAGAGGTCCGGCCGTTGCAGCAGCGCCGCCCCGACCAGCAGCCCGCCGTTGCTGCGCCCCGTGATCGCGAGCCGCGCCGGCCGGGTGTAGTGCTCGTGGATCAGGTACTGCGCCGCCGCGATGAAGTCGTCGAAGACGTTCTGCTTGCGTGCGCGGGTGCCGCCCTGGTGCCAGGCTTCGCCGTATTCCCCGCCACCGCGCAGGTTCGCCTCGGCGTACACGCCGCCCATCTCGAGCCAGGCGAGCGTGCTCGCGCGAAACGCCGGCGTCAGCGAGACAGCGAATCCGCCGTAGCCGTAGAGCAGCGTCGGCTGGTTGCCGTCGCGCCGCATGCCGCGCCGATGCGTGATGTACATCGGCACACGCGTGCCGTCCTTGCTGCGGAAGAAAACCTGTTCCGTGATGTACCGCGAGGCATCGAAGGCGACCTGCGGTGCCCGGAACACGGATGCCGTATTGCTGGCGGCATCGAAGCGGTAGATCTGCGCCGGCCGCAGGTAATCAGCGTACGAGAAGAACGTCTCGGGATCGTCCGACCGCCCGGCGAAACCGTCGACCGTGCCGAGGCCAGCCAGCGGCACCTCGCCGACGACGCGGCCGTCGCGCTCGTAGACGCGCACTGCGCCGTGGGCATCCCGGACGTAGCGCACGACGATACGTCCACCCACGTAGCTCGTCGATTCGATCGCGTCGGCCGACTCGGGAATGACGGTGCGCCACGCGGCCGGTTCCGGCCGCGCTGCATCGATCGCGATCACCCGGCCACGCGCGGCGCTGTTCGTCGTCTGGAAGTAAAGCTCCTCGCCCTGCGATCCGGCGAACGTGTAGAGCGCGTCCCAGGCGTCGAACAGCGGGCGCGCGACTGCGGGCTGGGCGAGATCGAGCAGTTGCACGCCGTTCTTCTCATACCCGTCGAACAGGGTGATCACCAGGTACCGCCCGTCGTCGGTCACGAAACCGCTGGGCACACGCGCCGGATGATTCTCCACGGCGTAGACGAGGCGATCATTCGCCTGCGGCTCGCCGAGCCGATGGAAGCGTATGTCCGGGCGCGCGGCATCGTCGCCGTGCCCGTCCGCGCGCGCGGCGTAGAGATCGTAGTACACGCCCGAGCCGTCCTTCGCCCAGGACACTTCCCAGAACTTCGTGCGAACCAGCACATCGGGCAGGTCGACGCCGTCGTCGACGCGCCGAAAGTGCCAGATTTCCCAGTCGGTGCCGCCGTCGGAGAGGCCGTACGCGAGAATGCGGCCGTCAGGGCTCGGCTCGAACCGGGCGAGCGACACGGTCGCGTCCTGGCTCGCCGGGTTCGGGTCGTAGAGCACGCGCGCCGGCGCCGTGGCGGACTCGCTGACATAGAGCGCGCTTTGGTTCTGCCGGCCGTCGTTGTGCAGATAGAAGTAGCGGCCGCCGCGCTTGACCGGAATGCCGAAGCGCTCGTAGTTCCACAGCTCCGTCAGGCGTGCCTTGACGGCCGCTCGCGCGGGGATCGCCTCGAGCCAAGGCTCGGCGAGCCGGTTCTGCGCCGCGACCCACTCACGCGTCGCGGGGGTGTCGAGCGCCTCGAGCCAGCGGTAGGGGTCCGCGACGCGCACGCCGTGATACATGTCCACGGTGTCGCCGCGCGGCGTATGCGGGTACATCACGCTCGCGGCCCCGGCGGCAGCTCGCGCCGCCGGTGCGCAGCCGGTGAACGCGAGGAGCGCGACCAGCGTCGAAGCGACGCTGCGGCATCGCGCGAGGTGCTGGCAGGCTGGCACGACGCGCGCCTGTCAGCGGAACTTGATCTTGCCGCCGCCAGGGGGACCGCCGACGCCGCCGAGCGCCGCGCCGCCCGCCTCCGGGACCACGATG
>JBAVOB010000172.1:0-10488 GCA_049691655.1 Steroidobacteraceae bacterium | reverse complement strand
GTCTGCAGTCGGCGCGGCCGCCGCGCCGGCGGCTGCGGGCGCGACGCCATCGCGGTACAGGAGCCGCGTGCGCCCGTGGAGCGAGGTCGCGATCGTCTGCGCCACGGCGAGGAGCGACTGCTGCTCGCCTTCGCGCAGCACCGCTTCCATCTCGCGCGCGTACTGGCAGCCGGCGAACGGCAGGACCAGCGTGAGCAGCGCGAGCAGCAGCAGTTTGACCCTCAGCCTCATCGGGACACGCTCGTTCGCCGGCTGGACACTGCCGGACTCATCCCGCCCAGCGGTAGCCCATGCCGTAGACCGTGTGTATCGCATCGAACGGCGCATCGAGCGCCTGGAACTTGCGCCGGATCCGCTTCACGTGCGAAGTGATCGTATCGTCGTCGAGCACGACACTCGCGGCGTCCATCAGCTGCTGGCGGTTCTTCACGTGCCCCGGGTGGCGCGCGAGCGCGTGCACGATCCAGAATTCCGTGAGCGACAGCAGCACGACCTGGCCGTTCCATTGCGCCTCGAGACGCTCGGTGTCGAGCGTGAGCGGGCCGCGCCGGATCACCTGGCTCTCCGCGGCCGGCCGGCGCAGGGCGTCGACGCGGCGGAACAGCGCGTTCACGCGGGCCACCAGGTGCGCGAGGCTCAAGTCCTTGGTGAGGAAGTCGTCTGCGCCGAGTCGCAGGCCCGACACGGCGTCGAGCTCACTGTCGCGCGCGGTGAGAAAGATGATCGGCAATTGCGCGGCCCGGGCGCGCAGTTCCCGGCACAGCTCGAATCCCCCTTCCGGCTCGTCCTCGAGCGAGATGTCGATGACGACCAGGTCCGGCAGGCGTGCTGCGAACGCGGCGAGCGCCGCGCTCCGGTTGCCGAACGCGCGCACGTCATAGCCAGCGCGGCTGAACGCAGCGGCGTAATTGTCCCGGATCGCCGGTTCGTCCTCGACGATCGCGATGAGCTTTCTCTGCACGCAGCGAGTTTAGGGCCTGTCTTCCCGGCGCGCATGCGCCGCCGCGCAACCCGCATGGCGGTCGGGCCTGTTGCCATGATCTGCCATGATTCTGCGGCGCTGCGCCCGCTTGTCGTCCGCGGACTGCGCCACGGGCGGCGCGTAATGCTCCTCGAGGCAGCCGGCCTCGAGGGAGGCCTCGCCATGAAACACGCCGAGCGTACCGCGCGCTATCGCGACTGGCTCGCGCTCGCGATGCTCGCTGCCTGCTGGAGCGCCGAGCAGCAGCTCGATGCGCGTGCCAGTGCCGACGCGGCCGCGAACCGGTCGCACGCACGCCGGGAGTCCGGCGTCGATCCTTATTACGCGCAGGAGAGGCGCGCGGCCCTGTGGCGTCGGGCGGCGCTTGCCGCGGCGCGCCGTGTGACCTGACGCCGATCCGAGGCGCCCGTCGAGTGCTCAGAACGCGTTCACGCCGGTGAGTTCGCGGCCGATCGTGAGCTGGTGCACGGTCTCGGTGCCTTCGTAGGTGATCACGCTCTCGAGATTCAGGGCGTGACGGATGGGCACGAATTCGGCCGAGATGCCCGCGCCTCCGAGCAGGTCGCGCGCATCCCGGGCGATGTCGATCGCGATGCGGCAGTTGTTCCACTTCGCGAGCGAGACCTGGGCGGGCACCATCCTGCCGGCATCCTTCAATCGGCCGAGATGCAGCGACAGCAGCTGCGCCGCGGTGATCTGCCGCGCCATTTCCGCGAGGCGAATCTGGATCGCCTGGGTGTTCGCGAGCGGACGGCCGAAGAGCACGCGCGTCTTCGCGTACTCGAGCGCCTGTGCGAGGCAGGCCTGCGCCGCGCCGATGACGCCCCAGGTGATGCCGTAGCGCGCCTGCGTCAGGCAGGAGAGTGGGCCCTTGAGGCCGCGTACGCCTGGCAGCACGTTCTCCTCCGGCACGACGACCCCGTCGAGGAACAGTGCGCCCGTTGCCGAGGCGCGCAATGAGAACTTGTTCTCGATCTCACGCGCCTCGAACCCCGGGGTGCCTTTCTCGACGAGAAAGCCGCGGATGCCCTCCTCGGTCATCGCCCACAGCACGCATACGTCCGCAATCGGCGCGTTCGTGATCCACATCTTCGAGCCGCTGAGGACCCAGTCCCGTCCGCGTCGCTTCGCATGGGTTTGCATGTTCCCCGGATCGGAACCGCCCTGGGGTTCGGTCAGTCCGAAGCAGCCGATCAGCTCGCCCCGCGCCATCCCGGGCAGGTAACGCTGCTTCTGCGCGTCGCTCCCAAACGTGTAGATCGGGTACATGCAGAGCGAGGACTGCACCGACACGAAGCTGCGCACCGCTGAATCGCCGCGCTCGAGCTCCTGGCAGATCAGGCCGTAGCTCACCGCGTTGAGCCCCGCGCAACCGTAGCCCTCGAGCGAGGAGCCGAGCAGCCCGAGCGCCGCGAGCTCCGGGACGAGGTCCCGTGGAAACGTGTGCTGCTCGAAGTGCCGGCGGATCACGGGCAGCACGCGCTCGTCGACGAGCCGCGCGACGGACCGCTGCACGAGACGCTCGTCCTCGCTCAGGCTCGAGCGCACGTCGTAGAGGTCGAGCGGATCGAGCGATCCGCGCGCGGCCGGGGAATCGGGGCTCACCACGCGAGCCCGAAGCGACGGCAGAGGAAGGACACGAGCCACAACGGCCCGATCAGCAGGAATTGCAGGTCCTTGAAGAACGACGGTCGCCTGCCTTCGACGGCATGACCGATGAACTGGCCGATCCACGCGATGACGAAGATGGCGACGCAGCTGCGCCACAATGGCCACGCCAACGTGTCGAGCCACGCAACGCCGAGGAGCAGCGCGAGGAATCCGAGCGCGATTCCGCCAGCGAGCACCGGTGACAGTCTGAGGTAGTAGACGATCGCGGCCGCCGCGGCCAGCGTCGCCCAGTTGAGCCAGGGCGAGATGGCCAGCATCGCATCCGGCACCGGGAGCGACCACAACAGGCCCAGCCCCGAGAGCAGGATCGCCGGGACGCAGATCCAATGCAGGAGTTTATTGACCGGATGGCGATGACTCTCGCCGTATTCGTCCAGCCACTGGTTCGCCGTGCGCATGCTCAGTCACTCCGCCCGCGTTGCGTTACCGCCGGGTCTGCCGCGATGCCCCGATTCCCCGCATGGTCGGGCAACCTACGCCGCCCGTAAAGGTGTCGCAACTTCTAGCTGGCCGCACGCCCGTTGCGGGCTGCGGGCTTCAGGCAGGAGCCATCGTTAGGCGCAACTTTCCGAGGGCGCTCTCTTCGATCTGACGGATGCGTTCGGCCGACACGCCGTACCGTGCAGCGAGCTCGTGTAGCGTCGCTTTGTCCTCGGCCATCCAGCGGCTGCGGACGATGTCACGGCTGCGGTCATCGAGACGCGCGAGCGCCGTGCCGAGCCGGGCGCTGGCAGCGTGGTTCCACTGCTCGGTCTCAACCTGTTCGGCCGGATCCGCCGCGGGCGCCGGCAGGTAGCCGGCTGGGCCGAACGCGGTCTCCTCGTCGTCGCCTTCCATCGGTACCGGATCGAAGGACACGTCGCGCGCCGCGAGTCGCTGCTCCATTTCGGTCACTTCCTTCGCGGTGACGCCGAGATCGCGCGCCACGGCCTGCGTTTCCTCGTGCGAGAGCCACCCGAGGTTGCGCTTCAGCCGGCGCAGATTGAAAAAGAGCTTGCGCTGCGACTTGGTCGTCGCGATCTTGACCAGGCGCCAGTTGCGCAGCACGTACTCGTGGATCTCGGCGCGTATCCAGTGCACCGCGAACGAGACGAGCCGCACGCCGAGCGAGGGTTCGAAGTGCTTTACGGCCTTCATCAGGCCGACATTGCCTTCCTGGATCAGGTCGCCGAGCGGCAGGCCGTAGCCGCCGTAACCGCGGGCGATGTGCACCACGAACCGCAGATGGGAGAGCACGAGCTCGCGCGCCGCGGGGAGATCGTTGTCCTTCCGGTAACGGATCGCGAGCGCCTGCTCCTGCTCGCGGCTCAGCACCGGGATCCGCGCCACCCGCTCGAGGTAGGCGTCGAGACTCCCGATCGGGCCCGCGAGGACGCTATCGGCGTTGTGCGCAATCAGGGCCGTGGCGGCGGTCATCGTGTTGCAAGCTCCTGCGGTCGGATTAACCAGGGAAAATAGATTAGCACTCCGTCAATTCGAGTGCTAAGAGGACCAACAGTTTCCAGGCCAGGACGGCAATAAGTATCGCAAATTCATTGGATTAGCGAATCGCCAGCGCGTTGACATAGTCAGGCACGGGGTTCGATGCTCCGCAGGTGCCGGGCCGCAGCGATCCAGGCGCCCAGCCAGCCGAGTGCGATACCGGCGAGGGTGAGCTCCGCGACATCGATCGGGCGGAGCCCCGCGAGTTCAAAGCGGCTGCCGTAGAGCGTGGCGAGCGCAGCCACCGGCCCGCGCAGCACAGCGATCGAAGCGACGACGATCGACCAGGCGAATAACGCGCCGACGAGCCCGTAGAACACGCCGGTGTAGAGAAACGGGCGACGCACGAAGGCGTTCGATCCACCGACGAGCTTCGTCACTTCGATTTCCGCGCGGCGGTTCGCGATCTCGAGCCGGATGGTGTTGCCGATGACGGCCAGCACGCCGATCGCCAGCACGCCTGCCACGACGGCGAGCGTCGTGCGCAGCACCGCGAGGATGGCGTTGAAGCGCTGCACCCACGCGGAATCGATCTGCACGAGTTCGACTTCGGGCCATGCCGCGAAATAACGCCGCAACGCCTCAAGTTGCCCCGGCTCGCTCGCTACGGCGCTCGGCCGCACATTCAGCACGTGCGGGAGCGGGTTGCTCTCGAGCGCCTCGAGTGCCGCGCCGAACCCGGAATACCGCCGGAATTCCTCGAGCGCCTTGTCCGCCGGGATCAGCGTGACGGCCGCGACCTCGCGGCGCGCGCGGGCGCTGCTCGCAAGCTGCTCCGCCTTGGCAAGCGAGACGTCGGTCCTGAAATACACGGTCAGGTCGACCGCACCGGAAAAATCCCCGGTCGCCGCGCGCGCATTCTCGACGAGCATCTTCAGCCCCATCGGCAGCGCGAGCGCCAGGCCGATCACCATGATCGTGAACACGCTTGCCAGCGGATTGCGCAGCAGCCGCCCGAGGGAGGACAGGAATGCCTGCGCATGGCGCGCGCCATAGGCTCCCACTCTCATGCTGCGTCGTCCTCGACGCCCGTGTCCTCGCGCACCAGGCCGTCCTCGAGCACGATCTCGCGCCGGCTGAATTCGCTGACGATGTGGGGATCGTGGGTGGCGACGACCACGGTCGTCCCGACTTCCTGGAAGCGGCGGAACAGCCGCATCACCTCGAGCGCAAGAAACGGGTCGAGATTGCCGGTCGGCTCATCGGCGATCAGGAGCGCAGGCTTGCTGACCACGGCGCGCGCGATGCCGACGCGCTGCTGTTCCCCGACGGACAGTTCGAGCGGCAGCGCCCGCTCCTTGCCGAGCAGGCCCACCTGGTCGAGTGCGGCGCGCACGCGTTTGTCGATTTCCTTCAGCGGCGTGCTGGCAACGACCAGCGGCAGTGCGACGTTGTCGAATACCGGCCGGTCAGGCAGGAGCTTGTGGTCCTGGAACACCACGCCGATCTGGCGGCGGAACGCGGGAATGCGCCGCCGCGCGAGGCGGCCCGTGTCCAGCCCGTTGACGGTGACCGTCCCCCGGGTCGGCCGCTCGAGCAGCGCGATGAGTTTCAGGATGGTGCTCTTGCCTGCCCCCGAGCGGCCCGTGAGAAACACCAGCTCGCCGCGACCGATGCTGAAGGAAACGCCGGCCACGGCCTCGCGGCCGTTCGGGTATTTCTTGACGACTCGGTCGAAGACGATCAAGACGGCGGCGCGCTCGAGTGAGGGGTGAGGGGCTGCGGCAGGTCGGCCCGGCCGCGCTAGTTTGCGGAACGCGGCGCGTCGCGGCAATCCGTCAGCCGTTTGCGGCGCCCGCGCCTGTGCCGTCCACCAGCGCCGCTGCGAATGCCTGTGCGTCGAACTCGCCGAAATCCTCCGCGGTTTCCCCGATACCCACGTACCGGATGGGGATCCCCAGGCGCCGCGCGATCGCGATGACGATGCCGCCTTTTGCCGTGCCGTCGAGTTTGGTGATGGCGAGCCCCGTCACGCCCACGGCGCGCTGAAACTGCACGGCCTGCGACAAGACGTTCTGTCCCTGGTTCGCATCGAGCACCAGCAACACCTCGTGCGGCGCGGACGGATCCGCGCGCTGGATCACGCGCTTCACCTTCTGCAGCTCATCCATGAGATGGGACTGGCTCTGCAGCCGGCCGGCGGTGTCCGCGAGCAGCACGTCGATGCCGCGCGAGCGCGCCGCCTGCATCGCATCGAACATCACCGCGCCCGGATCCGCGCCCGGGGCCTGTGCGACGAACGCGGCGCCGCTGCGCTGCGCCCAGACCTGCAGCTGTTCGATGGCCGCGGCGCGAAACGTGTCGCCGGCCGCGAGCAGAACGCTGCGGCCCTCGCCGCGTAACCGCTGCGCAAGCTTGCCGAGGGTCGTCGTCTTGCCGGAGCCATTCACACCCACGACGAGCATGACGAAGGGCCGGCGAGCGGGGTCGACGACCAGCCGCTGCGCACAGGGCGCAAGGATTTCCACGAGCGCGGCCCGCAGCGCGGCGATCAGCGCATCGACGTCGCCGAGCTCGTTGCGGGCGACCCGCCGGCGCAAATCCTCGAGGATCGCTTCGGTCGCCTCGACACCGACGTCCGCCGTCAGCAGGCGGGTTTCGAGTTCCTCGAGGATTTCCGCGTCGATCTTCCTGCCGCGGAACAGGCTGCCGAGGTCGTGCGCCAGCCAGGTGTCTGGGCGGTTGAGTCTTGCGCGCAGGCGCTTGAAGAAGCTCGGCGCCGGTGCGGGCTCGGGCGGCGGGTTCGCGGGCGGCTGCGGGCTCACGAGCGACAGGATACGGAGAGTCGCAGCGAAAAGGGCGGCCGCAGCCGCCCTTTCGCCATCGAACGATGCCGCCGCGCGATCAGGGCTGGATCACCGCCGTATTCGTGATCACGACGAAGGGACCGCCCGGTGCCACTGCCGAGGCCGCGAATTGCACTGTCTGCGACTGCATCTCGACCGTCGCCGGGAGGCTCGCGGTCGGGTCGAACAGGGACCCGTGCGATCCCGCGATGAAATTGACCCACTTGCCGTTGCCAGGGCTGACCGGTGTCGCGCCGGCCGTGCTGAGCCGCTGCAGGCCGCCGGCCGTCACGAGGCGCTGCGTCGCGCTGTTCGGAATGACCGTGTCTCCGGTCACCTGGATCAGGTGAATGGGCCGCAAGCGCACCGCGTCGGCGATGTGGTTGATCGGGTCGCCCGCGTCGATCGCGTTCTGCACGTCGCGGAAGAAATTGCTGAAGAGCGTCGTGCCCTCGGTCACGCCTTGCGCCGCGAGACCGGCCCGGATGCTCGCACCGAAAGTCGGGGAGTCGAGCAGCAGCTGGGTGATCACCCCGCCCGGGACTGCGAGCGTCGCCGTGCGCGTGGTCGCGGCGAATTGCGCGTGCACACCGCCGACGATGCCGCCGAGCGAAAGCCCGACGTAGTGGATGCGCGCCGGGTCGATGTCCGGGACGCCATCGCCGGTCACGTCGAGATTCACGAGCGACTTGCTGAAGACGATCGTATCGGCCTCGCCCTGGCGCAGGTTGTCGCGCGAGGTGAGCGGGCTCGGCAGCTGGATGATATTCGCGCCCGAGCTGTCGATCTTGCCGTCCGTCCCCGGCGCGCCCGTCGCGTTGGTCAGCACGTCGAGGTTGAAGGTGCGCTCGCGCGTCGCCTGGTAGAACGGATTCGTCACGTCGGTGACGCCGTGCAGCGGCAGGTCGATCGCCGCGACGATGAAGCAGGCGTCGGCGAACGAGTCCGCCATCGCCAGCGCCTGCGTGCGATTGCCGCCGAGACCGTGCTGAACGATGGCGACGGGCCAGCCGGCCGCAGGTTTCGGACAGCCCGCGCCGCCCGCGGCGGTGGCGTTCGGCACGGTGACGAGCAGCGGAATCTGCAGGTCCGCGGTTTTCTTCGGGAGCGGATTGAAGCGCGTAATGAAGCGGCTCGCCGGATCGATTCCCGGCACCGGCGATGGCCCGGCCGCGGTCCACGGCGTGGTCAGCACGCCCGTGTCCTGGGGACTCGCTGCGACCTTGAGGTAGTAAGGCACCGTCGTCGTGCCGACGTAGATGTTCGCCTTGCCCTGCAACGCGGGGTTCGCCTGCTTCGTCGTGAGCCCGGTGGGGGCGACCGCGATCGCTTGTGCCGGAACCGTCGCCGCCAGCGCCGCGAAGGAATCATCGACGGATCCGGTCGAGAAGCTGAACGACAGCACCACGCTGGCCGGGTTCACGCCGATCGCCTGCGCGATCTGCAGCTGCGCGCCAGTGAGGCGACAGACTCCGTTCAGGGTGGCGTTCGTGATGGAGGCACAGGTCGGCAGCGCCGCCTTGATGGTGGCGTAGTCCGTGTCGGGGACCGCCGCGGCGCCGCTGGCATCCGTAATGCTGTTGGTCAGCAACACCAGGTAACCCCTGTTCGTCGCGCCGGTGCTTGCCGCAAGCGGCTTCAGCGGCTTGATCTCGACGATCTGGTTGCCGACGCCCGCGTCGGTCGCGAGGCCGACGCTGAAATCGGTGCCGAGGACGAGAGGCCGCACGACGCCGATGGTTGCCTTGGTCGCATTATCGATGTTTACCTGGATCACTCGCACCGAGGCGGCGGTGAGCGACGCGGCGTTGAGTGCGCCGCCAAAACGCGCGCGAATCGCCGCAGTGGTCGAGAAGCCGTCCAGCGCGTTGATCGCCGCCTGGTTCGGATTCAGGGCGTTCGCGGGCTGAATGTTGAGCGTGCCGTCGGTGGTCCCCGAGAAGTACAGGTCCGTCGGATACGGCAGGATGCCGGCGGAGAGCTGGAACAGGGCAACGTTGGAGGCAGCGACCGGCGGGGTCGTGGCGCCGCCCGGGTTGCTATTCCCCGCGGCTGTGTTGGTCGGGCCGATGTCCGATGGACTGCCCTGGCCACTGTTGTTCGCGCACCCTCCGGCGAGGAGGGCACCGATGACCAGTGTTGTGGCGACAAGGTTCTTCATTGTGCTGTCTCCTCGCAGACAATCCGAGCGGGCTCGTCCCACGAACCGGCGCGGATCGGACGGTTCTTGGCCTGTGGCCGGCCACGCCTTGGGCCACGGCGGACTTGTAGTGATTGCCCTTTAGTCTACGCTGCTTGGCGAACGCCTGGAAATACCCGGCTGAACCCTAGGATGCGCAGGAACAAGCGAACATCAGGACTTGTTCGTACTACCCGCGGCCGGGAATCGCGGGTGCTGCGAATCGTGGGGGGTGCTTGGCGCAGCCGCCGATTCCGCTTTCCGGCGGGCGTCGAAATTCGCCCGACACCGGACCGGGTGCGCGAAACGCTGTTCAACTGGCTCGCTCCCGTCATCGACGGGGCCCGGTGCCTCGACCTGTTCGCGGGCAGTGGGGCGCTCGGGCTCGAGGCCCTGTCGCGCGGCGCGGCCGAGGTCGTGTTTGTTGAAAGCAACCGCACCGCCGCGGCGGGGATACGCGCCGTGCTTGCAGAGTGGCAGGCCGGCACGGGACGGGTGTTCGCCATGGACGCGCTCAGGTACCTGTCCGGCGCCGGGCCAGCCGGCCGCGCACAGGCATTCGACATCGTGTTTCTCGATCCGCCGTTCGCGAGCGGCGCGCTGCCCCAGGCGCTGCACGCGCTCGCGGCCGGGGACTGGATCGCCCCGGGCGGATGGGTCTACGTCGAATTCGCGGCACGCTCAACGCCGCTCGAACTGCCTGCCGGACTGACTGTGCTGAAGGAAGGGCGCGACGGCGAGGTCGGGTATCATCTTCTGCGCCAATCGGGCGAGAGCCGCGCAGGGCAACCATGAGACGGCACGCGTTGTATCCCGGGACCTTCGACCCCATCACGAACGGCCACACCGACCTGGTGCGCCGCGCCGCCAAGATCTTCGAGCGGGTGGTAGTCGCGGTGGCCGCCAACCCCAACAAGGCGCCGATGTTCCCGCTCGAGAAGCGCGTGGAACTGGTGCGCATCGTCCTCGGAGATATCCCGAATGTAGAGGTGACGGGCTATACCGGCCTGACGGTGGAATACGCGCGCAACAACGGTCTTGCCGTCGTCATCCGGGGTCTGCGCGCCGTGTCGGACTTCGAGTTCGAGTTCCAGCTCGCCAACATGAGCCGGCACCTCACGCCCGACGTGGAGACCGTGTTCATGACGCCGCAGGAACAGTTCACGTTCATTTCCTCGTCGCTGGTACGGGAGATCGCGGTGCTCGGTGGCGAGGTGAAGGAATTCGTGCATCCGGCGGTTGCGGCGGAGCTGCGCAAGCAGCGGCGCGCCTGATGCTCGCGTCTTCGGGACATTACCCCGTGCGGGCCGCCGGCTGGGCGCGCGGCTGCGCGGTCGCGCTCCTCGCGCTGCTCGGCGGCCTGGTCTTCGCGCCGTCCGCGCTTGCAG
>JBAVOB010000171.1:0-9715 GCA_049691655.1 Steroidobacteraceae bacterium | reverse complement strand
GACCCGCATCGCGCCGCAACGAGCCCGCGTACCTGCCGCACATCGCCCGCGTCATCGCTCACCTGCGCGGCGAATCCGTCGAGGAACTGGCGGCCGCCAGCACCGCCGCAGCGCGTCGGTTTTTCGGATTATCCCCTCCCCGCGATACTGGAGCACGCACGCCATGACTTTCGACAGCCGCGAGTTCATCGGACGCGAATGGGATCTGTCGATCGTACCCACCCTGACCGAATACGTGCGCATCCCGAACAAGTCGCCCGCATTCGAGCGCGATTGGGCGGCGCTTGGACACATGGATCGAGCGGTGGAACTGCTCGCCGCGTGGGCGCGCAAAGTTCCCGTCCCTGGCCTGCGGGTCGACGTGCGGAGACTCCCCGGCCGCACGCCGCTCCTGATTGTCGATGTCCCCGGGGAGGTCGACGAAGTCGTGCTGCTCTATGGACATCTGGACAAACAGCCCGAGTTCTCCGGCTGGCTGCCGGGTCTCGGGCCGTGGGAACCCGTTATCCGCGACGGCAAGCTTTACGGTCGAGGGGGCGCCGACGATGGTTATGCACTGTTCAGTTCTCTAACCGCGATTTCGGCCCTCAAGCAGCGCGGTGTGGGCCTGGCTCGTTGCGTCGTACTGATCGAAGCGTCGGAGGAAAGTGGCAGCGTCGATTTGCCTGCGCATCTCGAGGCGCTCGGCGACGCTCTGGGCACGCCATCGCTCGTCGTGTGCCTGGATGCCGAGTGTTCCAACTACGAACAGCTCTGGTGCACGACGTCGCTTCGCGGGCTGCTCGGCGGAACGCTGTGCATCCGCGTCCTCGAGGAAGGCGTGCACTCCGGCATGGGCAGCGGCATTGCCCCGGCCGCGTTCCGGATCGCCACGCAACTGATAGCGCGCCTCGAGAATCCCGTGACCGGCGAGGTGCTGGTCGATGCGTTGCACGCCCCGGTGCCGGCAGACCGGCACACGCAGATCGCGGGCGCTGCGGCCGTGCTCGGCCAGTCCATCCTCACCAAGATGCGACTGGCCGGCCGCACGCGACCCGTAAGCAATGATCCCGCGGAATTGCTGATCAACAACACCTGGAAACCGGCGCTCGCCGTCATCGGCGCGGACGGCCTGCCCGCAATCGAAGCGGCGGGCAACGTCATGCTGCCCGAAGTGAAGCTTGCCCTGTCGATGCGCCTGCCACCGACAGTCGACCCAGCCACGGCGGCGAGTGCGGTCAAGCTAGTGCTCGAGGCGGATCCGCCTTACGGGGCAACGGTCGCTTTCGAGGCGAAGCAGGGTTCGGCTGGCTGGAATTCGCCGCCCGTCGCGCCGTGGCTCGAGCGTGCAATCGAGCGGGCGTCCCGCGCGACGTTCGATCGTGATGCGGTCTACCTCGGCGCGGGCGGCACGATCCCGTTCATGAAAATGCTGGGTGACCGGTTCCCGAAGACCCAGTTCTTCATCACCGGGCTGCTCGGGCCGCGGTCGAACGCGCACGGGCCCAATGAATTCCTGCACATCGCCTACGCCAAGCGCCTCACGGAGTGCGTGGCCAGTGTGATCGAGGACCACGCGCGGCAGGCATCGCGCGGCTGACACGCTGCGGAGCGCGAGCGGGCGCGGCCGCTGTGCGGACACAAATTCAACGGGTGCCGGCCGGCTGCGCGGCGCCGTGCCCGCTCGGCATGGTCGCCGCCTTGGTCTTCTGCCATCCGCCCAGCCAGCGACGCACGGTGGCCTCGAGCGTCCCGCGATCTACGGCGGGAAATTCCGCCCCGAGCGTGTCGACGCGGGCCGTCCAGCGCGGCATCCCTTTGGGAAAAGCCGCGCGCCGCGTGAATACTATGCGTCCTTCGACGGGCACATCGCCCGCCAGCGCCTTGACCGCAGCCACACGGTCGTAGAGCGCGCTCTGCGGATTCGGGAAAGTCGTTCGCAGGGAGCGATTCATGACCGTCCACTCGTTCATCTGGTCGCCGCCGAACACGTTGCCCGTGACGTCGCGCAGATCGATGACTACGACGCCCCGCACGGTCAGCAGAAGAAAGTCGACGTGATAAGCGCCGCCGTTGCCGTCGGGAACGAGCACGTTGCGCAGGTGCTCGAACGCGCCCTGGGTAACGGCTTGCAGGAGGATGCGTTGTGCCTGCCGGCGGGCGTACCAGCGCCAGCCGAAGAAACCGAGCGCGAGCCCCGCGAGCGAACCGAGCGCGATCTCGATCAACGCAGGTGTGATGGCGAAAGTTGTCATGCGACCAGTGACCTCAAGGACGGCAGCCGGATCACGCGTGTGCCCGGCTCAGCGCGTCTCGCAGTGCCTGCAGATCGACGTCCAGCTCAGCATACGTTAGCGGGCGGTCGAAAAGCCTCGCCAGTGCCGGGGGCATCGGGATCGGCTGCCCGATCAGGGGTTCGACAGTCTCCCGGAACTTGGCCGGGTGCGCAGTCGCAACGACAATCCAGCACCGGCCCGTGCGCCGCTCCCCCGGCAGCCTGGCGTAGACTTCCGCCGCTACGGCGGTATGCGGGCACCAGATGCGCCGATAGCGCGCGAAGTCCTCGCGGATCCGCGCCCGGATCGCCGGGTCCGCAACCGATGCCGCGCTCAACTCGGCGCGCAGCCGCTCGATCGAGGGCAGGAGACTGCGCAGCCGCTCCATGTTGCTCGGATTGCCGACGTCCATCGCGGAAGCGCGCGTGGCGAGGCTCGCGCGCGGCCGCCAGTCGCCGGTGTCGAAGAAGTCCGGCACCGTGCGGTTTGCATTGTGCGCCAGCACGATCTCAGCAATCGGCAGGCCCAGGCGACGCGCCATGACGCAGGCGGTCGCATTTCCGAGATTGCCGCTCGGGATGATGAAGGACGCCGGGATCCCATGCCGCCGGTGCGTGGCGAGGCTCGCCGCTGCGTAGTACACCATCTGCGGCAGCAAGCGGCCGAGACTGATGCTGTTGGCGGAGGACAAATCGAACGCCGCGCGCAGTCCGACGTCGAGGAATGCCTCTTTCGCCAAGCGCTGACAGTCATCGAAGGTACCGCGCACCGCGAATGAGCGGACGTTGTCGCCCCAGCAGGTCAGCTGGCGCTCCTGGGTCGGCGACACCCGCCCCTTGGGAAACAGCACCACGACTCCGATGCCCGGCCGTCGATGGAAAGCCGCGGCCACGGCACCGCCCGTGTCCCCGGACGTGGCCACGAGTATCTCGAGCGGACGTGCCGCCCGCTCGCGCAGTCGCGTGAGACACGCCGCCAGGAACCTTGCGCCAAAATCCTTGAACGCCGCCGTCGGCCCATGGAAGAGCTCGAGCACCGCGGCCGAACCATCCGGCGCCAGCTCGACCAGGGGAGCCGGGAAGTCGAATGCCTCGCGCGTGATCTCGCCGAGCCGTGGCGCAAGTTGGTCGCCCGCCGCGAAGGGCGCGAGGAGCCGCTCGCCGATGCCCGCCAGATCGGCCGCAGCCGGGAACTCATCAAGGCTCGCGCATGGAGGCCACGCGTCGGGCAGGTAGAGGCCGCCATCGGGTGCCAGTCCCTGCAGCAGCGTTTCGCTCAGCGTCGCGCCGAGCTGTGGATCGCGCGTGCTGACAAAACGCATCAGGCGACGACTCGCGCGCCGGGCGTATCAAGTTCGACGATCCAGTGATCGGCCTCGATGGAACGCCGGGTCAGCTCGGCGAGCATCGCGGCGCAGACACGCTCGGCGTCGCGCTCAAGGGCCCACGCGAACATGGTGGGGCCCGCGCCCGAAATCGATCCGCCGAGCGATCCCGCCTCGAGCGCTGCGCGCTGCACGTCGGCGAAACCCGGGATCAGCGTCTCGCGCTGGGGTTCGATTACCACGTCGCGCAGCGATTCGCGAATCATGTCGAGATCGTTGGTATAACAACCCGAGATGAAACCGGCCAGGTTCGCCGTCTGCCAGACGAAATCCGACATCCCTACGCTGCGCTTGAGGATGGCGCGCGCCTCACGGGTGGACAGGAACATGTGCGGGTGGACGATCACCGCGCGCACTCCGGTCGGTACCGGGATACGTTTCACGCGTGGATTGTCGATGCCCACCGTGAGCACGAGTCCCCCGTACAGCGACGGCGCAATGTTATCCACGTGCAGTGACCCGCTCGCTACCGCCTCGCCCTGCATGGCGAATTTGAGCAGCTCGATCATGCCACAGGGCTTGGGCAGCAGCGCGTTGGCAGCCACCACCGCCGCTACTGCCGATGCCGCCGAGCCGCCGAGACCGGAGCCGAGCGGAATGCCCTTCTCGATCTCCATCTCGAATCCGAAGTCGGGTCGGACCGCGTCGCACAGTGCCAGCAAGGCGCGCCCGGCAGTATTGCTGGCCGCCTCGAGCGGCAGTTCACCGGCGACGCCGCGAATACCCTGGATGCTGACGCCAGAACGAGCGACGCGGGTGAGCCGCACACGGTCGCCCAGCGCATTGACGGCGAAGCCGAGGATGTCGAAACCGATCGCGACATTCCCGACCGACGCCGGCGCGAATGCAACGACACTGGCTGCAGTCACAGCCGCGCCCCGAGATAGGCCGCAAGCCGCAACAGGTCCGCGAACACACCGCCTGCGGTGACTTCCGGGCCCGCGCCCGGCCCCTGGACGATCAGCGGGTTATCGCAATACCGGCGGGTCGCGAACCGCACGATATTGTCGGTCAGCGCGATATTCGCGAACGCATGGGTCGAGTCTAGTTCCACGATGCCTACCGTAGCCTTGCCTGTCGCGGCGCTCAGCCGCCCTACGTAGCGCAGCACCTTGCCGCGCGATCGCGCGGCTTCGAAGCGCGCATGCATCGTCTCATCGAACCGCGGGAGTTGCGCGACGAACGCCGCAACGGAGCCCTGCTCGAGTCCCCGCGGCACCAGACTCTCGACCTGTACGTCGGCGAGCTCCAGCTCGAGACCCATTTCGCGGCCGAGTATGGTCAGCTTGCGCGCCACGTCGGTGCCGGACAGGTCGTCGCGCGGGTCGGGCTCGGTGTAGCCGCGCGCCTGTGCGTCGCGGACGATTTCAGAGAATGGGGCCTTGCCGTCGTACACATTGAACAGGTACGCGAGCGTGCCGGAGAAAATCCCCTCGATGCTCGAAACCTCGTCTCCCGTCGCCCGCAGGTCGCGCAGCGTCTGAATGATCGGCAGGCCGGCTCCGACGGTGGCCTCGTACAGGTAGTGGGCGCCGCTGCGGCGCCGTGCCTCGCCCAGGGCGCGGTAGAGATCCAACGCCGCACTGTTTGCCTTCTTGTTCGGCGTCACGACATGGATGCCCTTCGCCAGCCAGTCGCAATAGTGCAGCGACACGTTTTCGCTCGCCGTGCAGTCGATCAGAACGGTGTGCGGCAGGTAGTCCACCCGGATGTGCTCCACAAACCGCGGGAGATCGGCCTCGCTACTCGAAGCCGAAAGTGCGCTGCGCCACTCGCCGAGCGGTACGGTCTGCTCAGCGAGCAGCATTTGCTTCGAGGCGAGGATGCCACGCAGTCGCAGGTCAAGGTTGTGATCGCGCTGTAATCGCGCCGCCTCCGAGGCAAGCTGATCGAGCAATGCCCGGCCAACCGTTCCGGGTCCGATGACCCCGATCGAAATCGTGTGCGGGGAGAGATAGAAGCCGGCGTGCGCCGCGCGCAGCGCACGCGTCGCGTGCTTGCCTTCGATGACGACCGAGATGTTCCGCTCGGAGGCGCCCTGCGCGATGGCGCGGACGTTGACGCCGGCTGCACCGAGTGAGGTGAAAACCTTGGCGGCCACGCCGGGCAATCCGGCCATGCCGTCGCCCACCACCGCGAGTATGGCCATGTCGCGGCCGACGTCGACGCTCTGGATCTGCCCGTCCTGGAGTTCCCGTGCAAACGCGCTGCGGACCACGCGCTCGGCGCGCTCCGCCTCGGACTCCGGGATGGCGCAGCAGATCGAGTGCTCCGAGCTGCCCTGTGAGATCAGGACGACCGAGATTCCCTCCTCGCGCAAAGCTCCAAACAACCGGTGCGCGGTTCCCGGCACTCCGATCATCCCCGCGCCTTCCAGGTTGAGAAGCGCGATGCGCTCGATGCTGGTGATGCCCTTGACCGGAAGTCGCGACTGCGGCCGCCGGCAGATAAGCGTGCCAGCGAGCTCGGGCGCGAACGTATTGCGGATCCAGATTGGAATGTCGCGGCCCACCGCCGGCGCCATCGTTTGCGGGTGCAGGACCTTCGCGCCGAAATACGCAAGCTCCATGGCCTCGTTATAGGACAGCGAATCGATCACCCGCGCGTCCGGCACGCGCCGCGGGTCGGCCGACAGCACGCCGTTGACGTCCGTCCAGATCTGGATTCCGGAGGCTTCGAGCAGGGCGCCGAAGATCGACGCCGAGAAGTCGCTCCCGTTGCGCCCGAGGGTCGTCTGCACGCCGCGTCGGTCGGACGCAATGAAGCCGGTGACGATGAGCGTGCCGTCGAAACGCGCGGGCACGACCCGGCGCAGATTCGCTCGTGATTCCTCCCACTGCACGGCCGGCCCAAGCTCGCCCCACTCGACGACCACGACCTGCCGCGCGTCCACCCACTGCACGGCGCCGCTGCGCCTGGCCCGCGACTCGAAGAACTGGCTGAACAGGCGCGTCGACCAGATCTCGCCATAGCCTGCGATCAGGTCGGTCACGTTGCGGGCGGCGGACCGCGTCAGCTTGACCGTCTGCAGGATTCCGCCGAGGTCGTTGCAATCGCGCTGCAGCGTAGCGACGAACTGCCCGGCCGCTTCCGGTTTGAGCAACGTTTCCGCGATAACGGCATGGCGCGCGCGCAGCGCATCGAGCGCGGTATTGAAGGTGTCATCCTGCCGCTCGGCGAGCGCAACGAGATGCAGCAATGCATCGGTGACCCCCTTGCAGGCCGACAGCACGGCCCCGAGGGGCCCCGCGGGCTGCGACTCGAGGATAGTCGCGACGCGCACGAAGCACTCGGCGTCCGCAACGCTCGAACCGCCGAACTTGTGAACCACCCAGGGGGCGCGCTCTTGGGGCATGCAGACTGTCTCCTCGCGTGGCTTGGCGGTGAAAAGCGCGCAAATGTACGGGTTCCGCCGTGCGTCGCGCAAGCGAGCAGCCTACAGAACGCGAGGCACCTCAACCGAGCCGCTTGCGGAAGCGCATCGCGGCGATAATGACGGCGGCGACCAGAAAAATGGACAGCTTGAGCACCGGCAAACCGAGCGTGGTCAAGGACGCACCCCGCAGAATGATGCCGCGCGCGATCACGTTGAAATGGGTCAACGGCAAGACCTGCGCAATCCCCTGCACGACGCGCGGCATGCCATCGAACGGAAAGACGAATCCGGACAGCAGGATCGACGGCAGCATCGTAAAGAAACCGAGCTGCATGGCCTGGAACTGCGTCTGCGCGAGCGTCGAAATGACGAGTCCGAGCGCCAGAGTGGCGGCGATGAACAACAGCGCCCCAAAGTAGAACTGCACGACGCTGCCATTGACCGGCACGCTGAACAACAGGAGTCCGGTCAGCAGCACCAGCGTAATCTGGATCGCTCCGACCAGTACGTACGGCAGCAACTTCCCGAGCATCAGCTCTACGGGCCGCACGGGAGTCGTAATCAGGAGTTCGAGGTTGCCGCGTTCCCGCTCCCGCACGAGCGCGATCGCCGTGAAGATCACCATGGTCATGTTCAGGATGACCCCGATCAGCGCGGGAATGACCTGAACGGCCGTGCGCCGCTCGGGGTTGAACTCCGTATGCAGCTCGATGGCGCGGCCCGTCTGACTGCGCATGTTCTCCGGCGTCGCCTCGAGTCCGGCTCTCGCGGGAAGCGGCGCCGCGGCCAGCGCCCGCAATGGCGCTTCGATCCCGGGCTCCGATGCGTCGATGAACAGTTGCGCGGCGGGCCGGTCGTGCTCGGCACGGCGGCGTTCGAAATCCGGCGGAATGTAGAGCCCTGCGGCGTAGTGACCCGAGGCGATGCCGTCGCGGAGCGCGGCCACCGTCGCCGGCCGTTCGACGAAGTCCACGACCTGGCTCGCTGCAAGTCCCGCAACCAGCGCCCGGGACATGGACGTGTTGGCGAGATCCACCACACCCGCATGCAAGTGCCGCACATCGAAATTGATGCCGTAGCCGAAGATCAGGATCTGCATAAGCGGAATGCCGGCCACCATCCCGATGGTCAGGCGATCGCGCGCCAGCTGGCGCAGCTCCTTGAACGCAATCGCGTGAATCCGGCGCAGCGGGTCCATCAGCGCGCGGCTCCGGCTCCGTCAGGCCCGACCGGCGACCCGAGGGGCGTAGTAGTTGCCGCGACGAACACATCCTCGAGGTTCGCGCGCGTCTGCTCGACACGGGCGCCGACACGAGCGTCGGTCAGCACGCCGTTGGCCCAAGCCTGCGGATGGATCACGCGCTGATCGACCAGCAGATGCAGCTTCAGCCCGAGCTGCGCGATGCTGTGCACTTCAGCGCGGCCCTCGAAAGCACGGCGCACCGCCTGCGTATCGACCGCCTCGATCTCGATCACGGGCAGTGCCAGTTCGTCCATGAGGCGCGCCGGCGGGCCCGCCGCAACAATCCGGCCCAGGCTCATGATCGCGAGCTGGTGGCAGCGCTCGGCCTCATCCATGTAATGAGTGGAGACGAGAATGGTCGTGCCGCGGTTCGCCAGTGCAAACAGGCTCTCCCAGAAATCGCGGCGGCTCTGCGGATCCACCGCGCTTGTCGGCTCGTCCAGCATCAGCAACTCCGGCTCGTGCAGCGTTGCCGCGGCGAGTGCGAGGCGCTGGCGCTGGCCGCCGCTCAGGGTGCCGGCGGCCCGTTCGCTGAATTCCGCCAGCCGGTATTCGCGGGTCAGTTGCGCAATGCGCGCCGCGGCCCGGACGCGCTCCAGCGTGAAGATGCGGGCGAGAAATTCCAGGTTTTCGCGCACGGACAGGTCATCCCAGAGCGAGAACTTCTGGGTCATGTAACCGATCCGGCGCCGCAGGATCTCGGACTCCCGCGGAACGTCGTGATCGAGCACCCGGATTGTGCCGCTGGTCGGGGCAAGCAGGCCGCAGAGCATGCGCAGCGTCGTCGACTTGCCCGAACCGTTCGGTCCGAGGAACCCGAAAATCGCTCCGCGAGGCACGTCGAGATCGATGCGATCGACGGCCAATACTGGACCGAAGCGGCGCACCAGCGCGCGCGCGACGATCGCCGGCTCAGTGCGCTCCATCGGCGCCGTCCGTGAGCCGCACTTCAAGCGGCACACCCGCAGGGAGATCTCGCGCGGCTGGATCCATGAGATCGATCTCGGCGAGATACGCCAGGCGGCTACGATCCGCCTGCGTAAGCGCGTAGTACGGTGTGAAAGCCGCCGCGCTCGCCACGTAGCGCACGGTCCCCGTAAACGTTGTCGCGACCCCATCGACCTTGACCTGGGCGCGGTCGCCCCGCTTGACGCGCGCCCGCTGGGGCTCCGGCACATAGACCCGAGCATATGGCGCGCCATCCGCTAGCAGAATCGCGACCGGCGCGCCCATCGGCGGTTGTTCGCCGACTTTGTACGGCAGCGCTTCCACCACCGCGTCGCGCGAAGCCTTGACGGCCAATCGACTCTGCGCGACTTCCAGAGCCTGGGTAGCCGCCTCGGCCGCTGCGAGCGCCGCACGGGCCTGATCGAGCTGCTCGCGGCGCGTGCCGCGCAGTTGTGCGGTGAGTGCCGCCTCTGTCTCGCGCAGCGCCGCCGCGGCACCATCACGCGCCG
>JBAVOB010000170.1:0-3492 GCA_049691655.1 Steroidobacteraceae bacterium | reverse complement strand
TGGCGGCGGGGGCAGCGGCGGGATCGGAACCGCCGCGCGGGCTCGCGCGATACGCCGCAATGCGCCCGGAATCGCTCTCGACGAGCAGCAGCTCGCCTACCGCAAGCGGCTGCGCCGAAATCCGCCCGCCGAGCTTGGTGCGGCCGATGATCGCGCCCGTCGTGCGATCGAGCCAGTGCACGTATCCCTCGAAGTCGCCAACCGCGACGGCAGCGCCGGTGACCGCCGGCGCGGACAGGCCGCGGCGGATGAGCGCGCTCTGGCGCCACAGTTCTATGCCTGTCCGGCGAGCGAGCGCGGCGACCTCGCCCCCCGCGGTCGCCACGTAGATGTTGTCGGCGTCGACGTCCAGGCCGCGATAGCTCGAGAGCTCCCGCGCCCACCACACCTGCCCGCCCTCGAGCGCGAGCAGTGCTGCGCGGCCCTGGAAACCGACGACATAGACGTCCTGGCCGATGACATGTACCGCGGAATCGATATCGACGAGGCGCTCGAGCTCGGTGCGGCCTTTCGGCGGCGACACGGTCGCCTCCCAGAGCACCGCCCCGTCGGCCTGGTTGACGGCAACGACCTTGCCGTTGTCGAAACCGCTGAGCACCATGTCTCCCGCCACGACCGGCCGCGCGGTGCCGCGCAGCGTCAGGCGCGGCATCGGCTGCTCGGCGACCCAGGATTGCTTGCCGTCCGCGACGGCAAGACCGTGGAGTTTGCCGTCCACCGTCCGCACCGCGACGACCGCCGACGCAACCGCCGGCGCGGCCAGCACTTCGCCGCCCGTGCGCGCACGCCAGCGCACCGCGCCGTTCGCGGCATCGAGAGCAATGACCTCGCCCTTGTTCGTCGCCACGACGGCAAGTCCCTGCCCCGCTCCGGTGCCCGCCGACAGCGTGCCCCGGATGCGGGTCTTCCACAGCGTGCGGCCGCTCTTGAGTTCGAATGCCGCGACCTCGCCGCCGCTGCCGGCTGCAAACGCCTTGCCGTCATCCGCGGCGAGGCCTATCGACAGTCGCAGCTCCGCGTCCTTGCTGGAGACCGATGCCTGCCACACGCGGTCCACGCGCAGCGTGGCGGAAAAATCCACGAGCCGGGCCGGCGCATCGACTTCCTTTTCCTTTCTCGAGCAGGAGCCAAGCGCGAGCAGCGCGCACAGCAGGGCGAAGCGTTTCATGAGACGGCCTGCTCCGGTCACTGCGACGCGAAGTCGCGGGTCTTGAGATCGAGTGTATCGGGATCGACGACGCCGGGCGTCTTCGCCGCGTTCGCTACACGATACGCCTCGAGTGCGCCTTTGCGATCGCCCTTGGCGAGCAGCGCGTCGCCGCGCACCTCGGCGAATCGCGGCGCGAACTCGCCCGCGGCATCTGCGGACCGTAGCGTCGCGAGCGCGTCGTCGGCCTTGCCTTCGGCGATCTGCACGCGCGCGAGGCGCAGGCGCGCGACGAGCGCGAGTTCCGGGTCCTTGCTCGACTTCATGATTGCCTCGAGCAGGCCATGCGCCCTGGCGAAGTCACCCGCATCCACCGCGGCGCGCGCCATCGCGAGTTGCGCCTGATCGAGGTAGGGCGAGCCGGCGTGGTCACTGCCGAGCTCGCTGACGATCGCCGTGGCGCGCGTGCGATCGTTGCCGTTCAGCGCGCCGAGCAGCTGCTCGTATTTCTCGCTCGCCGCGTGAGCGAGCCGCTCCACCCGGTCCTGGTACAGCCGCCAGCCACCGACGCCTCCGGCGCCCACCAGCACGCCTGCGACGATCCATACGCTGTTCTCGCGCAGCCAGGCCTTGAGTTCCTCCCACTGCTCCTTCTCGTTCATGTTCTCGTCCACGGAAACTCCTCTTCGCCTGTCAGACCGTTGCCGTCCGCCCGGGGCCGCCGCGCGTGAGTCGCGCAAGCGCCGCGTCGACCCCGGCCGCTACTCCCGCAATCGGGCAATCGCTTTGATCCACAGCCGCGCGCAAAGGTTTCAACGCCACGACACCGCGCGCCAGCTCGTCGTCACCGAGGACCAGCGCGAGCAGCGCGCCGCTGCGGTCCGCGCGGCGAAACTGGGCCTTGAGGTTGCCGCCGCCGAGATTGACCAGCACGGCGCGTCCCGGCAACGCGTCCCGCAGCCGCTCGGCAAGCACCAGTGCTTCGCGCTCGGCGCGGACACCCTGCGTGACAACGTACACGTCCGGGCAGCTCGTCGCCGGGCTATTCCCGAGCCGCTCGAGCAGCAGCACGACCCGCTCGATCCCCAGCGCGAAGCCGATCGCGGGCGTCGGTTCGCCGCCGAGCTGCGCGATGAGCCCGTCGTAGCGGCCGCCCGCGCATAGGGCGTTCTGCGAGCCGAGCGCGTCCGTGGTCCATTCGAAGACCGTGCGCGAGTAGTAATCGAGACCGCGCACGAGTCGCGGATTCACCGTATAGCCCACCCCGAGCGTATCCAGGGTCGCCTGCAGGTCCGCGAAATGCGCCCGCGATTCCTCGTCCAGATGTTCGGTGAGGTGCGGCGCGCCGGCCACGATCGCCTGCATCTCGGGATTCTTGCTGTCGAGAATGCGCAGCGGATTGCCCGCGAGGCGGCGGCGGCTGTCCGCGTCGAGGCGCGACTCATGGCTCTTGAAGTATGCGACCAGCCGCTCGCGGTAGGCGCGGCGCGCCTCGGGCGTCCCGAGCGAATTGATCTCGAGGCGCACCCGCTCGATGCCAAGCCGGCGCCACAGCCGCGCGCCGAACGCCATCAGCTCGGCATCGACGTCCGGGCCACCGAATCCGAATGCCTCGACGTCGAGCTGGTGAAACTCCCGGTACCGGCCTTCCTGGTTCTTCTCATGGCGGAACATCGGTCCGATGCAGTACACCTTGTGACGCGCGCCGCGCAGCATGCCGTTCGAGATCAGCGCGCGCACCATCCCAGCGGTCGCCTCCGGCCGCAGCGTCAGCTTGTCGCCGCCCTGGTCGACGAAGCTGTACATCTCTTTCTCGACGATGTCGGTGAACTCGCCGATCGAGCGCTTGAAGAGCTCGGTGTGCTCGACGACGGGGGTGCGGAATTCCTGGTAGCCGTAGGCGGCGAGGAGTTCACGCATGACGAGCTCGACGTGCTGCCAGGCACCGATGCTCTCGGGCAGCACGTCGTTCATGCCCGTGACGCGGCGAATCTGCTCGGACATGGAGCGCGTCCCCCGGGCCAGTCAGCGGCTCGGGGCCAGCACGCCCGACGCGTAGACGAAGAATCTCGCGCCGCCACTGTGCATCGCGCGCGGCGGGATGACCGTGGAACGGCCGTTGACGGTCACCGCAACGCCCGGGGCGTTGCCCAGCACGACGCGCAGCGGCGGCTTGCCGCGAAAGGTGTGCGCCGTATTGGCGGCACCGACGTCGAAATACAGGCGATTCCCGCCAGCCTCATACACTTCGGTCCAGCTGTCGGCCACGAAATGCAGGCGGATCTCGGTCTCGCTCTGGCCGTCGAGCTGAGATGCCCGCGGGGCGCCGCCTGCCGGGCCGGCCG
>JBAVOB010000169.1:0-3345 GCA_049691655.1 Steroidobacteraceae bacterium | reverse complement strand
GCGCGCAGCGGCACAGGATTCGCCAGGAGGCCAGCGGTGCTCCCAGTTGTCGCGCTCGTCGGCCGGCCGAACGTCGGCAAGTCGACCCTGTTCAACTCACTGACCGGAACGCGCGATGCGATTGTCGCCGACGTGCCGGGGGTCACGCGCGACCGCCAATACGGCTACGCGCGGCACGGCGCACAGCGCTGCGTGCTCATCGACACGGGCGGTCTCATCGAGCAGGCGAGCGGACTCGAAGCGCAGATGCGGGCGCAGGCGGAACGCGCCGTCGAGGAAGCGGACCGCGTGGTCTTCATTGTCGACGCGCGCGCCGGGCTCACGCCCCAGGATCACTTCGTTGCGCGCGAACTGCGCCGCCTCGGCAAACCGGTAGTCATCGCAGCCAACAAGGCGGAAGGACTCGATCGCGACCTTGCCGGCGCGGACTTCCACTCGCTCGGACTCGGGCAGCCGATCGCGATCTCGGCGGCGCATGGCACGGGCTGCGCCGCGCTGATGTCGGCGGTGCTGGCGGGATGCGAGCCGGCGGCCGAGGAGCCGGTCACCCCGGACTCCATCCGGATCGCGGTGATCGGCCGGCCGAACGTCGGCAAGTCGACGCTGGTGAATCGCCTGATCGGCGAAGAGCGCGTGATTGCGAGCGCGGAGCCCGGCACCACGCGGGACAGCATCCTGGTGCCGTTCGAGCGCGACGGGCGCCGTTTCGTCCTGATCGACACGGCGGGCGTACGACGTCGCGCGCGGGTGGCAGACGTGGTCGAGCGCACGAGCGTCGCGAAGACGCTGCAGGCGATCGACGAGGCGCATGTCGTCGTCATGGTAGTGGACGCGCACGATAGCGTAGGCGAACAGGACGCGAGCGTTCTCGGGCTCGCCCTCGAGCGTGGCCGCGCGCTCCTCATCGCGGTGAACAAGTGGGACAACATCCCGGCGGAGCAGCGCGAGGAGATCCGTCGCCAGCTCGCGTTGAAGCTCGACTTCGTGCCGTTCGCGCCGCTGCACTTCATCTCCGCGCGCCACGGGACAGGCGTCGGCGAGCTCGTCGGGTCGATGGTGCGGGCGTTCGAGGCGGCGATGCGGCAGATGCCGACGCCGCTCCTCAGCAGGACGCTGGAGCACGCCCTGACGATGCATCAGCCGCCGCTCGTGCAGGGTCGGCGGATCAAGCTGCGCTACGCCCACCAGGGAGGCCGCAATCCGCCACGCATCGTGATTCACGGCAATCAGACGCACGCCGTTCCCGAGGCCTACCGCCGCTATCTGGCGAATGTCTTTCGCGAGCGTTTTGACCTGTTCGCGACGCCCGTCGCGATTGAGTTCCGCGGTGACGAGAATCCTTATGCTCGCAAGCGGACGACGGGGCGGTCGCGGCGCGGGCCCAAGCGCCCGCGCGGCAAGGACAGCGCGCGCAAGCCCGCCAAGCGACGCTGAGACGCTCCGGCCGCGCAGTCGTGACGGGGGTCCCGGCGCCCCACGCGCCAGAATGCTAGATTAGCCCGGATGGGCGTTGCCACCCGCGAAATCGAGCCGTTGATCGCACTCGCCGAGCGCGCGATCGCACTCGGCGACGTCGAGCGCACGGTGGATGCGTTGCGCGGCGGCCTGTGCGAGCTGATTAATTCCGGCGCCGTCGTGCTGCCCGAGCGCTTCGCCGACTGCGTCGGCGATCATTACGCGCGCCGTCTGCTGCATCGCGATGCACGGCGCGGCTATTCGATCATTGCGATGACCTGGGGCGCGGGGCAGGGTACTTCACTGCACGATCACGCCGGCATGTGGTGTGTCGAGAGCGTGTGGCGCGGCAGCATCGAGGTGCTGCAGTACGAGCTCGTCGAACAGCGCGACGATCGCTTCCGCTTCGAGAAGTGCGGCTCGATCCAGGCCGGCATCGGCAGTGCCGGCTGCCTGATCCCGCCGCACGAGTACCACGTCATCCGCAACCCGTCGGCGCAGCCCGCCGTGTCCGTGCATATCTACGGCGGCGACATGACGTACTGCAACGTGTTCGAGAGCGACAGCGCGGGCTGGTACAGGCGCCGCGAGAACCCGCTCGGGCTCGACGACTGATCGCGGTGGTTCCGGCGTATCACTGAGCCGTGGCTGGCGCCTCGGCCGGCAGGAACAGCGCCGGGTCCACCATCGTTCCGTTCAACGTCACGCCGAAGTGCAGGTGCGGGCCGGTCACGCGCCCCGTCGCGCCCACGTCGCCGATCAGCTCTCCAGCGCGCACCTTGCGCCCGGGCGGCGTGCGGATGCGGCTGAGATGGCAGTACATGGTCATCAGTCCCTCGCCGTGATCGAGGATGACTGTGTTTCCATTGAAGAAATAATTCCCTGCGGCGATCACCCTGCCGGCCGCCGCGGCTCGCACCGGGGCGCCGACCGGGGCGGCGATGTCCATCCCAGTGTGCGGATTGCGCGACTCGTTGTTGAAAAACCGGCGCAGGCCGTAGGAACTCGAGCGCGGCCCCGGCGTGGGCGGCAACAGCTGCAGCGTCGCGGGCGGCGGCGCCGTGAACAGCGAGAGCGCCCGGTGGATGCGCGCCTGCTCCTGCTCGACGCGCGCGAGATCGCGTTTCGAGAGATTCACCTGTGTTGGCGGCACGTTGAGTCGCTGCACCGCGTAATCCTTGGCTGCGACATCGAAACCGAATCGCGTGGTCGCATCGCCGCGCCGGACGACCAGGTCGCCACGGCCCGGCGCCATCCCGAGTGGAATGCCGACGACGGCGAGCCACCGGTCCGCATCGCGCAACACCATCGCACGCGCACCGTTCAGCGTGACGAGCGGCGCGGCGTCGCCGGGCGCCTCGATCGGCAGCGTCACGACGCCGCCCGGCACGGCGGACGTCCGTGGCAGGATGTTGGCGAGCGCATTGCTGGCCGCGCTTGCCGAGGGCGGGGTGGCCGGTGGCGCCGCTACCCAGACGGAGGCTCCGGTCGTAACTTCTGGCTTGCTCGGGGCGGCCGCAGTGCCTGCCACGCCGGGGTCGGGCGCAGCGGCCGACGAGCCTGCCACCAACCAGGCCATCGCCGCGAGAGCGCCCGATGCGTTGAATCCGCGCGCGCTCATGGGCGGTGCTTGGCGGAAATCCTGAGAACCTTCGCGCGGAACGAGCCACGCGCGAGCCGCGTGTCGACTTCGGCGCCGGGAGCGAGTGCGGCGGCGTCCGTGACGAGCGCACGGTCGCTGGCCAGCGTCACGATCGCGAAGCCGCGGATAAGGGTCGCGAGCGGGCTCATCGTATCGAGTCCGCGGCTCGCGAGGCTCAGCTGGTTCGCGGCGCGCGACAGGCGCTCGCGCATCGCGTGAACGAGCCGATCGCCGAGCGAGGCCTGGCG
>JBAVOB010000168.1:0-1911 GCA_049691655.1 Steroidobacteraceae bacterium | reverse complement strand
CAACGAATCGGTCGCGCGGCTGCAGGAGCAGGGCCGCTACGTGATGTCGGTGCTCGAGCCCGATATCGAACTCGCCGGTTATTACGCGTTCACCAATTCGGCCGACACGATCCGGCTGATCCGCGGGAACGATCTGCAGAACGTGGTGGCCAGCGCGAGCGCCATGCGCCAGCGCCCGGTCGGCGGCACGCCGGTGACCCCGGCCCCGGACCTGCCGCCCGCGGTGCACAGCTGCGGCACCAATTTCGCGGTGGACGTGCTCTCGCCGGTGGAAGGATCGAACGACGTGTTCGAACTCGGTCCGGCGGCCGCGGCGAGCTGCGGCGCGTACGGGAACGGCGCCGTGCCGAACACCGATACGCTCACGATTCGCCGCGCATCGACCGAACCCGGAACGCCGCGCGCCGGGCGCCTGCAACTCTATGCGACGCGCTTCAGCAGCCAGTCGTCCCAGCAGTTGTTCATGTCGGCCGCAGCGCCGGGCCCCGTCGATGCCGACCGCCAGATCCGCGACCTGGTGGTCCGCACCTATTACGTGTCGAAGGATTCGGTGGACCGCGCCGGCTATCCGGCGCTGCGCGTGAAATCGCTCACCGAGGTCGGCGGCTCGCCGGCTTTCCTCGACACCGAGGTGCTGCCGGGCGTCGAGGACTTCCAGGTGCAGTTCGGCATCGACACCGGCGACTACAACAACGACGGCGCGATCGATCCCGGGAGCGATGTGAACGGCGATGGGATTCCGGAGTCCGACGGACGCGCGACGCGCTACGTCGACCCGCAGTTCCCCGGGCTGAATCGCGCGCAGATCGTCTCGGTGCGCGTGTGGGTGCGCATCCGCGCGGACTCGCCCGAGCAGGGCTTCATCGACGGCAAGACGTATCGCTACAGCAATGTCGAATTCACGCCAACCGGTGCCGAACGCGGCTATCGACGGGTGCTCGTCTCCCGCACCATCACGCTGCGCAACGCGAGGACGCTCTGACATGCCCTCCTCCCCGGGACTGCCGCGACACATTGCGACCCCCGGTGCCGCTCGCGGCGCCGCGCTCGTGGTGGGACTCATCCTGCTCGTCATCCTCACACTGCTCGCGATTGCCGGCATGAGCACCTCGACGACCGAGCTGGTGATGGCCGGGAACGAGCAGTTCCGGCGCAATGCGGCCACCGCGGCGAGTGCGGGGATCGAGCGCGCGGTCGCGCGGCTCGACACCATCCCGACGACGCTCGCCGCTGCGGCGACGGTCGTACCCGAGACGCCCGTGGCGGCCGACTCGCCGGATCGTTATGCGACGAGCACCCGCTACGTGGGCGAAGAGCGCGGGCTGCCGCAATCGAGCGCGGACAAGTTCATCGCACTGCATTTCCAGATCGAAAGCACCGGTACGGCGGCACGCAACGCCTCGGACCGCCAGGTTCAGGGCGCGTTCATCGTGGCGGGAGCCTCTGCGTCGAGCGAGAGCAACGTCGGCCGCACCGGAACGGGACTGCCATGAACAACTGCAGGATGAAATACAACGGGCGCCGCGCATTGCACGCTCTGTGGCTGACGACCCTGTGCGCCCTCTGCGGCGCCGTACAGGCAAAACCCGGTGTGCCCGCCGCCCCGACGCTGCACGCCCTCGAGGAGGCACTCGAGGTGTCCTCGCGCGACGTGTTGCTGCCGTCTTCGGAGTTCGGCGCGCTGGTCGTCACGCCGTGCGGTGGCTGCGCGCCGCGGTCGCTCCAGCTCACCGCTGCCACCCGCTGGTTCCTCGGCGACCAGGCCGTCGCGATGACCGTGTTTCGTTCCGCGGTGGCGCGCGCCGGCCAGCCGCTCGTCCTGACGGTGCTGTACGACAAGGTCGGCCGCCTCACGCGCGTGCTGGCCCCGGCGCAGCCCGCTGGGGCGGGAGGACGGCGATGAGCCGGCGG
>JBAVOB010000167.1:0-20214 GCA_049691655.1 Steroidobacteraceae bacterium | reverse complement strand
GTACGCGGCCGCGAATGAGGCGCACGCCGCGCGCCAGCGCGGCCCCGGATAGCCCCCGCCTGCGACGCCCGCCGCAGCATTCACTCTGTTCAGCGTGCGTTCAGCGGAAATTTCGTTCACTGCGCGTCCGCCGCCCCGGCTGCACGTCCCATAGTGCCGCCGCGACAGTGGGTTCTCGAATACGCGGTGCGCATCCCGTGTGCCGCGACTGCTCAATGGAGGGGACTGTGCGAAATGTTGTGTTGCTGATGATTATGGGTTCCGTCGTGACCCTGTCTGCGAACGCCGCGGACGCATCGTGGAAAGGCAAAGGCGAGGCAGGAATTGTGTTTGCGCGCGGTAACACCGACACGGACACGATCAACCTCAGGCTCGGGATGTCGCACGAGGCGGATCTCTGGAAGCACGGCTTCGACATCGGGGCCCTGCGTGCCGCGACTAACGGCGACAAGACGGCCCAGCGGTACTTCGCCGGCTGGCAGTCCGACCGCAAGCTCACGGACCACAGCTACTGGTTCGGCGGCCTGCGCTACGAGAACGACAAGTTCAGCGGTTTCGATTACCAGGCTTCGGCCACGACCGGGTATGGCTACAAGTTCATCGACAATGCAACGACGAAGTTCTTTGGCCAGGCCGGCGTCGGCTACAGGCGATTGCAGAATGCACTCACGGGTGTGACCAAGGGCGACGCGATTTTCCGCGGTGACCTCGGGCTCGACCATGCGCTCACCGACACGAGCAAGGTCATCGACCGCTTCTTCGTCGAAGCGGGCTCGTCGAACACACTTGCCTCGAATGAGATTTCCCTGGTAGTGAAAATGAACGATGCGTTGTCGCTGGCCGCGGGTCTGGCCGCGCGCTACAACACCAAGCCTCCGCTCGGCATCAAGAAGACCGACACGCTCACGACGCTAAACCTGGTTCGAACTTTCTGAGGACCGGCACTCCGGACGACAGGTGCGCGGACTGAACGCGCGCCTGTCCGGGTGTGAGACAATCAGCGCCCGCCCGCCTTCCGCGGGCGGGCGCTTACTTTTCCCCATGAACCAGATCAGCGTATTCGACATCTTCAAGATTGGCATCGGCCCCTCGAGTTCGCACACGATGGGACCGATGCGCGCCGCGCGTGAGTTCGTCCTGGGCCTCGAGCGGAGCGGAGTGCTCGAGCGGACGAAAGAAGTGGCCGTGCGGCTGTATGGATCACTGGCGCTGACGGGCCTGGGTCATGGCACCGACCGCGCGGTGCTGCTCGGCCTCGAAGGCGAGGATCCGGAAACCGTGGATCCCGATGGCATGGAGGCGCGGCTCGCTCGAATACGGGGCGAGCGTACCGTGCAGCTGTTGCGCCGTCACGCGGTGAAATTCGACGAACCCATGCAGCTGCTGTTCATGAAACACGAGCGCCTGCCTCGGCACCCGAACGGCATGCGGTTCACGGCGCTTGAGGCGGGTGGCGCGCGCCTCTGCGAGGAAGACTGGTATTCACTAGGGGGAGGGTTCGTCGTGCGCGGCGACGCGGCGGAGGTGTCCGCGGAGGCACGGGCACCGGCGCCGTTCCCGTTCGCTTCCGGGGAGGACCTGCTGGCGCGCTGCCACGAGAGCGGCCTGGACGTATTCGAGCTGATGCTCGCCAACGAAGCGACCTGGGCGCCGCGCGCCGAGGTGCGCGCGCGACTGATGGGCATCTGGCAGGTGATGCAGGGCTGTGTCGAGCGCGGTTTCAGGCAGCAGGGAGTCCTGCCCGGCGTGCTGAAAGTGCGCCGGCGCGCACCGCGGCTCTATCGGGTGCTGTCCGAGAGCAAGGCGGAGCGGCCGCTCGATGTGATCGACTGGGTCAATGCCTTCGCGCTCGCCGTGAACGAAGAGAACGCGGCCGGCGGGCGCGTGGTGACGGCACCGACGAACGGCGCTGCCGGCATCGTCCCCGCGGTGCTGCTCTACTACGCGCGATTCGAGCCCGGCGCGAACGACGACGGGGTGTTGCGGTTTCTCCTGACGGCCGGCGCGATCGGCATGCTCTATAAGCGCAACGCCTCGATTTCGGGCGCGGAAATGGGCTGCCAGGGCGAGGTCGGTGTCGCCTGCTCGATGGCCGCCGCGGGTCTGGTGGCGGCGCTCCACGGCAGCAATGGGCAGATCGAGAACGCCGCGGAAATCGGCATGGAACACAACCTCGGGCTTACCTGCGATCCGGTCGCAGGTCTCGTGCAGATCCCGTGCATCGAGCGCAATGCGATGGGGGCAGTGAAGGCGATCAACGCCGCGCGGCTCGCATTGCGCGGCGATGGCACTCACAAGGTGTCGCTCGATCAGGTGATCGCGACGATGCGGCAGACGGGCCTGGACATGCAGACGATCTACAAGGAAACGTCGCAGGGCGGGCTGGCGGTCAACGTGCCCGAATGCTAGCCGCCGCCTGATCCGGGCGACGTCCGCGGCGCTCAGGCGGCGTCGGTCTGACGCGCGGCGCGCCGCCGCTCGTTCTCCTGCAGCAACCGTTTGCGGATCCGGATCGACTGCGGCGTGACCTCGACGAGTTCGTCGTCGTCGATGAATTCCACGGCCGACTCCAGCGTCAGCGGAATCGGCGGCGTCAGCAGGATCGCTTCGTCCTTGCCGGCAGCGCGGATGTTGGTGAGCTGCTTCGTCTTCGCGGGATTCACTACCAGGTCGTTTTCGCGCGAATGAATGCCGATCACCATGCCCTCGTAGATCTTCTCCCCCGGCGACACGAACATGCGGCCGCGCTCCTGCAGCTTCCACAGTGCGTAGGCGACCGTCGTGCCGTTCTCGCCCGAGATCAGCACACCACTGCGGCGCGCCGGGACGTCCTCCTGCATAGGGGCGAATTCATCGAACACGTGGCTCGAGAGCCCTGTGCCGCGCGTCATGCGCAGGAACTCGCCCTGGAAGCCGATCAGGCCGCGCGCCGGAATCCGGTAGTCGAGCCGTACCCGTCCGCGCCCGTCCGGCGCCATTTCGAGCAGCTCGCCCCGGCGTTCACCCAGCGCCTGCATGACCGCGCCCTGATGTGAATCCTCGACATCCACCGTCAGCAGTTCGTACGGCTCGCATTTCACGCCATTGATCTCGCGCACCACGACCCGCGGCCGCGACACCGCCAGCTCGTAGCCTTCGCGCCGCATATTCTCGAGCAGGATCGTCAGGTGCAGTTCGCCGCGCCCGGCCACCAGGAACACGTCGGTGTCCTCAGTATCCTCGACGCGCAACGCCACGTTGGTGAGCAGTTCGCGCTGCAGGCGCTCGCGGATCTGGCGCGTGGTGACGAACTTACCCTCGGTGCCGGCGAGCGGTGAGTTATTCACGCGGAAGTTCATCGTAAGGGTCGGCTCGTCCACACGCAGGCCGGGCAGGGCCTCGGGCTGCTCGGGGTCGGAGAGCGTCACGCCGATGCCGAGCTCCTCGATGCCGTTGACGAGCACGATTTCACCCGCGTGCGCCTCCGTCATCGGGACGCGATCGAGTCCGCTGAAACCGAAGATCTCGTTCACGCGCGCGCGGCGCGGCGGGCGGTCGCCGTCGAGTACCGCGACTTCATCGCCGGGACGCAGTCTGCCGCGCTGGATCCGGCCGATCCCGATGCGGCCGACGAAACTCGAGTAGTCGAGCGCGGAGATCTGCATCTGCAAGGGCCCGCTCGCGCTGCCGCGCGGTGCCGGCACGTGCCTGAGGATCGCCTCGAAGAGCGGTTGCATGCTCGTCGACCCGTGTGCCGGATCGAGCGTCGCAAAACCGTTCAGGGCGGATGCGTAGACGACCGGGAAGTCGAGCTGCGCGTCGCTCGCACCGAGCTTGTCGAACAATTCGAAAGTCTGCGTGACGACCCAGTCGGGGCGCGCTGCCGGACGATCTATCTTGTTGACGACGACGATCGGCTGCAGGCCGAGCGCGAGCGCCTTGCGCGTCACGAAACGCGTCTGCGGCATCGGGCCCTCGACCGCGTCGACGAGCAGCAGCACGCCATCGACCATCGACAGGACGCGCTCCACCTCGCCGCCGAAGTCCGCGTGGCCCGGCGTGTCGACGATGTTGATGTGCGTGCCGAGGTAGTCGACCGCAGTGTTCTTGGCAATGATCGTGATGCCGCGCTCGCGTTCGATGTCGTTCGAGTCCATCACGCGCTCGGCGATGTGCTGGTGCGCGGCGAACATGCCCGCCTGGTGCAGGAGCTTGTCGACCAGCGTCGTCTTGCCGTGATCGACGTGGGCGATGATGGCGATGTTGCGTAGCGGGCGCATGGGAACTCGGGCCGGGGACGGCAAAAAGGTCGCGAACTCTACCACAGAAGGGTGGTCAGCCGTGGCGGTGAATCGCACACTGCTTCACGCGCGGACCCAAACGCGATGCCGGGCCAGCTGCCCGCCTCGAACGTCAGGCGACAGACGGCTCCGGTCGGCAGCTCGTCGCAGTCGAGCTGCGGCGCGAGCCGCCGTGCGAAATCGGACAGGCCCGGGTTATGCGCAACGAGCAGCGCGTGCCCGATACGCGGGCCGAGCCCGAGCAGCGCCGCGAGCAGTTGCTCGGCTCCGGCGAGGTACAGACGCCCGTCGCTGACTACGCGCTGCGCGGGCAGCGCGAGCGTGCGCGCGAATATGTCGGCGGTCTGCCGGGTGCGCTGCGCCGGGCTCGTGACGATGCAATCCGGAGCGAGCTGTGTTGCAGCCAGCCGCCGCGACATCGCGCGCGCCTCGCGAATGCCACGGCGATCGAGCGGTCGGTCGAAGTCGGAGCCGGCGGAATCCGCCGGCGCCGCGTGGCCGTGGCGCACCAGAGTGAGGCGCTTCATGGCTCCTCGGCGACCAGGATACGGCCGTCGGTCTCGCGCACCGCGAAGATGCGCAGCGGTTCATAGGCCGGCGGCGTGAGCGCCGCGCCCGAGCGCAGGCAGAAATGCGCGCCGTGCCGCGGGCAGACGACCTGGTTTTCCTCGATCTCCGCGCCGGCCAGCGATTCGCCGTCGTGGGTGCAGCGGTCCTCGAACGCATGTAGTTCCCCGCCGACGCGCACGATCGCGACCGGGAAACCGGACACTTCCGCAGTCAGCCAGCCGCCCGCGGCAATCGCCGCCACAGGGCCCGCATCGATCCACCTACTCACCGTAGTGCCGCCGGCAGTCAGAACATCCCGGTCTGCATCCGGGCCGCTTCCGACATCATCGACTGATTCCAGGGCGGATCGAAGACCAGCTCGACGTCCGCCTGCGTCACCGTGGGAATCGCCAGGACCTTCTCCTTCACGTCCTGCACGAGTACCTCGCCCATGCCGCAACCGGGCGCGGTCAGCGTCATGCGAATCGCCGCCGTGCGTGTGCCGTCGGCATTCGCCTGCACGTCACAGGCGTAAACGAGACCGAGATCGACGATGTTGATCGGGATCTCGGGATCGTAACAGGCACGCATCTGTCGCCAGCACAATTCACGGATGTCGTCCTCCGTCGCGTTCGGCGGCAGTTCCGGCCGCTTGACGATCTCCTTGCCGAGCGCGTCCGCGTCATCGCCGGCGATGCGAAACAGGTTACCTTCGATATACACCGTAAAACTGCCGCCCAGCGCCTGCGTGATGAAGCCGGATTGACCCGATCGCAAAGTGACCGGCACGCCGGCGGGCACGATGACCGCCGGGACGTCGCGCTGCAGGACCACAGGCTCGTTGTCATGAGTGCGCATGGCGGCGCCCGTGAGCGCTACTCGGTCGAGACCGCTGCGTCGCGGCGCTCAAGCGCGGCATTGAGCGTGTGCCAGCAAAGGCTGGCGCACTTGACGCGCACCGGGAATTCACGCACGCCGGAAAGAGCGGCCAGCTTGCCAAGCTCGGGCGGCGGCAGGTAATCGTGCTGCGTCAGCGTCGCGTGGATCGTCCCGAACAGCTGGGCGATCTCGGCGCGCGAGCGACCCTTCACGGCTTCGGACATCAGCGAGGCGGAGGCCGTGGAAATCGCGCAGCCGCTGCCTTCGAACTTCACGTCCTGCACCCGGTCGCCTGCTAGGCGCAGCGTCAGGTGCAGGTGATCGCCGCACAGCGGGTTGTGCCCCTGCGCTGCGGCATCGGCGGGGTCCAGTCGTCCGAAGTTGCGCGGGTGCTTGTTGTGATCGAGGATCACGTCGCGGTACAGCTCCTTGAGGTCCATCAGCCGAATACCTTGCGTGCGACGCCCAGGGCGCGGACCAGCCGATCGAGGTCCACATCGTCGTTGTAGCAGGCGAAGGAAGCACGCGCCGTAGCCGGCACTCCGAAGAACTGCATGACGGGCATGGCGCAGTGATGTCCCGTGCGAACCGCAACCCCTTCGCTGTCGAGCACCGTCCCAAGGTCGTGCGCGTGCACGCCATCGAGCACGAACGAGACGAGCGCGGCCTTGTGCCGTGCCGTGCCGATGAGGGTGAGGCCGGGGATGCGCTCAAGTTCCGCTGTGGCGCGCTCCAGCAGCCGCTGCTCGTGAGCGCGCACGGCGTCGATGCCGAGACTTTCAATGTAGTCGAGCGCGGCGGCCAGCCCGATCGCTCCCGAGATATTTGGCGTGCCGGCCTCGAATTTCCACGGCAGTTCATTCCAGGTCGAACCCTCGAGCGACACCGTGAGGATCATGTCGCCGCCGCCCTGCCAGGGCGGCATCGCCCGCAACAGTTCCTCGCGGCCGTACAGCACGCCGATACCCGTCGGCCCGTAGATCTTGTGGCCGGAGAAAGCATAGAAATCGCATCCGAGCGCCTGTACGTCTACGCGGCCGTGAGGCAGCGCCTGCGCGCCGTCAAACAGCACCGGCACGCCGCGCTCGTGTGCAGCCGCGACGATCTGCTGCACGGGCAGGATCGAGCCGAGCGCATTCGATACATGCGTCGCGGCGACGAGGCGCGTGCGCGGGCCGAGCAGCTGTTCGAACTGCTCGAAAATGAGTTCCCCGCGCCGGTCGATCGGCGCGAACTTGAGCGTCGCACCGGTCTGCTGGCACGCCATCTGCCATGGGACGATGTTGGCGTGATGCTCGAGCATGGTGATGAGAATCTCATCGCCCGGGCCAAATCGCGGGCGCACGTAGGACTGGGCCACAAGGTTGATGGCTTCCGTCGTGCCGCGGACAAAGACGATCTCTTTCGCCGACCTTGCATTGATGAAGCGGCGGACGCGGTCCCGCGCGCCCTCGAACGCAGCGGTCGCGACCTGACTCAACTGGTAGACGCCGCGGTGCACATTGGCGTGCATCGTGGACTCGTAGTGTGTTACGGCGTCGATCACGGCCTGCGGTCGCTGGGCGGACGCGGCGCTGTCGAGAAAACTGAGCGGATGGCCGTGCACGCGCTGCGCGAGGACGGGAAAGTCGCGCCGCACCCGTGCGATGTCATAGCCGGGCGCGGGCGCACTCGATCCGGCTGTTGCGACGCTGTGCCGGGACGCCGTGCTCACGGCTTGCGCCCCGCCGTGACCGTCGCGTCCCTGAGGCGCGCCGCGAGCAGTTCCTCGATGATCGAACGCAGCGCCGCATCGGCGATATGCGCGACCGTATCCTCGAGGAACGCCCACTTCAGCAGGCTGCGCGCGGTGTCGCGGTCGATGCCGCGCGATAGCAGGTAGAAGAGCATCGATTCATCGAGCTTGCCAGCCGTGGCACCGTGGCTGCACTTGACGTCATCGGTGTAGATTTCGAGCTGCGGCCGCGCGTCCACCTCGGCCTCCGGTCCCGCCAGCAGCCCGCGCAGGCTCTGCTTCGAATCGGCGCCGGGTGAACCGCGGCGCACGACGATGTGGCCGCTGAACGCGACGCGGGCGCGGCCGCTGGCGATGCCGCGGAAATTCTCGACCGTGCGCGTGCGCGGCGCCGCATGATCAATGCGGGCGTAGCTGTCCTGCACCTGCGAGCCTTCGGCGACGCTGGCCGCGTACAGCTGCACAGCGGCCTGCGGGCCGGCCAGCGTGATGCGCGTGGTCGAGCGGGCCGAGCGGGCTCCGAGCTCGTATTGGTGCAGTGCGTACACCGCGCGCTCCCCGACGCTCGCATCGAGCGTCTCGATCCAGGTCGACTCGGCGGTCTGCGCCTGTACGCGAAAGTGTTCGAGCACGGCGTCCCGGCCGACGTGGACCTCGACGCGACCATTCGTCAACGCCAGCTCGCCGCCGCCGAGATGGCGCTCGAACAGCCGCAGGCGCCCGCCGGGCTCGACCGTCACCCGCAGCCGGGGGTACACAGCGGCGCGCCCGCCCGACACGAACATGAGTTCGAGCGAAGCGATGCCGTTACCCGCCGCGCGCGCTTCGATCTCCACGGCGTCGGTGGCGAAGGCTTCGTTGAGCAGTGCGAAGCGGTCGTCGACAGGGCCAGGTGCGGTCGGTCTTGCCGCGGCCGCTCCGGCGCCGGCCGCGACGCTGACCCGTGCCGAGCTCACCGTGACGCCTGGCGGCAAATGCGCGCGATGCGTGGAATGCTGCAGCATGCCGTCCGCGATGACCAGGCGCGCCCAGCCCGGCACAGGGAGCGGTAGCTCGGCCAGTGCGCCTGCGTTCTGCGCCGCGCGCGCGGCTGGCGTGAAAGTCGTGCGTTCGAGGGACCTAAGATTCGCGTAGCGCCAGTGCTCGTCGTGTGTTGCGGGAAGCCCGCTCGCGACCAGCTCGTCGAGCGCCTGCCGGCGCCGCTCGGCGCTGACCACCGACGCGGGCAGCTGCGCCGCGCACGCCGCGTGTTCTTGTGCCACCCGTTGCATAAGGGGAGAGGTCATCGCGCGCACTCAGGCGGCCGCGCCGTGCGGCACCCAGTCGTAGCCGCGCTTCTCGAGCTCGAGCGCTAGGCCGCGATCGCCGCTCAAGGCAATGCGGCCGTTCACCAGTACGTGCACGCGGTCCGGGACCACGTGGTCGAGCAGCCGCTGGTAGTGCGTCACGAGCACGATGGCGCGCTCGGGCGAGCGCAGCCGGTTCACGCCGCTCGCCACGATCCTCAGCGCATCGATGTCGAGACCGGAGTCGGTTTCATCCAGGATCGCCAGGCGCGGCTCGAGCACCAGCATCTGCAGGATCTCGTTGCGCTTTTTTTCGCCCCCGGAGAAGCCTTCGTTGACGCCGCGCGCGAGGAAGCTCTCATCGATCTGCATGAGCTTCATCTTGTCCTTCACCAGGCCGAGGAACTCGAATGCATCCACTTCCGGCAGGCCGCGATGCCTGCGCGCGGCATTGACCGCGGCTTTCAGCAGGTAAACATTGTTCACGCCGGGAATTTCGATCGGGTATTGAAACCCGAGGAACAGGCCCTCGCGCGCCCGTTCCTCGGGCGCGAGCGCCAGCAGGTCGCGGCCGTCGTAGCGGACGCTGCCGCGCGTGATCTCGTAACCCGGCCGTCCTGCCAGCACGTGCGCGAGCGTGCTCTTGCCGGAGCCATTCGGGCCCATGATGGCGTGCACCGCGCCCGCATCCACGATGAGCTCGAGGCCGTTCAACACCTTGGTGGCGCCGACGGCGACGTGCAGGTCGGAGATTTCGAGCAAGTGGTTCATCCCGGCAATCCTGTTTCCATTGCGGCCTCAGCCGACCGCGTCCTCGAGTGTGACGGCGAGCAGGTTCTGCGCCTCGACCGCGAATTCCATCGGCAACTCCCTGAACACCGCCTTGCAGAAGCCGCTGACAATCATGTTCACTGCGTCCTCGGCGCTGAGACCGCGCTGCAGGCAGTAGAAGAGCTGGTCATCGCTGATCTTCGAGGTGCTCGCTTCATGCTCGACCGTAGCGCTCGGATTCTTCACCTCGATGTATGGAAATGTGTGCGCGCCGCAGGTGGAGCCGATGAGCAGTGAATCGCACTGCGTGAAATTCCGCGCCCCGGTTGCGCTCGGCAGAATCTTTACCAGCCCCCGGTAGGTATTCTGCCCATGACCGGCCGAGATGCCTTTCGAAACGATCGTGCTGCGCGTGTTCGGGCCGATGTGGATCATCTTCGTGCCCGTGTCGGCCTGCTGGTAATGGTGGGTCGTGGCGACGGAATAGAACTCGCCGACCGAACCGGCGCCGCGCAGTATGCAGCTCGGGTATTTCCACGTGATTGCGGATCCGGTCTCCACCTGTGTCCATGAGATGCGCGAATTGCGACCGCGGCAGTCGCCACGCTTGGTGACGAAGTTATAGATGCCGCCGATGCCCTGCGCATCCCCCGGATACCAGTTCTGCACGGTGGAGTACTTGATCTGCGCGTCGTCGAGCGCGATCAACTCGACGACGGCGGCATGCAGCTGGTTCTCATCCCGCATCGGTGCCGTGCAGCCTTCCAGGTAGCTTACGTGACTGCCGGCATCGGCGATGATGAGCGTACGCTCGAACTGCCCGGTTTTGGCCGCGTTGATGCGGAAATAGGTCGAGAGTTCCATCGGGCAACGGACGCCCTGCGGCACGTAGACGAACGAGCCGTCCGTGAACACGGCTGAGTTCAGGGCCGCGAAGAAGTTGTCGGTATGCGGCACCACGGTGCCGAGGTACCGTTCGACCAGCTCGGGATGGTTTTGTGCCGCATCCGAAAACGAGCAGAAGATGACGCCGGCATCCGCGAGCCGCTCCTTGAAGGTCGTGGCGACCGAAACGCTGTCGAATACCGCGTCCACCGCGACGCCGGCAAGACGCGCACGCTCGTGCAGCGGCACGCCGAGCTTCGCGTAGGTCTCGAGCAGCTTCGGATCAACCTCGTCGAGGCTCTTCGGGGCGTTGGGATCGGGCCGCGGTGCCGAGTAGTACGAGATCGCGCGGTAATCGATCGGCGCGTGACACAGGTGCGCCCACTGCGGCTCCTGCATCGTGAGCCAGTGGCGGAACGCTCGCAGGCGCCACTCGAGCAGAAATGCCGGTTCCTGCTTCTTGCGCGAAATGAGCCGGATGACATCCTCGTCGAGTCCCGGCGGCACGGTGTCGGACTCGATGTCCGTGACGAAACCGTGGCGGTAGCTGCGATCGACCAGCGCCTCGAGATCCCGGCGCGACTCGCTCATCGGCGTACTCCGGTGACCGATTGCAGTTCGCGCTGCAGCGCCGCGAAGCGCAGCTGGGCGGCGCCGCTCAGGCCGGCGAGCTGCGCGAGGCTCACGTCGTTCAGCGACCGGCGGATCGCGACGTTCACGCGCTGCCAGGTGCGACCGACCCGACAGGTCTGCTCGATGCCGCACTGCCCCTCGCCGACGGCGCAGTCGGTCAGGGCGAGAGGTCCCTCCAGGGCATCCAGAATCGCCGCGGCGCTGATCGCTTCCGGCGGCCGCGCGAGCCGGTAGCCGCCGCGCAGGCCGCGCGTTGAGACCACGAGTCCCGCGCGATGCAGGGTCTTGAGCACTTTGCTGACGGTCGGCGCCGCGACATGCGTGCGCGCGGCAAGCGCCCCGGCCGTATGTACCCGGCCGGGATCATGCGCCAGGGCGCCAAGGATGACGGTGGCATAGTCGGTGAGCTTGCTGATGCGGAGCATAGGGGTCTCTTTAAGTTGGACCATTTTAGTCCCATTTGCACTGGAACCCAAGCGCGGCCCGGAACTGGCGGGGATTGAGCCTATAATTGGCGGCTCAACGGTCCACAGCGGAGACATCGGTCATGAATCGGAGCGAGCTGGAGCGCATCGCGCGCGGGATGGTGGCGAAGGGCAGGGGAATTCTCGCGGCGGACGAGAGTTCGGGAACGATCAAGAAGCGTTTCGATGCCATCAAGCTCGAGTCGACGGAAGAGAACCGCCGGACCTATCGGGAGATGCTGTTCACGGCTCCGGGGCTCGCAGATTCGATCAGCGGCGTGATCCTCTACGACGAGACTATCCGCCAGAAGGCGAGCAACGGCGCGCCGTTTCCGCAGCATCTCGAGAAGCTCGGCGTCATCCCGGGCATCAAGGTCGACGCAGGCGCGAAGCCACTTGCCGCCTTCGCGGGCGAGACCATCACCGAGGGCCTCGACGGCCTGCGCGAGCGCCTCATCGAATATCGCAAGCTCGGTGCGCGGTTCGCGAAGTGGCGTGCCGTGATCGATATCGGTCCTGCAATACCGACACCTTACGGCATACGCGCCAACGCGCATGCACTCGCGCGATACGCCGCACTGTGCCAGGAGAACGACATCGTTCCGATCGTGGAACCCGAGGTGCTGATGGATGGCGACCATTCGATCGAGCGCTGCGAGGAAGTGACTTCGGCCGTGCTCGAGCGCGTATTTCACGAACTCGCCGGCCATCGCGTCTATCTCGAGGGCATGGTCCTGAAGCCCAACATGGTGATCTCGGGCAAGAAGAATGCGAATCGTGCGAGCCCCCAGCAGGTTGCAGAAGCGACCGTGCGGACGCTCAAGCGCTATGTGCCCGCCGCGGTTCCGGGTATCGCGTTCCTCTCGGGCGGTCAATCCTCGACGGATGCCACCCTGCACCTGTCGCTCATGAACAGTCTCGGGGCGCTGCCTTGGGCGTTGACTTTCAGCTACGGCCGGGCCCTGCAGGAGACCGCACTCAAGGCCTGGGGCGGTATGCCGGCGACTTTCGGGGCCGGCCAGAAAGAGTTCTCGAAGCGCGCGAAGCTGAATGGACTGGCGACCACCGGGCGGTACCAGGCCGCCATGGAGAGCCAGGCCGCCTGAGCGAAGGCGACCTGAATCGCAGCCAGCCGCGTGACCGCACCCACCACCGCGTCCGCGGTGTCGCCCGTCGATCCGGGCGACACCGTGGTGGCCGTGCACGACCTGCATTACAGCGTCGGGCGACGGTCGATTTTCGCGGGTCTCGATATCACGGCGCGGCGTGGCCGGATCACCGCGATCATGGGCCCGAGCGGCACCGGTAAGACGACGCTCCTGCGGCTCGTAACCGGGCAGATCGCGCCGGAGCGTGGCACCGTGCGGGTGTGGGGCACCGATCTTGCCGGTTTGCCGTCAGCCGGAATGTTCGCGCTGCGTCGCCGCATGGGGATGTTGTTCCAGAACGGCGCGCTGCTCACCGATCTCACGGTTTTCGAGAACGTGGCGTTTCCGCTGCGCGAACATACGGAGCTTGCCGAATCGATCATTCGCGATCTGGTCCTGACCAAGCTGCACGCGGTGGGCCTGCGGGGCGCAGCCCAACTCATGCCTGCGGAGCTCTCCGGCGGCATGGCGCGGCGCGTGGCGCTGGCGCGCGCGATCGTGATGGATCCCGAGCTGCTCATCTATGACGAGCCGTTCGTCGGCCTCGATCCGATCTCGATGGGCGTGATCGTGCGGCTGATCCGCCAGATGAACGAAGTGCTCGGTATCACGAGCCTCGTCGTCTCGCACGACGTGCGCGAGCTCGCGTTGATTGCGCACGACAGTTACCTGTTGTCGGCGGGCCGCGTAGCCGCCGCGGGGAGCCCGGAGGAATTGCGCCACAGCACGCTCGAGTCGGTGCGGCAATTCATGGACGGTGCGCCCGACGGCCCGGTGCCGTTTCACTATCCAGCACCCGATTATTTCGGGCAGCTGCTCGAGCGGACCGGACGATGAGCGGGCCCGCGGTGGATGGCGGTGCTGTCGCCGCGCTGCGCCGCTTCGGAGCAGTGGTCGTGTTCCTGTCGCGCGTTCTCGTGCAATGCGTGCCCGCGTTCGCCAGGCCGGGCTTTATCATCAAGCAGATCTACAATGCCGGCGCGCGCTCGCTCATCATCATCATGCTGTGCGGATTCTTCGTCGGTATGGTCCTCGGCCTGCAGGGATTCGATCTGCTGCAGCGCTTCGGCTCCGAGGACGCGCTCGGCATCGCCGCGGCACTCGGACTCCTGAAGGAACTCGGTCCGGTAGTGACGGCGCTGCTGTTTGCCGGCAGGGCCGGGACGGCGCTGACTTCGGAGATCGGGCTGATGCGCGCCACCGATCAGCTCACGGCGATGGAGATGATGGCGGTCGACCCGCTGCGCCACGTGATCGCGCCGCGCTTCCTCGGCGGCGTCATTGCCATGCCGCTGCTCGCCTCCGTGTTCAACGTGGTCGGGCTGTTCGGCGCTCAGCTCGTCGGCGTCCAGCTGATGGGCGTCGATGCGGGAGCCTTCTGGTCGCAGACGCAGGACGCCGTGGAACTGCGCGACGTCGTCGAAGGCATAGTGAAGAGCGGCGTCTTCGGCGTCGTGTGCAGTCTGATCGCCGTCTATGAGGGCTACCATGTCGAGCCGACCGCGGAAGGCGTGGCGCTCGCGACTACGCGCACCGTTGTGATCTCGTCGGTGCTTACTCTGCTGTTCGATTACGCACTGACTGCGGCGTTCCTGCGTTCCTGAGGCGGCACACCGATGTGCGCAATTTGTCAGCTGGCGCGATTATTTGTGAGGATACCCTGATGCGATCCAATCGTGCCCTTGAAATCGGCACCGGGCTGTTCGTGATGCTCGGATTCGCCGCGCTGTTCTTTCTCACGACCCAGCTCCCGGGCAGTCGCCTGAAACTCGCCGGCCGGTCGGACAGCTACCGTGTCACGGCCAAATTCGACAACGTCGGCGACCTTAAAGAGGGCTCGCCGGTCACCCTGGCCGGCGTCCGCATCGGTCGGGTGCAGTCCATCGGTTTTGACCCGCAGGACTTCAAGGCGGTGGTAGAGCTCGACATCGAGCGCCGGTACGACAGGATCCCCGACGACAGCGATGCGAGCATCCAGACGCAGGGGTTGCTCGGCGGCAAGTTCGTGGGGATCGGCCCGGGCGGCTCGGAAACCTATTTGAAAGCCAACGGTCAGATACAGTTCACGCAATCGGCGATCGTTCTCGAGAACCTGGTGAACAAGTTCTTCGCGAACTTCGCGAGCCGCAGGGATACCCCGCAGGCGGCCGAATCCAGCGCCGCCTCGAGAACCAAAGGAAAGGACGTTCAGTGACGCATACCTGGCTTCGCACCTTCAGGCCCATGATCAAGAGCGGCGCGTGTATCGCGCTGGCGGCGATTCCCCTGTCGCGCGGCGCGGATGTCAGCGCCAGCGTGAAATCCGCTGCGGGTGACGCTGCAGCGGTCAACGCGAGCGGCCCCTACGAACTGATCGACAGCTCATCGCAGATCATGCTGCAGAACCTCAACGCGCATCGCGCCGAGTACCGCAGGGATTCGGCGAAACTCTACAAGCTCGTGGACGATGTCCTGCTGCCGCATTTCGACACCGAATATGCCGCGCGGCTCGTCCTCGCGAAATACTGGCGCACGGCGACGCCTGGGCAGCGCCAGCGCTTCGTCGACGCGTTCTACAAGTCGCTCCTGCGCACGTACGGCGACGCGCTGGTGGAATTCACCGGCGAGCGGATGAAGGTGTTCCCGCTCAAGGTCGACCCCGCGACCGATCGCGCTACGGTGCGTACCGAAGTGAAGCGCAGCGCAGGCGACCGTATCCCGGTCAACTACAGCCTGCGCAGGACCGCGGACGGCTGGAAGGCCTGGGATGTGACGGTCGAAGGCATCAGCTACGTCAAGAGTTTCCGCGAGGACTTCGGTGCGGAAATCGACCAGAAGGGGCTCGAGGCTGTGATCCGGCGGCTCGAAGCCGGCGATTTCAAGGCACCGAGCGCCAACGCGCCGGCGAAGAAAGCGAGTTAGGGCAAGCCTCATGGGCCAGGGGATTGCAGTCCTGCGCGGCCGTCTGCCGCCGCCGGCAGCGCGGCCGACGGAGCTGCTCGACGAGGGCGATGGACGCCAGGTACTGCGCGGCGCGCTGGTGTTTTCGACGGCGCGCGCGGCGCATGGAGCGGGTTGTCGGGTCATCCGGAACGGGACCGCGGATCTTACTTTCGATTGCGCGGGACTCGTTGCCGCCGACAGCGCGGGCGTGGCGGTGCTACTCGACTGGCTGGCGGCCGCGCGCCAGCGGGGGCGGAGACTCCGCTATACAGCGCTGCCCGATTCCGTGCGAGCCATTGCGCGCATCAGCGAGGTCGAAGCGCTGCTGGACGCGGGTGTATAGGCTCCCGGCGCGCCGCGCGCGCAAACGGGATTTCATTGCGGCTGCTGCGGATCCGGCGGCGGCCGTTTGTCAGGCTTTGATTCCGCAGGCTCGCCAGTAGTCTGCAGCTCGACGTCGGCGTCAGCCGGCTCGTCCCCGACGGCGCCGTCCCTGACCAGGTACTCGCGGCGCCGCAGGTAAGCATTGCGGACAAACGCGTAGCGATCGAAGGTGCGGTCGAGTACGCCCTCGGCGCCGAGCAAGCGCGCGCGCTTGTCGAGCTGGTGCAGGCCGCGGACTCCCCATTTCACCTTGTTGTCGCTTACATAATGCGGCGGGCTGGTGAACTCCTCGAGTGCCCGGCCAAGACCGTCCCGCACTGTCAGCGGGCCGATGAGCGGCACCATCAGGTAGGCGCCTGGCCCTGCTCCCCAGCGACCAAAGGTCTGGCCGAAATCCTCGTTCCCGTCCTCCAGGCCAACCGCCGACGCCGGATCGAGCAGACCGCCGAGACCGAGCGTTGAATTGAGCAGGAACCGCGCGAAGTGCCGCTCCGCTGGCTTGAGCTTTCCCTGCAAAGCATCGTTGACGAAGGTCGTCGGCACATCGAGGTTGGCGGCAAGATTGGTGACGCCAGTCTGGGCGAACTGCGGCGTCACCTCACGATAGACGCGCGCGACCGGCTTCGCGAGCGATCGATCGAACTGCTCATTGAAGGCGAACGTCGCGCGATTCACGCGCTCGAGAGGATCGCGCGGGTCGGGCTTCGGCGGGGACGGCGTGCAGGCGGAGAACAGCGTCACCACGAGCGGCGCGACGCTGGCCGTGCAGTACCAGAGTTTTTTCATCGCGGAATTGTATCAGTTTGAGCGCTGCGCTTATCGGTGCCATCGCCCGCGCGGCCGCGATCCTGCCGACCGCGACGACCTTCCTCGGTGAGAAAGTCGCGGATCTCCTGCAGTCGCGCGCTGTAGCGCTTGCGCTGCACCGGAGTCAGGTTGGGCGCGGCGAGCGCCAGCTCGAGCTGTTGGGTCGCAAGGCGCAGGTCGCCACTGCCAATGTGGTATTCGCTCATGTAAAAGTAGGCATCGCCCGTATCGCCGGCGGCGCTCGCTGCAAGCGCGATCAGGCGGATCTGCTCCGGCGTCGGTGCCTCGTTGTTGAACAGGTCGAGCAGCAGCTCATGCGCGCGCTTCGCGCGGCCCGACTGCATCAAAGCCTCGGCGTAGCGCACGGCGAGCGGGACGTTGCGTGGGAACAGGTTCATCGCCTGCGCGAAATGCGCCAGCCCGGCGCGCGTGTCGCCGCTCGCCATGAGCGCTTCGCCGAGCGTGGCATACAGCATGGTCGCGCCCTGATTCTTCGCGACCAGCTCGCGCAGTATCTCCGCCGCGCGCCGGTAGTCACCGGATTTCATCAACGCCAGCGCCTCGCCGTAACGTTCGCCCGTCGACAGGCTGGCGTCGGCGGGGCGCGCCTGATAGTACGGCAGCGCGTTCGCGTCTGATCCCGGGCCGACGACCCGCAGCCGCTCGCGCGCGAGTTCATAGCTCAGGGAGTCGGGACGCTGCGGACGCTCGTAGCGCGCCGCGCGCGCGCGCGATTCCGCGATGCGGTTCGCGCTGACTGGATGGGTCTGAAAGAATTCCGGTACCTGCGCTTCTTGCAGTCCCGTGCGACGTCCGAGCGTCTCGAACAGGTCCGGCATTGCCTGGGGATCAAAGCCTGCGCCTGCGAGAAAACCGATCCCGACCCGGTCGGCTTCATATTCATTGGCGCGCGTGAAATTGATCTGCCGTTGCGCGGCAGTGCCCTGGGCGACTGCGACCGCGCCCTGCAGCACATCGCTGCTCGCGCCCGTAGTCGCGCCGATGAGGATCGTGGCGAGGACGGCCGCGGCCGAAGCGAGGTTCATGTGGCTCTGCGCGCGGATTGAGCGCGCTATGTGGCGCTGCGTGACGTGGGCGACTTCGTGCGCGAGCACGCTCGCCAGCTGCGATTCGTTCGCGGTTGCGAGCACCAGGCCGTAGTTGACGCCAATGAACCCGCCGGGCAGGGCGAAAGCGTTGATCTTCGGGTCGCGCACGACGAAGAAGCGGAAGTTCTGGTCGCTCGCGCCCGTCTGCGCGCCGAGCCGCGCACCGATCGACTGCAGATAGTCCGCCACCTCGGGATCGTCGAGCACCTGGCCCTGGTCCCGCAGTCCGCGGACGATCATCAGTCCGATCCGGTACTCGTCGCTCTTTGGCAGCGAAGCTTCGGCGGCGCTGCCGATGTCGGGCAGCTCGATCGGCGCCGTCTGCGCAGCCGCGAACGTCGAGCAAGCCACAAGGGCGAGTACCAGCAGCGCGCGCATCGCTCCGTCCGGTGGCGGTGAACCCCTTTCAGACCGCGCAGCCTGCCGCGGGTTCAATTGCACGGCACAGGCACCGCGCCGCGCGCTCAAAGCAGGTCCGAGGCGTAATCGGCCAGACGGGAACGCTCGCCCCTCACCAGGGTGATGTGGCCCGAGTGTTCCCAGCCCCGGAAGCGGTTGACGACGTACGTCAGGCCGGAGGTCGTTTCCGTCAGGTATGGGGTGTCGATCTGCGCGATGTTGCCGAGGCACACGAGCTTGGTACCCGGCCCCGCGCGCGTGACGAGCGCCTTCATCTGCTTCGGACTCAGGTTCTGCGCTTCATCGAGGATGATGTAGCGGTTGAGGAACGTGCGTCCGCGCATGAAATTGAGCGAGCGGATGCGGATGCGATTGCGCAGCAGGTCGTTGGTCGCGGCGCGACCCCAGTTGCCGCCCTCCTGGCTGTGCGTGAGCACCTCCAGGTTATCCATGAGAGCGCCCATCCACGGCTCCATCTTCTCTTCCTCGGTTCCGGGGAGAAAGCCGATGTCCTCGCCGAGCGGGATCGTCACGCGCGTCATGATGATTTCGACGTAGCGGTTCGTCTCGAGCGTCTGCATCAACCCCGCGGCCAGCGTGAGCAGCGTCTTGCCGGTGCCGGCCGGGCCGAGCACCGTGACAAAGTCGAACTCGGGATCCATGAGCAGGTTCAAGGCGAGATTCTGCTCGCGATTGCGGGCGGTGATACCCCAGACACTGTGGCGCTCACTCCGATAGTCACGCGTCAACTCGAGCCTGGCGGTGTCGCCTTCGATGTCACGGACCACCGCTTCGATGCCGTCTGCGGAATCCTCGAATACGAATTCGTTGACGTGCCAGTCGCGCACGGCGAGGCCCGTGACGCGATAGAACGTGCGATCCGATTCCTTCCAGGACTGGATGTTCGACCCGTGCCGCTCCCAGAACGCGGCGGGCAACGCCTGGACCCCGGTGTAGAGGACGTCGGCATCCTCAATGGTCTTGTCGCTGTAGTAGTCCTCGGCGTGCACGCCGACCACGGCAGCCTTGATGCGCAGGTTGATGTCCTTCGACACGAGCGTGACGCGCGCATCGGGCTCGAGCGCCTGCAGCGCCAGCGTCTGCGCGAGGATCACGTTGTCGTTGCTCGCGGTAGGCATGTGGTCGGGCAGTGCGCCCGTCAGCTGCTGTGTCTGAAAGAACAGCCGGCCGCTCGAGGGGCGCTTGCCATGATTGCCCGAGTAACCCGAGGGCAGGGCGAGGCCGTGGTCGATCTGTTCCTTGGTCGCGCCGCGCATCAGCTCGTCGAGGAACCGGCTCACCTGGCGGACGTTTCGCGAGGCTTCGGACATTCCGGTCTTGTTGGCGTCGAGTTCCTCGAGCACCACCATGGACAGATAGATGTCGTGCTCCTCGAAGCGAAAGATCGCCGTCGGATCGTGCATGAGCACGTTCGTGTCGAGCACGAACAGCCGCCGTTGCGCCGCGCCGCGCCGCGCCGCAGCGGCCGCTGGCTCAGAGCGCACGCGCCGCTTCAAGGACTTCCTCCGCGTGCCCGTCCACTTTCACCTTGCGCCATTCGCGCCGCAGCACCCCTTGCTCGTCGATGAGAAAGGTGCTGCGCTCGATCCCGAGAACTTTCCTGCCGTACATGTTCTTTTCCCGGATCACGTCGAACAGGCGGCAGAGCGCTTCGTCGGCGTCCGCGAGCAGCTCGAAGTCGAGCTGCTCCTTTTGCCTGAACTTCAGGTGCGACGCGCAGCTGTCGCGCGAGACGCCGGCGATCTGCGCGCCGGCCTTGCGGAACGCAGCGCGCAGGTCGCGGAAGTCCCGGCTCTCGAGCGTGCAGCCCGAGGTCATGTCCTTCGGGTAGAAATACAGCACGAGCTTGTGGCCGCGCGCATCGCGCAGCCGCCAGGGGCGGCCCGCGCTGTCCGGCAACGTGAAATCCGGCACTCGGGCGTCGACCGCGACCCCGCCGCCC
>JBAVOB010000166.1:0-10770 GCA_049691655.1 Steroidobacteraceae bacterium | reverse complement strand
CCGCAGGCCCAGATTTTTTGCGGGCATCCCACAATCGGTTGCGGGGGCCCCCCGCAAGCGGCTGCGGCCCGCACGGCAGGTCCTTCCAAGTCACTGATCGCGCCGGCATGGCAGCCGTGGCACGGGCTTTGCTGTATATCCAGTCGCACGGTCGTTGCGGTTTCCATCGGCATGCCCGTCGACGTTCAATCACTTTGTCCCTAAGGAGTTGATGCGATGAATGCGAAGAAGACTGTAATGGCCGCTGCCGTCGGCAGCCTGTTGACGCTGGGCCTCGCTCAGGTGGTTCTCGCGGCGGGCGACGATGCCACGACGGAGAAGTGCTACGGCATCGCCAAGGCCGGCAAGAACGATTGCGCCGGTGCGGCGCATGCGTGTGCCGGTCAGGGCAAGAAGGACAAGGCCGCGACCGAATGGATCAAGCTGCCGAAGGGCACCTGCGAGCGCATCGTGGGCGCCTCGCTGACCGGCCCGACCGCCATGAAGAAGTAGGGCCGGATGAGTGCGCATTGCTCAGTGCGCGGCCAAATCCAAGGGCCGGTTCCGGCGCGAGCCGGAATCGGCCTGCGGGCGCGGCATCACGCCGAGATCGTACGGGAGCGGCCGGCGATCGCGTGGTTCGAAGCGCACAGCGAGAATTATTTCGCGCCGGGCGGCGCCTTGCCGGAAATCCTGGAGAGCATCCGCAACGATTATCCGCTGAGCCTCCATGGAGTGGGTCTTGGACTCGGCAACACGGGCCCGCTGGATCGTGGCCACCTCGCGGCGCTGCGGCGCCTGATCGAGCGCTACCAACCGGCACTCGTTTCCGAGCACGCGTGCTGGGGCGCGTTTGACGGGCGATTCACCAACGACCTGCTGCCGATGCCGTATACGGAAGAGGCCCTGCGTCATCTGGCCGCTCGCGTACGTGAGACGCAGGAGACGCTCGGGCGCGAGATTCTCATCGAGAACGTTTCGAGTTACCTCGAGTTCCGCAGCTCCGAGATCCCCGAATGGGATTTCATGGCCGCGCTCGCGAGCGAAGCGGGATGTGGAATCCTGCTCGACGTCAACAACATATACGTCAGCGCGATGAATCACGGCTTCGATCCGGTGCGCTATCTGAATGCGATCCCGAGGCGCGCCGTGAAAGAGATGCACCTGGCGGGCCACTCGATCAACCACGTGGGCGACCGCGAGATCCGCATCGATACGCACGGCGCCCACGTGTGCGATGCGGTGTGGGGGCTGTACCGGTTCGCCGTCGGACGATTTGGCGCGATTCCGACGCTGATCGAATGGGATACCGACATCCCTGCGCTGCACGTCCTCCAGGCCGAAGCGGCCCGGGCGGATGCGATCCTGGAGAGCCACTATGTCGCGGCTGCGTGAGCTGCAGCGGCGCTTCGCGGCGGCGTTGTTCGATGAGGATCCGGGCGCCGCGGCGACGCTCGTGCATGCAGGCGCCAGCGGCGCTGCGGAGCGTATCGGTATCTACCGGAACAACTTGCGCGAAGGTTTTCGCAAGGCGTTGGCGCTCGAGTTCCCCGTCATCGAGCGGTTGGTCGGTGCCGATTATTTCACACGCCTGGCGCGCGACTTCCATGACGCGCATCCCTCGCGGCACGGTGACCTGCAGCATATCGGGGCCCCATTCCAGGATTTTCTGCGCGAGCGATTTTCCTCGACGGAGTACGCCTATTTCGCCGATGTCGCGGCGCTCGAATGGGCCCATTGCGAGGTGCTGGTTGCCGCGGACATGGCGTCGCTTGATCCGCAATCGCTTGCCGGGATTTCCCCCGATCGTTACGGCGATCTCACCTTCACGATCTCCCCGGCCTGCCGTCTGGTGGCGTCCGTCTACCCGATCGTGCGCATCTGGACGGCCAATCAGCCGGAATCTGCCGACGAGGAAGCGATCGATCTGTCGACGAGCGGTGATCGCGTGCTCGTGCTTCGGGGCCGCGAGAACGTTCAGTTTCACCGCCTCGATGCGGCTATGTTCGACTTCCTGGCGGCCCTCGCCGGTCGTCAGACCCTGAGCGTCGCTTTCGACCGTGCGCAGGGGATCGATGCGGCGTTCGATCTTGCGCTGGCGTTGCAGCGCATGGTCGCGCTCGGCGTGCTCGTCGCGCTCGGCGGTGACTCGCCGTTGCAGGCTGCAGGCGCGTGATCGGGTAGTCTTGGCGGCAATCCCATCAGCTCAAGGGATCCCGAATCATGGTGAGTGTCACCGAGGCGCTGCGGCAGCGAATCTCCATTCGCGAGTTCCTGCCAACTCCGCTTCCCCGATCCCTCGTTCACGACATTCTCGATGCCGCGCGGTGGGCGCCTTCGGGCGGAAACGTGCAGCCGTGGAAGGTGATCGCGGTGGCTGGCGCGGAGCGGGCAGCGGTCACGGCGCTCGGGATGCGATTGCGCACGGCTGCGAACGCGGCGAGCGAGGAGGGTGACCACCCGGTCTACCCGGAGAAACTCTGGGAGCCCTACCGCACCCGGCGCTTCAAGGTCGGCGAGGATCTGTACGCGCTGCTTGACATCGCGCGCGCCGATCGCGAGCGGCGGCTGCAGCACTTCGCCCGGAACTACCAGTTCTTCGGCGCGCCCGTGGGGCTATTCTTCGTCATCGACCGGCGCATGGGACAGGGGCAATGGGCGCACCTCGGAATGTTCATGCAGTCGATCGCACTCGCCGCGCTCGAGCGCGGCGTCGGGTCGTGCATGCAGGAGGCATGGGCGCTGTTACGCGAATCGTTGCGCGTGCATTTTGCTCTGCCGCCGACGGATCTCGTCTACTGCGGCATGGCGCTCGGCTACGCGAACGCGAGCGCGCCCGTGAACCGCCTGCGGTCCGATCGGGCGCCGGTCGAGGAATTCGCGAGCTTTCGGGGGTTCGAATGAATCGCGGCGCAGGTCGCTACCGTGGGCGCCCGAGCCAGACGTCGTGCCGCGCGGCCTCCGTGACGATGCCCTGATCGAGAAACGCGAGCAGGCAGCCGAGCCGCGTCGAGCCGACCAACAGATGATCCTGCACTGGGGACCCGAGCACGGCACCCGCAAGCAGGATCGGCGGCTCGATCCACGTGCCGTGCTCGCGCCATGAGGCGATCACGTCCGCGCGCTCGTGGATGAAATCCTGGTCGGTGACGTCGGCGTAGGCTTCATCGATCGCGACCTGGCAGGCCCGATCCACCGCGACTTGCCGCAGCGCAGCACCGCAGCGCCGCTCCGCCACCCACTCGACGTGCGCGAAGTCGACCGTGCGGAGTATTCGCGCAAGGTTCAGATCGTCGTGACGATCGTGAAACAGCGCGCGGAACACGGGCAGCGGGCAGGCAAGCGCCATCAACTGCGCCGCCTTCGCATGACGCTCCGCGGTCGGTTCGCAGGCCGCCTGAATCCTGTCCCATGTCAGCATGGTTGTCAGCGTGTTCCTCGCGGCACCCGCGCGAATTCTCCACGGACGCGTGTCCCGATGGGCATGAACTGGCCAGACATTCTACACTGGCTGGACGTGCCGCCCGCGGCCGGCCATAGTGCCGGGCTGACGCGTCCGGAGGATTCGCATGGTAGCCCCCGCCGAAATCCGTAACATGGCGTTGTTCTGCGACTTCGAGAACATCGCGCTCGGAGTGCGCGATGCCAAGTATGACCGCTTCGACATACGCAGGGTGCTCGAGCGGCTGCTGCTGAAGGGCAGCATCGTCGTCAAGAAAGCCTATTGCGACTGGGAACGCTACAAGGAATTCAAGGCGGCGATGCACGAAGCCTCGTTCGAGCTCATCGAAATTCCGCACGTACGCCAGTCCGGCAAGAATTCCGCCGATATCCGCATGGTCGTGGATGCACTCGATCTCTGTTACACGAAATCCCACGTCGACGCGTTCGTCATTATCAGCGGCGACTCGGATTTTTCGCCCCTGGTGAGCAAGTTGCGCGAAAACGCGAAGCTGGTGATCGGCGTCGGCGTGAAGAACTCCACTTCGGACCTGCTGATCGCGAACTGCGACGAGTTCATCTACTACGACGACCTGGTACGCGAGCGCAAGGCCGCGCGCCGTACCCCGCGTCGTGCGGCGGGCAAACCCGCGGCGGAAGCGCCGCAGGCCGCGCCCTCGAAGGAATCGGATCGCAAGCAGGAGGCGATGGACGTCGTGATCGAGACTCTCGGGGCGCTCATCGGCGAGCGCGGTTCGGAGGAGAAGATCTGGGGCTCGATGATCAAGCAGGCGCTGAAACGGCGCATGCCTGGCTTCAACGAATCCTACTACGGGTTCGATTCCTTCAGCGAGCTGCTCGAGGATGGCCGCGACCGCCAGTTGTTCGCGCTCGAGCGCGACGAGAAGTCGGGCGGGTACCTGGTGCGGCTGCTGACGCAGCACAACAGCTGACCTGCGCGACGCCTGCGGGCGTCAAAGCCGGGCTTCGATCGAGATCCAGAGCTTGTTCGTGTCGGCGGCGAACCGGTCGGCGTCGTAGCGAGCCCACTTGGCGAGTGCCGTGTAATGCCGCGCGAAAGGCAGTGAGACCGAGGCGTCGAGTTCGTTTCCATAGTGTGCGCTGCCATGATCGGCCTCGAAGCGGTGGACGGCTAACACGTACTTGGTGCGGGCGAGCGGTCCATTCACCGCGATGTACCAATCCCGCAGGCCATCCCGCGGCGTCGTGAGAAATTTGTCGTCCCAGCCGTCGAACGCATGCAGCGTCGCATACGGCGTCGTGAACCCGAATTGCCCGCTGCCGCCCAGGCGTTCGCTGCCCGCCTTGAGCGTGTGACCGCGCGAACTCAGAGCGGCCTCGGCGAACCAGTAGTCCGCGGAATTGACAGCGGCCCCGCCTTGGTAGGGGTGCTGGTCCGCGTACTCGAGTGCCCAGCTGAACTTTACCGTCTTGGCAATCGCTCGATCGCCGAGCCAGCGCGCGCCGAGCGTGCGCGTCGAAGCGGTCGGCGTGTCCTGGTTGCGTATGAGATAGGCGTAGGCGACGCCTTCGCCGACTGGCAGTTTCCGGGAGGCGTTGAGCAGGTGCGCATCGAGATCGACGCGAGTGCCATTGACGCGTCGAACGCCATCGACCCACGAATAGCGCAGCTTCGTGCGCTCGTCGGGACTGCAGCTGAAGCCGACAGCATCGAATGTCTGTTCGCGCTGACGCCATCCGCTCGCGCCGAAGTGGCGCTCGTTGTCGCGCTGAATGCGTTGGCGGCCGACCGTCGCCTCGAAGGTTTTCGTGGCGTACGAGATCGAAGCGCGGTTGAGTTCGGCGCCTTCCGGGTCGCTGACGACGGGATAGGTCGTGCGTCCGTTGCGCGTGGAATTGTAGTGATCCGTCAAGGACCGCAGATCCTCGCCTTCCAGCAGCGCCGACCAACCGTTCCAGCTCGCGGTCTTCCACCCGAGCCGTGTCCGCAGCGTCAGCGCGTCCGCTGTGCGAGCGAACGCATCGTCGCTCACCGATTCATCGCGCAGACGCAGCTCGGCGATGGGTTGGCCGTCGAGCAGCCACCGCGTGGCACTGATAACCGGCGCCGGCGCATCGGCAGCCTGGGCGCCCTGCGCCGCGATCAGGATAACCGCGACGAGGAGTCTCAAGTCTTTTCCCCCAGGGTGCGGCGCAGCGCGGTCATGAAATCGGGATCGAGTGCACCGATCCGCTCGGTGCGCGCGATGATTCGGCCATCGGAGTCGAGCAGGACGATCGCCGCGGTATGGCTGAAGTCCCGGCCGCCGATGGTGCGGTAGCGAACGCCGAGCAGTGCGGCCAGCGTGCGCACTGCGCTGCCGTCGGCACGCGCCACGGTCCAGCGGGTGACATCGAGGCGGTGCGCCCGTGCGAAATCCGCGAGGGCGGGAACGGTATCGCGCTGCGAGTCAAGGCTCACCATGAGCACCTGCAGGCGCATGCGTTCTGCGCCAGGCAGGACATTCTCAATAAGCCGGATCGTATCCACGATCATCGGGCAGACGGCCTGACAGTGCGTGTAGAACATGGTGACGAGCTGCGGGCGTCCGGCGCGTGTCGCAAGCGCAAATGCGCGGCCCGATTGATCGACGAGCGTCGCGTGCAGCTGCAGGATGGACTCGCGCGGCAGGCGCGTGACACCGCCTGCAGCGGCGGGGGCAGGGGAGCCCGTCGGCGCGGCGAATCCGGCGCAGGCGAGCAATGCTGCGACCGTCGCTGCAGCGAGTGGCCGCGTCAGGAACCGCCGATCGTTCATTGACCTGAGCCTCCACGCGAGTCGCGTGCACAGCGGAATCCGAGATTGCGTGTGGTATGCGCCGCCTCGAGCGAGGAGAGCAGCGCGAGGCGCATCAGGATCGGGTAGTTCTCGCGGTCGACCACCGCCAGTGCCCCGGCACCGCAGAACTTCAGGCGGTCAGGATCGCCCTGTTCGCGATTATCGCCGGACAGGAGCAGTGCGTTGAAATCGAGAACCCATTCCCAGACCAGTCCGTGCAGGTCGCGTACGCCGTAGACGTTTGCCGGCGTCTTGCCGACGGGTGCAAGCGCGCCGGTGGAGGGACGCGAGTACCAGGCGAGCATGCGCTCGCGCCACGCCGGGTCGGCGCGTGCATCGCGCGACGTCTCGTCGGCGGCAAGCAGGTACTCGTACTCGTCCCACGTGGGCAACCTCGCGCCCACCGCCTCGCAATAAGCGCTTGCGGCAAACCAGCTCACGTTTGTGACGGGTTGGTCCGGCTGAGCGGCCGCACCGAGCTCGCCGGGCCGCGACCAGTGGGCGAGATATTCGCGATCCGCGAAGATCGGCGCGATCCGGTCGCGGCTCCACTCGCCGTCGGCGCGAACGAACCCGAGGAACTGCGCGTTGGTAACGGGCGTCTCGGCGATCTCGAACGGCTCGATGCGCACCAGCCTGGCTCCACCCAGACCCGCGGCAGGCAGGACACTGCGGAATTCGCCCGCGGGCACGGTGATGAAGCGCCCCTGAACGCCGCGGACCGCCTGTGCCGCAGTGCCGCTCGCCATGACCGCCGCAGGACACGCGATCGCCGCGGCCCTGAGCCACGATGATGCGCGCGCACCAGTCATCACCCGACGCTGGCCTGCATTCAACGCGCGGCACCAGCCGGTCGCTGCGCCGCGGACTCGGCCCGCACCTTCGCCACTTCCTCGGTCGTTACGCGCCCGCTGGAGTTGCCCCAGCTGTTCAGTACGTACGTGAGGATGTTTGCAATCTCATCGTCGTTCAGCTGGCTCATGGGCGGCATCACCGAGTTGAACGTGTTGCCGTTCACGGTCACCGGTCCCTGCAGTCCGTTCAACGCGATGTGAGCTGCGCGCAACTTGTTCGCGACCAGGAAGTCCGATCTTGCCAGTGGCGGAAACACGTTCGGCAGCCCCTGGCCATTCGGCTGGTGGCAGACGGAACAGGTGCCATTGAACAGCGCTTCACCGGCCTTGATCTGCTGCTCCTTGGTGAGAGCGCCGGTCACGGCGGCCTGCGTTGCGGCCGCGACCGCTCCGCCGGTCGCGGCCTTGTCGCCGAGGTACACCGCATCCACTTCCTTGCCCGAGTAGATAGCCTTGTTCTGCGGTCCCTCCACCTTGAGCATGCCGAGCGCGCCTTTGTTGAAGGCGCGCAGGATCGAGTGATCCACGATGATGAACGTACCGGGCACCTCGGTATGGAATTCCACGATCGCCGAGCCGCCCGCCGGCACGAGCGTCGTCTGCACGTTCTCCTGGTAGCGCGATCCACCCTCGGCATAGACCTTGTCGAAGATCTCGCCGATCACGTGAAAGCTCGAGACGAGATTCGGGCCGCCATTGCCGACGAACAGTCGCACCGTCTCGCCGACGTTCACCTCGAGGGCCTTGTCACCGACCAGCGCGCCTTCGGAACCATTGAAGAGCACGTAGGTGGCGTTTTCCTCGATTGCCTTCTGCATATCGAACGGCTGCAAGCCCTTGGCTCGGTACTTGCCGACCGTATAGAAATCGCCCTGCATCACGTAGTACTCGCGATCGACCTTGGTCAGCCCCTCGGGCGGTTCGACGAGGATGAGCCCGTACATCCCGTTCGCCACATGCATGCCGACGGGCGCCGTAGCGCAGTGATACACGTAGAGTCCGCGGTTCAGCGCCTTGAAGGTGAACTGCGATTCATGGCCGGGCGCCGTGAAGCTCGACGCCGCACCGCCTCCCGGCCCGGTGACGGCATGCAGGTCGATGTTGTGCGGCATCTTGTCGTCGGGATAGTTCTTCAGATGGAATTCCACGGTGTCGCCCTGGCGGACGCGGATGAACCTCCCCGGCACCGTGCCGCCGAAAGTCCAGAACGTATAGGTAACGCCTTCGGAAATCGGCAGCTCGAGCTCGCGCACCTCGAGTTCGACGATCACCTTGGCGGGGTAGTTGCGCGTGATCGGAGGCGGCACCTCGGGCGGCTTGGTGAGAACGGCATGAATTGGCTCGCCCTGTGGCGGACCGAAGTCGCCGGCTGCCGATCCGCCGGTGTCTGCCGCCGACGGCGATTCGCCGGACTGACTGACCGAATGGCCGCGCGAGCAGCCCGTGGAGAGAGTAGTGGCCGCGACGACGGCCAGACAAATTGCAGCAACGCGATTCATGAACCCCGTGCCCTCCCTCTAAGCCAGTTCTAACAAAAACTCTAGGCAAGCGCGGCAGCGTTCGGATCAGGAATACTGCGTACTTGGCCCAAGCGCGGACGCGCGGGTGCTTCAGGCCCCCGTCCGTCGTTGACCGCTAGAGACCGTAAATCCTGTCGAAACTGCCGCCCTCGGCGAAGTGCGTCGCCTGTGCCCGGGCCCAGCCGCCGAACATCCCGTCGATCGTTACGAGCGTCACCGCGGGGAACTGCGCAGCGTACCTTGCGGCAACCTCGCGATCCCGCGGGCGATAAAAATGTTGCGCCGCGATCTCTTGGCCCTGCCGCGAATAGAGGTATCTCAGGTAGCCCTCGGCTACCGCGCGCGTGCCCCGCTTGTCGACAACCCTGTCAATGATGGTCACCGGCGGCTCTGCCAGGATGCTGATCGACGGCACGACGATGTCGAACTTGTCCGCCCCGAGTTTTTGGCGGGCGAGCAAGGCCTCGCTTTCCCAGGCGACCAGCACGTCGCCGATGCCGCGCTCGACGAAGGCGAGCGTCGCCCCGCGCGCACCGGACGCGAGTACCGGCACGTTGGCGAACACTTTCCTGAGGAAGGCTTCGGCCGCTTTGTCGCTGCCGCCGGGTTGTCGCACGGCCCACGCCCAGGCGGCAAGATAGTTCCAGCGTGCGCCGCCGGAGGTCTTGGGATTCGGCGTGATTACCGCGATACCGGGCCGTGCAAGATCACCCCAGTCGGCGATCCGCTTCGGGTTACCTTTCCTTACCAGCAGTACGATCGTCGAGGTGTACGGTGCGCTGTGATAGGGCAGACGTTCCTGCCAGTTCGTGGGAATGAGCTGGCGCTGCTTCGCCAGCTCATCGATGTCATAGGCGAGCGCCAGCGTCGCGACGTCGGCCCGCAGGCCTTCGATGATCGAGCGCGCCTGCTTACCCGACCCTCCGTGACTCTGGTTGAGCTTGACCGTGTCACCGGTGGTTGCCTGCCAGTGACCGGCGAAGGCCCGGTTGTAGTCCTCGAAGAACTCGCGCGTTGCATCGTAGGACACATTGAGCAGCGTGTAGTGAGCCGCGTGCACCGGCATCGCCGTCAAAGCCGCGACGGTGACGGTTGCCACCGCTGTCCAAATCCCGCGCGAACCCCGGGCGAGCCGTCGCATCTGTTCTCCGCGGTTGTGGGCAGAAGTCGTTGTCGGGAACCGGCATTGTCCAAGATTGGGCACTGCGGATTCAACCCGGCGCCGGCCCCGCAGGCCGCCGCTCGCGCTCGTGAAATCCACAGTCACCGGCGTAGTATTCCCGAGGCCGGGGCAGTGATCCGGTCGAGAGGAAATGGGCCATGATGGCATCGGTTGCGGACCCACCTTTCGTGGAGTCGTTCTTCCACCAGGATACCGGCACGTTTACGCATGCCGTGCACCAGGGCGAGGGGAGCGGCACGGCGATCATCGACGCGGTGCTCGACTACAGCCCCGGTTGCGTCCGCACCAGCACCGAATCGGTCGACGCCATTCTGCGGTGGCTCGACCTGCATCGGCTGAAAGTCGAATGGATCCTCGAGACGCACGCGCATGCGGATCACCTGAGTGCCGCGGCTTACCTGCGGGAGGTGCTCGGCGCGCCGATCGGGATTGGCCGGGGAATTATCTGCGTGCAGGCCCGCTTCGCGGGTTCGCCGGGATTCGACGCAGGCTTCATAGCAGATGGGCGCCAGTTCGACCGGCTGTTCGGCGACGGCGACAGTCTCCCGATTGGTCAGCTCACGGCTCGGGTGCTCGCAACACCTGGGCATACCGAGGACAGCGTCACGTACGTGGTCGGCGACGCGGCATTTGTCGGCGACACCGTGTTTGCGCCGGATCTCGGCACCGCGCGGACCGATTTCCCGGGAGGTGACGCTGCACACCTGTACCGATCGGTCCGGAACATTCTGGCATTGCCGGCCGCGACGCGCATTTTCCTCTGCCACGACTACCCGCCGGGAGGGCGCCCGCCGATGCATGAGACTTCGGTGGCGGCCGAGGCCGCACACAATATTCACGTGCGCCCCGGTATCGGCGAGGCGGAATACGTCGCCGTCCGCCGCGCCCGGGATGCGACACTGGCCGCGCCGCGCCTGCTGCGACCCGCGCTCTGGGTCAATCTGCGCGGCGCCTCGCTCCCTCGCGCCGCGAGCGGGCAGGGCGCCGGCGCCC
>JBAVOB010000165.1:0-12240 GCA_049691655.1 Steroidobacteraceae bacterium | reverse complement strand
GTCTGCCAGCTTGCGAACGGCAAAACCATCGACGCCACCTTCCCGTCAAGTTGAAACGGAACCAGGAGTCGTCGCAACACTAGCTCAGCGCAGTAATCAGCCGTGCCACGTTGCGCGCGTGATCGCCGATGCGCTCGAACGACTTCAGCACGAACGCGGCATTGAGCGTGACGCCGACGTAGCGCACATCCTCCATCGCCCGCGTCAGCAGGCGGCGCATGCCGGCCCGATATTCGTCGTCGAGATCGCGGTCGCGGCGGATGACCTGCGCCGCAAGACCGGTATCGAGCCGGTCGAGCGAATCGAGGGCACCGCGCGTCAACTCGAGCGCAAGTCTCGCGACGTGTAGCGCGTCGCGCACCGTGGCGGAGCCCCGCCAGTCGCCGACGCGGCCGGCCCTGCCGAGGACGGTGAGGGCGATCTTCTTGGCCTCGTCCCCCGCCCTCTCGAGCTCCGAGACGATCTTCGCGAGCGACATGATTGCACGCAGATCGGTCGCCACGGGCTGGCGGCGCGCGATCAGCTTCAGCGCCCGCTCGTCGATGTCGCGGTCGTAGCCGTCGACCTCGCGTTCGCGGTCGAGCACCCGCTGCGCCGCCGCGTGGTCCCATTCCGTGTAGGCGACGGATGCTTCCGAGACCTGCAGCAGCACGAGCCCGCCCATCTCGACGACGCGCAGGTGCAACGACGAGAGTTCGCCGTCGAACGCGCGGCTCGTGTGCCCTTCTATTTCGACGCCCACGGGTCCCGCCGCCGCCATGCCACCGCAGCCGGCTAACCGAATCGCCCGGTGATGTAATCCTCGGTGAGCTTGTGCGACGGATTCGTGAAGATCTTGTCCGTCGCACCCACCTCGACGAGGTCGCCGAGGTGAAAGTAGGCCGTGCGCTGGGACACGCGGGCCGCCTGCTGCATCGAGTGCGTAACGATGACGATTGCATAACTCTCGCGCAACTCGTCCATCAGGTCTTCGATGCGGGCGGTTGCGATCGGGTCGAGTGCGGAACACGGCTCGTCCATCAGAATCACCTCGGGATTCACAGCGATCGTCCGCGCGATGCACAGGCGCTGCTGCTGACCGCCGGAGAGGCTCGTGCCGGGCTGACCGAGCCGATCCTTGACCTCCTCCCAGAGTCCCGCGCGGCGCAGGCTCGTGTTGACGATCTCGTCGAGCTCGACACGATCGCCGGCGAGGCCGTGGATGCGCGGACCGTAGGCGACGTTCTCGTAGATGGACTTCGGGAAGGGATTCGGCTTCTGGAACACCATGCCGACGCGCGCGCGAAGCTGCACGACGTCGCGGCGCTTGTCGTGAATGTCCTCGCCGTCGAGTTCGATCAGGCCCGTGACGCGCGCCGAGGGAATCGTGTCGTTCATCCGGTTGAGGCATCGCAGGAACGTCGACTTGCCGCAGCCCGACGGGCCGATCATTGCGAGCACCTGCTGGCGCGCGATGTCGATGCTGACGTCCTTGATGGCGTGCTTGTCGCCGTAGAACACGTTGACGTCCCTGCAGACGAACAGCGGGTTCTCGGTCGTGACGACGCCGATCGTCTTGTGCCCGGCGGGCAGCGGCGCACTGCTCTGCGGCACGTTGGTCGCAGCGGACCGGGCAACCGGCTCGCTGACTGCGCGAGACTTCTCGAGGATCGAGTGCATAAAGTTCACCAGCGTTTCTCAAACCTGTTGCGGAGAACAACTGCGGCCCCGTTCATCACTATCAGGAATGCCAGCAGCACGATGATTGCGCCCGAGGTGCGCTCGACGAAGCCGCGCTCCGGCAGATCGGACCAGAGGAATACCTGCACCGGCAGCACGGTCGCGGGATCGGTGATTCCTTTCGGCACGCCGACGATGAAGGCGACCATGCCGATCATCAGGAGCGGCGCGCTCTCGCCGAGTGCGCGCGCCATGCCGATGATCGCCCCGGTCAACATCCCCGGGATCGCGAGCGGCAGGACGTGGTGCCCGACCATCTGGATCTGCGACGCCCCCATGCCGAGAGCCGCCTCGCGGATCGACGGCGGCACCGCCTTCAGCGCGGCGCGCGATGCAATGATAATCGTCGGCAATGTCAGCAGCGTCAGCACGAGACCGCCGACCAGCGGGGCGGATCGCGGAACGCCGAAGAAGCCGATGAACACCGCGAGACCCAGCAAGCCGAAGACGATCGACGGCACGGCGGCGAGGTTGTTGATGTTGACCTCTATGACGTCGGTGATGCGATTCTTCGGCGCGAACTCCTCGAGATACACGGCAGCGGCAATGCCCATCGGAAACGACAGCACAAGAGTGATCAGCAGCGTCAGGAACGACCCGACGAGCGCCCCTCGCACGCCGGCCAGTTCCGGATCGCGCGAATCCCCGTTCGTGAAGAACTCGCCGTTGAAGCGCAGCTTCAGCGCACCGTCCGTCACGAGGCGGTCAATCCACGCAACCTGCTGGTCCGTGAGGCGCCGCTCCGCCTCGCTCGACTCGCGACGTACCTTGCCCTTCACCAGCGCGTCGGTCACCGAACTCGCGAGCAGAGTCATCGGGCGGTGCTGCCCGATCAGCGCCGGATCAGCGAGCACGCTGTCGCGCAGGCGGGTCGATGCGGCGCCGCTGACGATGCCGTAGAGCTCGCGAAGGTTCTGGTGCCCCTCGACCTCGGGAAACTTCGCGCGCAACGCAGCCCTGGCCAGCGCCTGGAAGTCCGCGGCGATCAGCTCGTCGCGATTGCGTGCGCCGGAGGGGTCGATGATCTCGGGGTCGAAGAAGACCGGCAGCTCCACGTAAGACTGCCGGAACACCGATGCGCCCTGCGCGCCGATCGTCGCGAACAGGAATACGACGAAGAGCATCCCGCTCGTGACCGCCGCGAAACCATAGGCGCGGAACCGCATCTCAGCGCGGTAGCGTCGCCGCAGCGTGCGCGCGACCATGGCCCGCGTCTCCTCGTGCGTGCGTCGCAGCGCGGCCGGCAGCTGCTCACTCGTACTGTTCACGGTACTTCCTGACGACGTACAACGCGATCACGTTCAACGCCAGCGTGACCAGGAACAGGACCAGGCCGAGCGCAAACGCCGCGAGCGTCTTCGGGCTGTTGAACTCCTGGTCGCCGACCAGCAGCGTCACGATCTGCACGGTCACGGTCGTCACCGCCTCGAGCGGGTTGGCGGTCAGGTTTGCGGCGAGCCCGGCGGCCATCACGACGATCATTGTCTCACCGATCGCCCGCGACGCCGCGAGCAGCACGCCGCCGACGATTCCGGGCAACGCAGCACGCAGCACGACCTGCTTGATGGTCTCGGAACGGGTCGCACCGAGCGCATACGCGCCGTCACGCAGGCTCTGGGGCACGGCCGTGATCATGTCGTCCGCGAGCGAGGATACAAAGGGGATGATCATGATGCCCATGACCAGGCCGGCGGACAGCGCGCTCTCTCCGGCAACGTTCATGCCCATCGACTCGCCCCAGCGACGCAACGCGGGTCCGACCGTGATCACTGCGAAGAACCCGTATACGACGGTCGGAACGCCGGCCAGCACCTCGAGCAGGGGCTTGACGAGCTGGCGGACCCGCGCGTTCGCGTACTCGGAGAGATAGATCGCCGAGAACAGGCCGAGCGGCACGGCCACGAGCAGCGCGATCGCCGAGATCAAGAGCGTACCGGTGAACAGCGGCACGGCCCCGAAAGCCCCGGACGAGCCTACCTGGTCGGCGCGAATGGCCATCTGCGGGCTCCATTGGAGACCGAAGAGAAATTCATGCAGCGGCACGACGCTGAAGAAGCGCACCGACTCGACGACCACCGACAGGAAGATGCCGATCGTCGTGAGCACCGCAATCAGCGAACTGGCGAACAGCAGCCACTCGGACACGCGCTCTACATGGTTTCTCGCGCGCAGCTCCGGCCGGATCCGGCTGCGCACCACGATGATCGAGACGATCGCGACGGCGAAAACGAGTGCCGTGAGCGCGAGCCGCGCGAGGCCACGCAGGCGCAGGTACTCGGCGGCTGCCGCAGCGGTGTCCGGCGATACGCTCGATGCCGCGACGTTGCCAACGATGACGTTGCGCATGTCGTTCACCATCAGGCCGAATTCCGATGCCGGCAGTGCCTGGACTTGCGCCGGCAGATGCGAGGTGGCGATACGCAGCAGGATCTGGTCCTGGAACCCCATCCAGCTCACGAGCACGGCAAGCGCCGGCAGGCCGCACCAGAGCGCCGTCAGCAATCCGTAATGCCCGGGAAGCGAGTGCAGGTTCCTCGCGCCGCGCGTTCCGCCTACGATCGACAGCGAACGGCTCTTCCCCACCCAGAATGCGACGACCGACAATGCGATCAACGCGACCAGCAGTACTGACGGCGTCATGTCTGCAGCTGTCCCCTGTTGTCGCGCCAGGATCAACCGGCGTTGGTTTCCGAGGATCTATTCTGACGCGAAAGGGCGGCGCCCCTTGAAGAGCACCGCCCCGTCGCTTGCGTCTTTCGAGTACTATCCAATAACTAGAATGTCATGTTCAAGTCGAGCTGCAAGCGCTTGTAATCACGATCGAAAACGTTTTGCGCGGTCGGGAACGTCACCGCCGCCGCGACATCGTTGTTCGTCTTGTTGATCATGTACGTGGCATTCAACCGCCAGTTCTTGGCGAACGCGTACGCGAACCGGATCGCGCTGCCATCACCGTCCGTATTGCCCGCCGCGAAATCCGAATCAACCCACTGGCCGAACAGCGCGTCCTTTTCGACCTTCTGGTAGATGTAGCCGAACTCCCACGTGCCAGGGTTGCTGGCGCGGCCGTAAGTAAACCCGGCCGCATAGGCACTATCGAGACCCGAGGGAATATTCTGCGTCGGGTTGGCCGACACCAGTCGGTAATCCGCAGCGCTGTTGCGCGCAAGATCCGCGAACAGCGTCAGCGGGCGGCCCGCCAGGTTGAACTGCATTTCACCGATCACTTCAGCGATGTTGAAATCGTTCGCGAGGCAGGGCGAAATACTGGCGCGGCAGATCGCCGTGCTGGTCGTGGTCGAGTTACCGAAGAAGCCGCCCGCGCCGCCGCTCTGGATAACGTTGTAGCCTTCGACACCGCCGTGATCGAAATAGCCGGCCGCCAGCGTGTAGCGCCCACCATCGCCGAAGGTGCCGCGCCAGCCGACCTGGGCCCCGAACATGTTTGAGTCCGCAAAGTTGGGCGAGGTATTGCGCTCGGCGAGCCGGGTCACAAAGGCGCTTGCGAACAGACCCGTCACGCCCTTCTGGTAGTTGACTGCCACACCTTCCGGGTTGATGTCGCCGTCATAGAAGTAGCTCGAGGTGCGTACCCACGGGTAGCGCATCTTGCCGAGCGTCAACTTCCAACTCGCGTTCGGCGCCCATTCCGCATAGGCGGTATCGAGCCCGACGGGTTTGCGCGAATTCGCATCGGTCAGCGTCTGGTTCGGCGATCGCGCATCGTTGTTTTCGGTCGTCGTCAACTGTATCTCAGTGCGAACCGTATCGTTGACCTTCGCGACGAAGCCGAACCGCGCACGGATGCGATCCCGGTTGCGATCGGCACGCGTGAACTCCTGTTCGATGTTCTCATTCCGGTAGCGCAGATCACCCTTCCACGTGAAGCGACCGACCCACTCGCCGACGTTCGCGCGCGTCTGCGCCAGGTTGTCGATTGCGCGATCGAGCGATTCCTGCTGCTCTGCGGTGCTCTTCTGCTGTTCCGCGACGATCTTGGTCGCCTCGGCAACCTGGCCGGCCTGCGCGGCCTGAGCCTGCTCGAGCTGCGCCAGCCGGTCCTGCAGCGCGCGCAGCTGCGACTTCAGCGCGTCAACGTCCTCAGTCGTCACCGCAGGCGCGGCGACGCGACGCGACGTCTGGGCACCCGACGCCGCTGCCGAGCAGAGGACCGCCGCCGCGACCGAGATCGATACGATTGATTTCCTGACCATGTTTGCTTCCCCGGCTCCGGTTCTGGTTCTGGTTGCCATCCCGATTACGGGTGGAACGTCGCGAGTTTCTTGACAGCGTCACGCGTCTTCGCAAGGTCCGCCTTCGGCAGCGGCACAAGACCCTTGTCGGAGAGGTAACCCTCCGCGCCGAGCGCCTTGTCGCTCACATACTCGCCCACGAACTCCTTGATGCCGGGGATGACGCCGATGTGCGCCTTCTTGACGTAAATGAAGAGCGGTCGCGACGCCGGGTACGCGCCTGACGCGACCGTCTCGAACGTCGGCGCTACGCCGTCGATCTTGATGCCCTTGAGCTTGTCCTGGTTCGCCATCAGGTAGCTGTAGCCGAAGATGCCGAGCGCGGTTGTGCTTGCTTCGAGCTTCTGGACGATCAGGTTGTCGTTCTCGCCGGCCTCGATGTACCCGCCGTCCTCGCGCATCGTCTGGCAGATGCGCTTGTAACGCTTCTCATCCATCCCGCGCAGCGTGTTGATCCAGGGGTAGGTACGGCAGCCGTTCTCCATGAACAGCTCGGCGAATGAATCGCGTGTGCCGGAGGTCGGCGGCGGACCGAGCACTTCGATCTTTGCGTTGGGGAGGGATTTGTCGATGTCGCTCCATTTCGTATACGGATTATTGATCAGTGTCGTCGGGTTCGCCGGGTCCGGAATCTGCTTCGCCAGCGCGAGATAGACCTGCTTGCGCATCACGGCGCTCATCGCCCCGCGCTTGCTCGCGGCGATCGTCAGGCCGTCGAAGCCGATCTTGACCTCGATGATGTCCTTGACGCCGTTCTTGCCGCAGGTGTCGAATTCCCCGGCGTTCATGCGGCGCGATGCATTCGCGATGTCCGGGTGCTGCACGCCGACGCCCATGCAGAACAGCTTGATGCCGCCACCCGTGCCCGTACTCTCGACCTTCGGAGTCTTGAACTGACCCTGGCGACCGAACTGCTCGGCCACCGTGGTCGTGAACGGATAGACCGTCGAGGAGCCGACGATGCTGATGTAGTCGCGCGCCGCCTGGGCCTGCGCCGGCAGCGTCGTCGCAACCATCGAAATCGCGGCAGCGGCGCAGAGCAGGAATCGCTTGTTCACAGTGTTACCTCCGGTGTGATGGGGCGCACTGTATGGAGCGATTGTTACAACGGCGTTGCACCGTCCCTGCCCGCGTGTAAGTCTCTGATTGTGTATGAAATAGAATCGCGGAGAACCGCCTACGTTTGGGCCAGGCGCGGCCCGCGGCGAGCGCTAGAAGAACAACGCGTTGCTCGTGACTGCGAGCAAGGCACCCAGCGCCGCGCCCACCAGCACGTCGGTCGGGTAGTGCAGGCCCAACACGACGCGCGACATCGCGACCAGCACCGAAAACGTGACCAGCACGATCGCGAGCTGCGGCACGTGCGTGACGGCCAGCGTCGTGAACAGCACCGCATGCAGCGTATGGCCCGAGGGGAAACTGTAGCGATCGAGCGGCGGCATCGCACACTCGATGCCGATCAGGCGGACGTAGGGTCGCTCGCGGACGAAGTTGTTCTTCAACAGCTTGTACAGCAGCAGTCCCGCACCGCCGGTGACCAGCATCTGCACCGCAATCACGAGGCCCTGCTCCGCGCGCAGCAACGGAACCAGGACGATCAGCGCGTACCAGATCACGCCGTCACCGAGGCGGCTGACGACCCGGAACATGCTGCGGATGCCGTGCCGCCGGGCAGCGGCGTTCGCCCACATGCACAAGCGGCGCTCTGCCCGGTCGGCTCTGAGAAACATGGCAGTCACGCTCATGCCGCCCGATTCTCCGCGGCGCCGGCAAAATGTCCCGCGCGTGACGAACTCGCGACCTCGCGGACCTGCGTCACGGACTCATAAAGAGCAACGAGCCTCTGCGCCATCGCGAGCGAAGACCAGCGTTCCGCGTCGCGCAACGCGTGCCTTGACAGCTCGGCCCGCCAGGGCGGATCGGACAGCAGATCGGCGAGCGCCGCAACGTAGACCTCCGGCTCTTCCGGCACGACGATGGCGCCCTGCGCATCACGCAGCACGTCGACCGTGCCCATCACGGCGGTCGAGACGACAGGCGTTCCCTGCGCCATCGCTTCGAGCAGCACGAGTCCCTGTGTTTCGGTTCGCGATGCGAACACGAATGCATCGGCGGCGCGGTAGCAGTCGAGCAGTTCGCTATTACGATTCATGTAGCCGACGAACTGCACCTGCTCCTCGATGCGGAGTTTGCGCACGAGCGCCTCACAGTGCGTTCGCGCAGGCCCCTCGCCGGCGATCAACAGCAGCACCTCCGGGACGCGCTGGCTCAGCGCCGGCATCAATCGAATCAGAAAATCGATGTTCTTCTCGAATGCGACACGGCCCACGAACAGCAGCAGCGGGCGATGCGCGCCGATGCCGTGCCTGGCGCGGAATCTCGCGCCAACCGCCGGCGCGAAACGTATCGGATCGAGGCCGGTCGGCAGCACCTCGATGCGAGTGGCAACCCCGTAGGCGCGCAGTGCGTCCGCCATCTGCCGCGACGGCGAAATCACCACATCAACCTGGCCGCATTGCGAGACCGTGAAGCGCCGTGCCAGGTACCTGAGCCAGGCCGAAGGCAGCGCCGGCACGTAGTGATGCAGATAATGTTCAAAGTAGGTGTGGTAGGACTCCACGACCGGCAGCCGCAGCGCTCGCGCGAGCTCAATAGCGGCGTAATGCGCGACGAAAGGCGTCTGGACGTGCACCAGGTCGAAGCGTTCGGCGGCGAGCCGTGGCAGGAGCTTCTGCAACGCACGGCGGCGCATTATCCGGTCTTCCGGATCGCGCGGGACACGACGCGATGCCACGCGGAGGATGCGCAAATCATCGCTTGCGTGTCCTCCCGGATACTCTGGCGCGACCAGCGTACAGTGATGGCCGAGCCGCTCGAGGTCCTCGCGGTAGGTCCGGATCGACGTCGACACGCCGTTGACGCGCGGGAAATAGACGTCGGACACCATCAGAATCCGCATTACGACCTCGCTGTAAGTCCTTGATGGAAATAATATCCGCCAAGTGTTGCAAGGTGATGACGCCACCCGTTGGGCCGGCCATTACGCCGCTTCGCCGACGACCTCCGCCCGCGCCTGCGGCGCGCACTCGGTGCGCATCTCAGCCCAGTTCCACAGCGTCATCGAGCCGCTGCGATCCTCGACCAGGGCGGAACAGCTCTCGACCCAGTCGCCATCGTTGCAGTACGTCAGTCCGTCCTGTTCATGGACCGCGGCACGGTGGATGTGACCACAGATGACGCCGTCGACGCCGCGACGCCGCGCTTCGTGTGTGACGGCCTGTTCGAAACTGCGGATATAGCGCATCGCGTTACCCACGCGATGCTTCAGGTAACCGGCAAGGGACCAGTACGAGCAGCCGAACCAGCGGCGAATGCCGTTGAAATGCCGGTTCAGTTCGAGCGTCCAGTCGTAGGCACGGGAGCCGATCGCGGCGAGCCATGGGCTGCACTGGACGACGCCGTCGAATTCGTCGCCATGCAACACGAGCCAGCGCCGGCCGTCCGCAGCATCGTGGATCAGATCGCGCCGGATTTCGAGCTGGCCGAGCGTCGCACCGGCGAATTCACGGAACTCATGGTCGTGGTTGCCGGGCACGTAGATGACGCGCGTGCCTTCGCGCGCCTTCGCAAGGATCGCCCGCATGACGTCGTTGTGCGCGCTCGGCCAGTAGAAACTGCGGCGCAAGCTCCACAGATCGATGATGTCGCCGACCAGCACCAGCTGGTCCATCCGGACCGCGCGTAGAAAGTCGAGCAGCAGGTCGGCGCGGCAACCGCGCGTACCGAGGTGAACGTCGGAGATGAACGCGCTGCGTACGTGATAGCACACCGATGGCGCCGATCCGATCGGCACGATGCCCTGGCTGGCCGGCACGACTCCCTCCCGCAAGCAGCTGCGACTGCGGTGAGCATCGGGCGCGACTGTGACAGTTCCGCGAAAATCAGATTAATAACGCGTGAAGAATCAGGAATTTAACAGATATTTCTCGACCTGCTTAGCGTCTTCCGCGCGATCCTGCGTGCCGCCGGGTCAATTCGACCCAGCGGCCGGCGGCCGTAGCTCGGCTTCGACGTCTTCGAGACGCGTATGTCGCACGTCCTTCCCGTGCACCATGTAGATCACGTACTCACATATGTTCTTCGCGTGATCGCCGATGCGCTCGAGCGCCCTGACGATCCACATCAGGTCGAGCGCGCGCCGGATCGAGCGCGGGTCTTCCATCATGAACGTGATGCACTGGCGCTGGATGGCCTCGTACTCCTCGTCGACGAGGCGATCCTCGCGCGCGACGCGCAGAGCTGTTTCGGCATCCATCCGCGCGAACGCATCCAGGGAATCGTGGACCATGACCTGGACGAACCGGCCGAGATGCTTGATCTCGCGATACTTGTCCGCCGGACGCTCCTGTGTCGCGAGCCGCGAGGCGATGAAGCCGATCTTCTCGCATTCGTCGCCTATCCGCTCGAGGTCGGTGATCGCCTTGATGATCGCGACGATGACGCGCAGGTCGCCCGCAGTGGGAGCGCGCGTCGCGAGAATCCGCGAACATTCCTCGTCGATCGAGACCTCCATGCTGTTGACCTGGTAGTCACTGTGCGCGACCGATTCGCCCAGCGTGCTGTCGCCATCGACGAGGGCCGTGACGGACTTCGACAGTTGCTGCTCGACGAAGCCACCCATCGACAGCACCTTGCCGCGGACGCGTTCGAGGTCCTCGTTGAAACGCCTGGAGATATGATGAGAGAGGTCAGCCTTTTCCATTGGACACCCGCAGCGGCCACCAGGCCGCGTCACATAAGATCATACCGGAACGCACGCGCGGCACATCAGGCGCTGACGCGCAATGCGGAATGCGGCACGGTTCCGGCGACGATGCGCCGGCGCGGAAAATGGCAGCTGAACGTGCTCCCCTGCCCCTCGACACTCGCAATGTGCAGTCGACCGCCGTGCCGCTGCAGCACATGCTTGACGATTGCGAGCCCGAGCCCTGAACCCCCGGTCGCGCGCGAACGGCCCGGATCGACGCGATAAAAACGCTCGGTCAGCCGCGGCAGGTGTTCGGCGGTGATACCGATACCCGTGTCCGTGACGGAAAAATGCCCGCCATCCTCATCGACCCACCAGCGCATCGTGATCGTCCCGTCGGGAGGGGTGTATTTCGCGGCGTTGTCCACCAGGTTCGCGAAGGCCGAATGGATCTGGCCCTCGTCGCCCACCAAGCCATCCTGCGATTCGAGGCTGACGCGCACCTCGTGCGGCCGCTCCTGGCGCGCCAGCAGGTCCTTGCGCAGCAGCGCGATCAGCGCCGCAACGTCGAGCGGCTCGCCGCTCACCTCGCCTTCTTCGGTTTCGAGGCGCGAGAGCTCGAGCAGGTCCTCGATGATCGCTGTCATGCGCTGTGCCTGGCGCCGCATCTCGGCGACCGGACTGCGCAGCTGCGTGTCGAGCTTGGGGTCGCCAGCCAATGTCTCGAGATAGCCGGAGATGACCGTTAGCGGCGAGCGCAGCTCGTGCGAGGCGTTCGCGATGAAATCCTTGCGCATCTCGTCGAGTTGGTTTTGGCGCGTCACGTCGCGCACGAACATCAGTTTCTGCGCATCGCCGAAGGGGACGATCTGGAACGACAGCCACCGTGACTCCGCGCCGTCCGGCCGAATCACGGCCGGCTCGCTGTATTGCCCACCGACCAGGTAGCGTGAGAAGTCGGGATGACGGATGAGGTTCTCAATCCGCAGGCCGAAATCGACTTTGCGCCTGAGGCCAAGCAGTCGCCCGGCGGTCCGATTGAACCAGACGATCTCGTCGTCGCGGTTAAGCGTAATGACCCCGTCGGGCATCGATGCCGTCGAACGACGCAGCTCGCGGAAAATCTCGATCAGCCGCTGCTTGTGGAACTTCTTGCGCCGGTGCAGTCGCACGACGCGCGCGACGACGTCGCCCCATATGCCGCCGGCATCGGGCGGATCGGCGGTGCTGCGGTGCCTGAGCCAATAGTCGAGGCGATAGAGGTGATAGAGATGCAGGGTGAGATACAGCGCGAGCGTCGTCAGCAGCGCCGTCTGGACGTCGTCGACGAACAGCCCGACCGACAGACCGACGGCGGCCGCCAGCAGGAGCCTGCCGATTACGAACCCCCATGCTTGCAGCGTCGCCCTCGATTCAGGCACTGGCACGGTCCTCTTACTCGGGGCGAGTGGAGAACCGATACCCTGCCCCGCGCACCGTCTGGATCAGGCGATCGTACCCGAATTCCTCGAGCGCCTTGCG
>JBAVOB010000164.1:0-1811 GCA_049691655.1 Steroidobacteraceae bacterium | reverse complement strand
GCTCGCGGGTCTGCGGCATCGGCCCATCGGCCGCCGATACCACCAGGATCGCCCCGTCCATCTGCGCCGCCCCCGTGATCATGTTCTTCACGTAGTCGGCATGCCCGGGGCAATCCACGTGCGCGTAGTGGCGCGCCTTCGACTGGTACTCCACGTGTGCCGTCGAGATCGTGATCCCGCGCGCCTTCTCCTCCGGCGCCTTGTCGATCTGGTCGTAGGCCATGAAGGTGCCGCCGTAGGTCTCGGCCATCACCTTGGTCAGCGCCGCCGTCAGCGTCGTCTTGCCATGATCCACGTGACCAATCGTGCCGACGTTCACGTGCGGCTTGGTGCGCTCGAATTTCTCTTTTGACATCTGCGATGACCTTTCAACTTGCTTCGCTCAGCAAACTGCGAAGCTGGAACACGATGCTGGAGCCCACGAGCGGGATTGAACCGCTGACCTCGTCCTTACCAAGGACGTGCTCTACCAACTGAGCTACGTGGGCAGACGACGCACTGGAGCGGGTAGTGGGAATCGAACCCACGTCATCAGCTTGGAAGGCTGAGGTTCTACCATTGAACTACACCCGCCGATGACCCGAGCCTTGAAGCTCGCTCCGCATCTGCCCGCTCGCGCGCTCTGGGTGAATCCACCTGCCCCGGCCGCCAGGTGTGAACTGGTGGAGGGGGTAGGATTCGAACCTACGAAGGCGTAAGCCGGCAGATTTACAGTCTGCTCCCGTTGGCCGCTTGGGTACCCCTCCGCAAAAATGAGCCGCGTATTGTGATTAGGGGGGTCCGGGGTGTCAATGCGAGTGGCCCGGTCCTTGCTTGCCCCCGGGCCGACTCCGGGCGCCGCCCCCGCGCCTGCGGGCCTGGAGACTCCTTATCTAATAGGCGGTCGAGCCCCAGCAGGTGCCGGGAGCGGCTTCTGCGGCCGGCTCGGGGCCACTTCTCGGTGGATTACGGACAGGCGGGCCGATGCCGGCGCCCGCTTTCGCCCCCCGTCGTGCCTTTACCCTGCGGGGCCGAGCAACGGTCGCACGACGTCGTGGACGATGCGTGCAGCCAGTCGCGCCGTCGCATCGTCGCGGTCATAGCGGGGATTGAGCTCGACCACGTCCATCAGTACGAGCTTGCGGCCGCCGTTGCGCAGCCGCGATCGCGCCACCAGGTGCTCGAGCATCGCAAACGCGAAGTCGACCGGAATGCCGCGCGCAGCGGGTGCGCTGACGCCCGGTGCCACCGCGGCCGGAAACGCGTCGAGGCACACGGTCAGATAGAGCGCCGTGCAGCGCTCGAGGAACGCATCGAGTGTGGTTAGCACGCGCAGCCAGTTCGGCCAGATGAGTTCGCTGTCCGCGATGGTCGTCACGCCGAGCTCGCGGGCCGCGGTAAACAACGCAGACGTGTTCGATGCCGGGCTCGCGCCGATGCACAGGTAGTGAAACGGGAGCGACTGCGCGCGGCGGGCCAGCGCGATCTGGCGAAACGGCGTCCCCGAGGTGCCGCGACCCGGGGCTGGTAGTTCTCTCAGGTCGAAATGCGCATCGAAGTTGACGATGCCGAGCCCCGCGAGCGCGTCGGTACCGGCGAGCGCGGCCGCAAGGCCCTGGTAGCAGCCCCAGGCGGTCTCATGTCCACCGCCGAGTACCACCGGAAAGAGGTCCTGGCCGAGCAGCGCCGCGACGAGCGCAGCCAGTTCACCCTGCGCTGCCTCGAGCGCATCGTCGACGCAGACAATATCGCCGGCATCGTATAGCGGACCCGCGGACTCGACGGGAAGCGGCAGATTCGCCAACTGGCGGCGCAGCGCGCCCGGCCCGTCG
>JBAVOB010000163.1:0-12328 GCA_049691655.1 Steroidobacteraceae bacterium | reverse complement strand
GCCTCGGCCTGAAGGAAGCCAAGGACCTCGTGGAGGGCGTGCCGGCGCTGGTCAAGGACGGAGTTGCCAAGGCCGACGTCGAGGTGATGAAGAAGAAGCTCGAGGACGCCGGCGCCAAAGTGGATGTGAAGTAAGACCTCTCGATGAGGTCCTGCATCGCCACCGCGCCGCAAGCGAGCGGGCAGCCGCTGCCCGCTCAGCCGGTTCGCGCCGTGCCCGCAATCCGGTCCGCCGGATTGGGTGCGCGGCCGCGTCCGTTCGGGCGATCGACATTGAATGATGAACCTGCGCGCCGGACATCCCGTCCGAGCGTGAGGAATCGATGAGCTGTTCGCCTCCGCGGAGGCCAGCGAGGTAATTCTGATGGCTTATTCCTTCACCGAGAAAAAGCGCATCCGCAAGAACTTTGGTCGCCAGCCCGGCATCCTCGAAGTGCCGTACCTGCTGGCGATCCAGCTCGACTCTTACCGGCACTTCCTGCAGGCGCAGACGGCCGAAGAGAAGCGCGAGGACTTCGGGTTGCACGCGGCATTCAAGAGCGTGTTCCCGATCTCGAGTTACTCCGGCAACGCGACGCTCGAGTACGTGAGCTACCGGCTCGGCGAGCCGGTGTTCGACGTGAAGGAGTGCCAGTTGCGCGGCCTCACCTACGCCGCGCCGCTGCGGGTGAAGGTGCGCCTGATCGTTCTCGACAAGGAGGCGGCCGGCGCGAAAAAGCCGGTCAAGGACGTGCGCGAGCAGGAAGTCTACCTCGGCGAGTTGCCGCTGATGACCGACAACGGCACCTTCATCGTGAACGGCACCGAGCGCGTCATCGTCTCGCAGCTGCATCGCAGCCCGGGCGTGTTCTTCGACCATGACCGCGGCAAGACGCACAGCTCCGGGAAGCTGCTGTTCTCGGCGCGCATCATTCCCTACCGCGGTTCGTGGCTCGATTTCGAGTTCGATCCGAAGGACTGCGTGTTCGCCCGCATCGACCGACGCCGCAAGCTCCCGGTGTCGATCATCCTGCGCGCACTCGGCATGAACGAGACCGAGATGCTCGACACGTTCTTCGAGAAAAACACCTTCTATCTCGGTAAGGACCAGATCGCGCTCGAACTCGTTCCGCAGCGCCTGCGCGGCGAGACGGCCACGTTCGAGATCCGTATCGGCAGCCACGTGGTAGTCGAGGAAGGCCGCCGCATCACTGCGCGCCACGTGCGCGAGCTCGAGGACGCCGGCGTCCGCCAGCTCACCGTGCCGCGTGACTACATCTACGGCAAGATCCTGGCACACGACGTCGTGAATACCGAAACCGGCGAAGTGCTGGCGAAAGCGAACGAGGTGCTGACGGCCGCAAGCGTCGAGAAGCTCATTGAATCCGGAATCGAGTCGCTCAAGACGCTGTACGTCAACGATCTCGACCGCGGGCCGTACATTTCGGACACGCTGCGCATCGATCCGACCAAGACACGCCTCGAGGCGCTGGTCGAGATTTACCGCATGATGCGACCGGGCGAGCCGCCGACCAAGGATGCGGCCGAAAACCTGTTCAACAACCTGTTCTTCAACCAGGAACGGTATGACATCTCCGGCGTCGGCCGCATGAAGTTCAATCGTCGCGTCGGCCGCAAGGAGATCCTCGGGTCGGGCGTGCTCTCGCGCGAGGACATCATCGACGTCCTGCGCGTGCTGATCGACATCCGCAACGGCAACGGCACCGTGGACGACATCGACCACCTCGGCAACCGTCGTGTGCGCTCGGTCGGCGAAATGGCGGAGAACGCCTTCCGCGTCGGACTGGTGCGGGTGGAGCGCGCCGTCAAGGAGCGCCTCACGATCGCCGAGAGCGAGCCGCTGATGCCGCAGGAGATGATCAACGCGAAGCCGGTCGCGGCCGCGGTGAAGGAATTCTTCGGCTCGTCACAGCTGTCGCAGTTCATGGACCAGAACAACCCGCTGTCCGAGGTGACCCACAAGCGGCGCGTCTCGGCGCTCGGCCCGGGCGGCCTCACGCGCGAGCGGGCGGGGTTCGAAGTGCGCGACGTGCATCCGACGCACTACGGCCGTGTCTGCCCGATCGAGACGCCCGAAGGTCCGAACATCGGGCTCATCAATTCGTTGTCCGTGTACGCCCGCACCAACCAGTATGGCTTCCTCGAGACGCCGTACCGGCGCGTCGAGAACGGCCGCGTCAGCAGCAAGATCGACTATCTCTCCGCCATCGAGGAGGGGGAGTTCGCCATCGCGCAGGCGAATGCCAAGCTCGATGGCAGGGGGCAGTTGACCGACGACCTGGTGTCGTGCCGCTTCCAGAACGAGTTCACGCTGATGCAGCGCGAGCGCATCCATTACATGGACGTCTCGCCGAAGCAGATCGTGTCGGTGGCGGCCTCGCTCATTCCGTTCCTCGAGCACGACGATGCCAACCGCGCGCTCATGGGTTCGAACATGCAGCGCCAGGCGGTGCCGACCCTGCGTTCGGAGGTGCCGCTGGTCGGCACCGGCATGGAGCGCCCGGTGGCGATCGATTCCGGTGTCACGGTGGTGGCAAGCCGCGGTGGCCTGGTCGATTCCGTCGACGCAGGCCGTATCGTCGTGCGGGTGAACGATGACGAGACGCTGGCCGGCGAGCCCGGTGTGGATATCTACAACCTGACCAAGTACACGCGCTCGAACCAGAATACGTGCATCAACCAGCGGCCGCTCGTCAATGCCGGGGACCGGATCGCCCGCGCGGACGTGCTCGCGGACGGACCGTCGACCGATCTTGGCGAGCTCGCGCTCGGCCAGAACCTGCTGGTCGCGTTCATGCCGTGGAACGGCTACAACTTCGAGGACTCGATCCTGATCTCGGAGCGGGTGGTCCAGGAGGATCGCTTCACCACGATTCACATCGAGGAGCTCACGTGCGTCGCGCGCGACACCAAGCTCGGACCAGAGGAAATCACGGCGGACATTCCGAACGTGGGTGACGCGGCGCTCGCCAAGCTCGACGAAGCAGGCATCGCGTTCATCGGCGCAGAGGTGCGGGCGGGCGACATCCTCGTCGGCAAGGTGACGCCGAAGGGCGAGACCCAGCTGACGCCTGAAGAGAAACTCCTGCGCGCGATCTTCGGCGAGAAGGCTTCGGACGTGAAGGACACCTCGCTCCGCGTGCCACCGGGCATGGACGGCACCGTGATCGACGTCCGCGTGTTCACGCGCGACGGCGTCGAGAAGGACTCGCGCGCCTTGGCGATCGAGAAAGCCGAAATCGAGCGCGTGCGCAAGGACTTCGGCGATCAGCAGCGCATCCTCGAGGACGATCTGTTCGCGCGCGTGCGCGGCACGCTACTCGGCCAGCTGGCCGCGGGTGGCCCGCAGCGCCTGAAGAAGGGCACGAAGATTGCGGCTGACTACCTCGACGCGGTACCGCGTGAGGAGTGGTTCGAGATCCGCCTCGAGGACGAGGACGCCAATGCGCAGCTGGAGGCAGCGTCCGAGCGCGTCAAGGCGCAGCGCAAGGCGTTCGACAAGCGCTTCGATGAGAAGAAGGCCAAGATCACGGCCGGCGACGATCTCGCGCCGGGCGTGCTCAAGATGGTGAAGGTCTATCTCGCGGTGAAGCGCCGCGTGCAGCCGGGCGACAAGATGGCGGGCCGGCACGGCAACAAGGGCGTCATCTCGACGATCGTTCCGGTCGAAGACATGCCGTACCTCGAGGACGGCACGCCGATCGACATCGTGCTCAATCCGCTCGGCGTGCCGTCGCGCATGAACGTCGGCCAGGTGCTGGAGACGCACCTCGGCTGGGCGGCGAAGGGCGTCGGGATCAAGATCGGCCGGATGCTCGAGGCGCAGGCCGCGACTACGGAGCTGCGGGCCTTCATGGAGCGCATCTACAACGATACGGGCGGCCAGAAGGAGCAGCTCTCGAGCCTCACGGATGAGGAGGTCGTCGGTCTCGCGAAGAACCTGCGGCACGGCGTCCCGATGGCGACGCCGGTGTTCGATGGAGCGAGCGAGGAGGAGATCAAGGGCCTGCTGCGGCTCGCCGACCTGCCCGAATCGGGTCAGACGCACCTGTATGACGGCCGTACCGGCGAGCGCTTCGAGCGCCAGGTGACGGTCGGCTACATGTACATGCTGAAGCTCAACCATCTCGTCGATGACAAGATGCACGCGCGCTCGACCGGCCCGTACTCGCTCGTCACGCAGCAGCCGCTCGGCGGCAAGGCGCAGTTCGGCGGCCAGCGCTTCGGCGAAATGGAGGTGTGGGCGCTCGAGGCCTATGGCGCGGCGTACACACTGCAGGAAATGTTGACCGTCAAGTCGGACGACGTGAACGGCCGCACGAAGATGTACAAGAACATCGTCGATGGCAATCACCAGATGGACGCGGGGATGCCGGAATCCTTCAACGTGCTCGTAAAGGAAATCCGCTCGCTGAGCATCAACGTCGAACTCGAGCAGGATTAACCGATCGGAGTTTTCCAGCCATGAAAGATCTACTCAAGCTGTTCAAGCAGCACGCTCCGGTCGAACACTTCGACTCGATCAAGATCGGCCTCGCCTCGCCGGAGATGATCCGCGCCTGGTCGTACGGCGAAGTGAAGAAACCGGAGACCATCAACTACCGCACGTTCAAGCCGGAGCGGGATGGCCTGTTCTGCGCGAAAATCTTCGGTCCCGTCAAGGACTACGAGTGCCTGTGCGGCAAGTACAAGCGGCTGAAGCACCGCGGCGTCGTGTGCGAGAAGTGCGGCGTCGAGGTCACACAGTCGAAAGTGCGCCGCGAGCGCATGGGGCATATCGAGCTCGCGAGCCCGACCGCCCACATCTGGTTCCTGAAGTCGCTCCCCTCGCGCATCGGCCTGATGCTCGACATGACGCTGCGCGAGATCGAGCGCGTGCTCTACTTCGAGGCCTTCGTCGTCATCGATCCGGGCATGACGCCGATGCAGCGCGGCCAGCTGCTCACCGACGAAATGTACCTCGAGGCGATCGAGGAGCATGGCGATGAGTTCGACGCGCGCATGGGCGCGGAGGCCGTTTACGAGCTGCTGCACTCGATCGACCTTGCGGCCGAGCTGGCCAAGGTGCGCGAGGACATGGGCAACACGACCTCCGAGACCAAGCTCAAGCGCCTGTCGAAGCGCCTGAAGCTCATCGAGTCGTTCATCGAGTCGGGCAACAAGCCCGAGTGGATGGTGCTCACGGTGTTGCCGGTGCTGCCGCCGGATCTGCGGCCACTGGTGCCGCTCGACGGCGGCCGCTTCGCGACCTCGGACCTGAACGACCTGTACCGCCGCGTGATCAACCGCAACAATCGCCTGCGCCGGCTACTCGAGCTGAACGCGCCGGACATCATCGTGCGCAACGAGAAGCGCATGTTGCAGGAAGCGGTGGACGCGCTGCTCGACAACGGCCGCCGCGGCCGCGCGATCACCGGCACGAACAAGCGCCCGCTCAAGTCGCTCGCCGACATGATCAAGGGCAAGCAGGGGCGGTTCCGCCAGAACCTGCTCGGCAAGCGCGTCGACTACTCGGGCCGCTCGGTCATCGTGGTGGGACCGACGCTGCGCCTGCATCAGTGCGGCCTGCCGAAGAAGATGGCACTCGAGCTGTTCAAGCCGTTCATCTTCCAGAAGCTGCAGTTGCGGGGCGATGCCTCGACCATCAAGGCAGCCAAGCGCCTGGTGGAGCGCGAGGGCCCCGAAGTGTGGGACATCCTCGAAGAAGTGATCCGCGAGCATCCGGTGCTGCTCAACCGCGCACCGACGCTGCACCGGCTCGGCATCCAGGCCTTCGAGCCCGTGCTGATCGAGGGCAAAGCCATCCAGCTGCATCCGCTCGTCTGCACGGCTTTCAACGCCGACTTCGACGGCGACCAGATGGCCGTTCACGTGCCGCTGTCGCTCGAGGCGCAGCTCGAGGCGCGCGCGCTGATGATGTCGTCGAACAACATCCTCTCGCCCGCGAACGGCGATCCGATCATCGTACCGTCGCAGGACGTCGTGCTCGGACTCTATTACATGACCCGCGAGCGCATCGGCGCGGCCGGCGAAGGCATGTTCTTCTCGGACGTGCAGGAAGTGCATCGCGCCTACGAGACGCGCCAGGTCGACCTGCACGCCAAGGTCAGCGTGCGCCTGCGGGAGACGACGATCGACGCCGCCGGCGTGCGCACTGAGCGCGTGCGCCTCGTCAAGACCACCGTCGGCCGGGCGCTGCTCTCGGAGATCCTGCCGAAGGGCTTGTCGTTCGATCTGATCAACCAGGACATGACCAAGAAGATCATCTCCGGGACGATCAACGCGTGCTACCGCGCCCTCGGCCTCAAGGAGACGGTGATTTTCGCCGACCAGCTGATGTACACCGGCTTCCAGTACGCCACGCGGGCGGGCGTGTCCTTCGGCATCGACGACATCGTGATTCCGGACCAGAAGACCAAGATCGTCTCGGCCGCCGATCGCGAGGTGAAGGAGATCCAGGACCAGTATTCCTCTGGTCTAGTCACCAATGGCGAACGCTACAACAAGGTCGTCGACATCTGGTCGCGGGCCAACGACCAGGTGGCGAAAGCCATGATGGACAAGCTCGGGAACGAGGAAGTTGCCGTGCCTCGCGGCCCGAAGGTCAAGCAGAAGTCCTTCAATTCCATCTTCATGATGGCCGACTCGGGCGCGCGCGGCTCGGCGGCGCAGATCCGCCAGCTCGCCGGCATGCGCGGCCTGATGGCGAAGCCCGACGGCTCGATCATCGAGACGCCGATCACGGCAAACTTCCGCGAAGGCCTGAACGTCCTGCAGTACTTCATCTCGACGCACGGCGCGCGCAAGGGCCTCGCCGACACCGCGCTCAAGACGGCGAACTCGGGTTATCTCACGCGCCGCCTCGTCGACGTAGCGCAGGATCTCGTGGTCACCGAGCCCGATTGCGGCACGACCAACGGCCTGACCATGGCGCCGCTCGTCGAAGGCGGCGACGTCGTCGAGGGGCTCGGCGAGCGCGTGCTCGGCCGCGTCATCGCGACGCCGATCCACAAGCCCGGCAAGAATGCGGTGCTCATCGCTGGCGGTACCCTGATCGACGAGAAGCTCGTGCGGTTGCTCGAAGCCGAGGGGATCGACCAGGTGCTGGTGCGCTCGCCGATCACATGTGCCACGCGTTACGGGGTGTGCGGCAAGTGCTACGGGCGTGACCTCGCGCGCGGCCATGTCATCAACATTGGCGAAGCGGTAGGCGTGATTGCCGCGCAGTCGATCGGCGAGCCGGGCACGCAGCTCACGATGCGCACGTTCCATATCGGCGGCGCGGCATCGCGGGCGGCAGCCGCGAGCAGCGTAGAGATCCGCAACAAGGGCACGCTGCGCTTCCACAACGTCAAGACCGTGCAGCACGAGAAAGGCCACCTGATCGCCGTGTCGCGCTCGGGCGAACTCGGCATCGTCGATGACTTCGGCCGCGAGCGCGAGCGTTACAAGATTCCGTACGGTGCCATGATCTCGGCGAAGGAAGGCGACAGGCTCGCCGCCGGGCAGATCATCGCGACCTGGGATCCGCACACGCACCCGGTCGTCACCGAAGTGACGGGCTTCATCAAGTTCCAGGACTTCGTCGATGGCCTCACGGTCACGACGCAGGTGGACGAGGTGACGGGTCTCTCCTCGACGGTGGTGCTGGACTCGAAGCAGCGCGGTGGCAAGGATCTGCGCCCGACGATCAAGCTACTGAATGCCAAGGGCAAGGAGATTGCGTTCGCGAACACTGAAATACCGGCCGTGTACACCTTGCCGCCTGGCGCGCTGGTGTCGCTCACGGACGGCGTGAAGGTGTCGCTCGGCGACGTGATCGCCCGCATCCCGCAGGAGTCTTCCAAGACCCGCGACATTACCGGCGGCTTGCCACGCGTTGCCGACCTGTTCGAAGCGCGCAAGCCGAAGGATCCGGCGATTCTCGCGGAACGCTCCGGCACGGTGAGCTTTGGCAAGGAGACCAAGGGCAAGCGGCGGCTGATCCTCACCAGCGAGGACGGCGAGAAGTACGAGGAGCTGATCCCGAAGTGGCGGCAGCTCAACGTATTCGAAGGCGAGCAGGTGGAACGCGGCGAGGTCATCGCGGATGGCGAGCCGAACCCGCACGACATCCTGCGCTTGCAGGGGGTCGAGGCGCTCGCCAACTATCTCGTGCGCGAGATCCAGGACGTCTACCGCCTGCAGGGCGTGAAGATCAACGACAAGCACATCGAGGTGATCATCCGGCAGATGCTGCGCAAGACCGAGGTGTCGAATGCCGGCGAGACCGGGCTCCTGCGCGGCGAACAGCTCGATCGCTCGCGCGCGCTCGATCTCAACGACCGCGCGCAGGCAGGCGGCAAACAGGGCGCCAGCCTGCAGCCGGTGCTGCTCGGCATCACCAAGGCCTCGCTCGCGACCGAGTCTTTCATTTCCGCGGCGTCGTTCCAGGAGACCACGCGGGTGCTCACCGAGGCTGCGGTACGCGGCCTGAAGGACGATCTGCGAGGACTCAAGGAGAACGTCATCGTCGGCCGGCTGATCCCCGCGGGCACCGGTTTTGCCGCACACGAGCATCGCCGGCGCAAGTCCGACCCACTCGACCGGCGCAGCTTCATGGACGTCAGCGGCGGGGTGGCCGAGGTCGAGGATGCGAGCGTCAGCGAAGAAGAGGCGGCGCCGGCCGGCTGAGCCGGCGAGCGGGTGGCCGCAGCAGGTGCCGCGGGGGTAGCCCGCGGCGCCATGTTGCGCTGCACCAACGAGTTGACTCGCCACCGGGCGGAACCTAGAATCGCCGGCCTTTCTTCGGTCCGGCCTCTAACGTCCGGCCCGAAAAAACAGCGACTTCAAGGATGCCGGGCCGCCTTACCAAGCGGCCCGGCGTGTCTTGCAGTCGCGGTTCGCGTTGTGGACGGGGGGCCATCGCGGGCCGGGCACGCCCCCGCTTTTGCCACAATATTCTGGAGATTGAATGGCCACCACGGGTCAGCTCATCCGGTCGCCGCGGCGGACCAGGGCCGAAAAGACCAAGGTCCCGGCGCTCGCCGCCGCGCCGCAGAAGCGCGGGGTATGCACGCGCGTCTACACCACCACGCCGAAGAAGCCGAACTCGGCGCTGCGCAAAGTGGCGCGTGTGCGCCTGGTGAACGGCTACGAGGTGAGCTCGTACATCGGCGGCGAGGGTCACAACCTCCAGGAGCACTCGGTGGTGCTCATCCGGGGCGGCCGCGTCAAGGACCTGCCCGGCGTGCGCTACCACACAGTGCGCGGCACGCTCGACTGTGCGGGCGTCAACGAGCGCAAGCAGAGCCGCTCGAAGTACGGCGCCAAGCGTCCGAAGAAATAATCGGGGTAATCAACCATGTCCCGCAGATCCCAGGCGCCGGTCCGGCACATCCTGCCCGACCCGAAATTCAACAGCGACATGCTGGCCAAGTTCATGAACGTGATCATGAAGAGCGGCAAGAAGTCGGCGGCGGAGCGCGTGATCTACGGCGCGATCGGCCGCATCACCGAGAAAACCGGCAAGGCCGGTGGCGATGCGCTCGAGGTGCTGTCGCAAGCGCTCGAAAACGTGAAGCCGGTCGTCGAGGTGAAGTCGCGGCGCGTCGGCGGCGCGACCTATCAGGTGCCCGTCGAAGTGCGCTCGACGCGCCGCCAGACACTCGCGATGCGCTGGGTGATCGAAGCCGCGCGCGCGCGCACCGAGAAGTCGATGGCATTTCGGCTCGCGCACGAGCTGATGGAGGCGGCTGAAAACCGCGGCGCCGCAGTGCGCAAGCGCGAGGACACGCATCGCATGGCCGAGGCGAACAAGGCGTTCGCGCACTACCGCTGGTAGCCCGGGCACGCCAGGTAACAGCACCATGTCCCGCCACACGCCCATCGAACGTTATCGCAACATCGGCATCTCGGCGCACATCGACGCCGGGAAGACGACGACGACCGAGCGCATCCTCTTCTACACGGGCGTTTCGCACAAGATCGGCGAGGTCCACGACGGCGCGGCCATCATGGACTACATGGAACAGGAGCAGGAGCGCGGCATCACGATCACATCCGCCGCGACCACGTGCTTCTGGAAGGGCATGGACAAGCGCTTCGACGAGCACCGCATCAACATCATCGATACGCCGGGTCACGTCGACTTCACCATCGAGGTGGAAAGGTCGCTGCGCGTGCTCGACAGCGCCGTGGCGCTGTTCTGCGCTGTCTCCGGCGTGCAGCCGCAGTCCGAGACCGTCTGGCGGCAGATGAATCGCTACGCGGTACCGCGCATTGCGTTCGTCAACAAGATGGACCGCGCTGGCGCGAACTTCCACCGCTGCGTGGAGCAGATCAAGTCACGGCTGCGCGGCAATCCCGTGCCGATCCAGCTGCCGATCGGCGCCGAGGAGAATTTCGAGGGCGTCATCGACCTGGTGCGGATGCGGGCGATCTACTGGGATGCGGATACCCAGGGGATGAAATTCGAGTTTCGCGAGATTCCGCCGGACATGCAGACCGAGGCCGAGAAGTACCGCGCGCTCATGATCGAGGCGGCCGCCGAGGGCGATGAGGAGCTGCTCAACAAGTACCTCGAGGGCGGCGCGCTCAGCGAGGACGAGATCAAGCGCGGCCTGAAAGCGCGTGCGGTCAAGAATGAGATCGTGCTGTGCATGTGCGGTTCGGCGTTCAAGAACAAGGGTGTGCAGGCGCTGCTCGATGCGGTCATCGAATACATGCCTTCACCCATCGAGATGCCCGACGTGAAAGGCACGGCGCCAAACGGCGATCCAGCCGCTCGCAAGGCCAAGGACGATGAGCCGTTCGCCGCACTCGCGTTTAAGATCCTCACCGATCCGTTCGTCGGCAACCTGACGTTCTTCCGCGTGTATTCCGGCACGCTCAACTCCGGCGACACCGTGTACGTGCCGACCAAGGACCGCAATGAGCGTATTGGGCGCCTCCTGCAGATGCACGCGAACGAGCGCAACGAGATCAAGGAGGTGCGCGCGGGCGACATCGCCGCGGCCGTCGGGCTCAAGGACGTCTACACGGGCGACACGCTGTGCGATCTCGACAAGGTGATCACGCTCGAGAAGATGGTGTTCCCGGTGCCCGTCATCTCGGTCGCGGTCGAGCCGAAGACCAAGGCCGACCAGGAGAAGATGGGCGTGGCGCTGCAGCGCCTCGCGAAGGAAGACCCCTCCTTCCGCGTCTCGACCGACGAGGAGTCGGGCCAGACGATCATCTCCGGGATGGGCGAACTGCATCTCGAAATCATCGTCGATCGCATGAAGCGCGAGTTCAAGGTCGAAGCGAGCGTCGGCAAGCCCCAGGTGGCCTATCGCGAGACGATCCGCGCCAAGGTCGAGAGCGAAGGCAAGCACGTCAAGCAATCCGGCGGGCGTGGCCAATACGGTCACGTGTGGCTCAAGATCGAGCCGAACGCGCAGGGCAAGGGTGTCGAGTTCGTCAACGGCATCACCGGCGGCTCGGTGCCGCGGGAGTTCATCCCGGCGGTCGAGAAGGGCATCGACGAGGCCTGCGAGACGGGCGTGGTCGCCGGTTATCCGGTCGTCGACGTAAAAGTCACGCTGTTCGACGGCTCGTACCATGACGTCGACTCGGATGAAATCTCGTTCCGCATGGCGGCGATTTTTGGCTTCAAGGACGGTTTCCGCCGGGCGCGGCCCGTGATTCTCGAGCCGATCATGAAGGTTGAAGTCGTGACGCCCGAGGATTACATGGGCGACGTGATCGGCGACCTGAATCGCCGCCGCGGCCAGATCCAGGGCATGGAAGACACGGTGGCGGGCAAGACCGTCACCGCCGAGGTGCCGCTGTCGGAGATGTTCGGCTACGCGACCACGGTGCGCTCGATGAGCCAGGGCCGGGCAACCTTTACCATGGAATTCTCCCGGTACATGGAAGTTCCGCCGAACATCGCCGAAGGCATCATCAAGAAGTAGTCACTCGAGTTGGCAACACACGCCGGAGCTTCGCAGCCATGTCCAAGGAAAAATTCGAGCGCACCAAGCCGCACGTGAACGTCGGCACGATTGGTCATGTGGATCATGGCAAGACGACGCTGACGGCGGCGCTGACGAAGGTGATGGCCGAGACCTACGGCGGCACGTTCATGGCCTACGACCAGATCGACAAGGCGCCGGAGGAGAAGGCGCGCGGGATCACGATCTCGACGGCACACGTGGAGTACCAGTCGAAGGCGCGCCAATACGCGCACGTGGATTGCCCCGGGCATGCCGACTACGTGAAGAACATGATCACGGGGGCGGCGCAGATGGACGGGGCGATCCTGGTGGTATCGGCGGCCGATGGGCCGATGCCGCAGACCCGCGAGC
>JBAVOB010000162.1:0-3132 GCA_049691655.1 Steroidobacteraceae bacterium | reverse complement strand
AAATCATTCTCGCCACGGCCGACGGCGGCGCCACCTGGACGCGCGCGCACTTCGGGCCTGAATCGCAGCAGCCGCTGCTCGATGTCGCGTGCGGCCCGGACGGACACGCGATTGCCGTGGGCGCCTACGGCTCGGTCTACACGACCAGCGACGGCGTCGGCTGGTCGGCACGCAAGCTCGGCGCGCAGCCGCTCGTACCGTCGAAGGCACCGGTCGCCGCGGCTGCCGGCGAGGCTGCGCCCGACTATCACCTCAATGGTATCGCCCGTGTGGGCCAGCGCCTGTACATCGCGGCGGAGGCGGGTCACCTGTATCGCTCGGACGACGGCGGCGCGACCTGGCTACAGCTGCCGTCACCGTATGAGGGGTCGTTCTACGGCCTGCTTGCCCTCGACGCCGAGTCGGTACTGGCCTTTGGCCTGCGCGGTCGGCTGTTCCGCAGCCGCGACGCGGGACGCACGTGGCAGCCGCTCGACAGCCACACGCTGGCGATGCTGACCGATGCCGTGCGGCTCGCGGATGGAACGCTCGTCGTCGTCGGCCTCTCCGGCGTCGTGCTTGTGAGTCGCGACGCAGGTGAAACGTTTGCGCTGCAGCAGCAGCCCAACCGCAAGGGGCTGGCCGCCGTCGCGGCCGGCGAAGGTAGCCGCGTCGTCGTCGCCGGAGAAGGCGGGGTGCGGCTCGTCGACATCGGATCGGGCCCGGCGCCATGACCGACACGACGCTCGCCGCGCGCCTCGAGCGCCTGATCTTCGGCCACCGCGTCGCCATCATCGTCGTATTTTTCCTCGTCACGGCCGTCCTGGCGACCGTCGCCGAGCGCGGCCTGCGCATCGACGCGTCGTTCACCAAGCAGCTACCCGTCAAGCACGAGTACATGCGTACCTACCTCGACCCGAAGGTCGAGGAGTTTCGCGGCGCGAACCGGGTGCTGATCGCCCTGATTGCGCGCGACGGCAACATGTTCCAGCCCGCCTTCTTCGATGCGCTCAAGAAGGCGACCGACGAGGTCATCGTCATGGATGGCATCGACCGCGGCCGCGTGCAGTCGCTGTTCACGCCAAACGTGCGCTATATGGAAGTGGTCGAGGACGGTATCGAGGCCGGTAACGTCGTCCCGGCGAATTTCGTAGCCACGCCGGAGGCGCTCGCGCAGGTCCGCGAGAACATTCTCAAGGCCGGTATCGTCGGCCGGTTGGTCGCCAACGATTTCTCCGGCGCGCTCGTGTCGGCGATCGTGCTCGAGCAGGATGCGCAGGGTCACCCCGTCGACCCGATCCGGATCGCGCGCGAACTCGAGAGCCGCGTGCGCGACAGGATCCAGGGTGTCCCGATCGAGGTGACGGCTGTAGGGAGCGAGAAAGGCGTCGACGTTCACATGATCGGCTTCGCCAAGGTCGTGGGCGACATCGCTGAGGGCGCGTTGTCCGTCGTGGTGTTTGCGGCTGTGACGCTGCTGCTGACACTCTTCTTCGTATGGCTGTACTGCCAGTCGTTCCGCGTCGCGCTCGTGCCGGTCGGCTGTTCGGTCATCGCGGTGCTCTGGCAGCTCGGCGTGCTGGTGCTGCTCGGATACGGCATCGATCCGCTGGGACTGCTGGTGCCTTTCCTGATCTTCGCGATCGGGGTGAGCCATGGCGTGCAGAAGATCAGCGCCGTAAGCGATGCCGCCTTCGCCGGCCTCGGCAGCATGGAAGCGGCGCGGCGCACGTTCCGCCTGCTGCTCGCGCCGGCGATTGTGGCGCTGCTCGCCGACCTGGTCGGTTTCGTGACGATCCTGCTGATCCCCGTGCAGGTGATTCGGGAGATGGCGATCACCGCTAGCATCGGCGTCGCGATCGTGATTCTCACGGACCTGGTGCTATTACCGGTGCTGGTCTCGTACGTAAAGTTCGACGCGGGTTATCGCGATCGCGTCGCGCGGCGCCAGAAACTGCTCGGCGAGCTGTGGGCGAAGCTCGCCCGCATCACCGAGCGCGGACCGGCGCTCGCGATCCTGGCGGTCGCGATCGCGCTCGGCGTGGTCGGCGCGTGGAAGGGCCGGGAGACGCCGATCGGGGACACGCACGCGGGCGTGCCGGAACTGCGCGCCGGGTCGCGGTACAACCGCGACAGCGATGTGATCACGAAGAAGTTCTCGATCGGCGTGGACATTCTCACCGTCATCGCGCAGGCGAAGGAATCGATCTGCACCAGTCACACGCTGATGAGCGCGGTGGACGGGTTTTCCTGGTCGATGCAGAACGTCGCCGGCGTCCAGGAGGTCGTCTCGCTCCCCTTCGTCGCGAAAGTGGCGATTGCTGGCTGGAACGAGGGGAGCCTCGACTGGCGCAGCATTCCCCGCAATCCCAACCAGCTTGCACAGTCGACGCGCTACATCGAGACGAGCACGGGGCTGCTGAATGCCGACTGCAACGTGGTGCCGGTGTACCTCTTTCTCAAGGACCATAAGGCCGAGACGATCGAGCGGGTCGTCGCGGCGGTAAAAGCCTGGCGCGCGACGAACACGCCCGCGGGCCTGGAATTCCGGCTCGCGGCCGGCAACGTGGGCGTGATGGCCGCCACCAACGAGGAGGTCAAGGCGAAGGAGTTCTGGATACTCGGCGGGGTGTTCGCGGCGGTGATCGTGATGTGCCTCATCACTTTCCGCTCGCTCCTCGGCACGATCCTCGTGGTGCTGCCGCTCGCGCTCGTGTCGGTGCTGGTCTACGCCGTGATGGCGATCGTCGGCATCGGCCTCAAGGTCTCGACACTTCCCATGGTCGCGCTCGGCGCCGGAATCGGCGTCGACTACGGCATCTATCTCTGGAGCCGCATGCAGGAATTCCTGCACCAGGGAATGTCGGTTCACGATTCGTTCGAGCGCACCATGCGAGTGACCGGCGCCAGCATCATCTTCACCGGTATCACGCTCGCCATCGGCGTCGTCACCTGGATTTTCTCGCCGCTGAAGTTCCAGGCGGACATCGGCGTGATGCTCACCTTCATGTTCCTCGTGAACATGCTCGGCGCGATCCTGCTGCTGCCGGCGCTCGCGGCGCTGTTCATCAGGCCGCGGGGCGCCTGAGCCTGCATGCAGGGGCCTGGTCGCCGACGATCGCACGGCTGTTCGCCGCTGCTGGGCGCGGCGTG
>JBAVOB010000161.1:0-3001 GCA_049691655.1 Steroidobacteraceae bacterium | reverse complement strand
CCGCGGAACTTCGCGTTCCAGATCGCGGACTGGCGCTGGAAATCGCGGAAGCTCGAGACGACCGCAAGATCGATGCCGGCGTCGGCGGCCGCGGCGCGCATCGCCACCAGCGCATCTGCGGCGGCCGGATGGAGCGTGCCGCAAGGCTCGGGCAGCTCGATGACATGAGTGCGCGCGCGGCCGGTCAGTTGCTCGGCGTCGAGCTGCGGCGGCGGGACGCTTTTTTCGTCAAATCCCAGTGTAATTCCTTGGCCTCAAGGGCGCCGGATCGGGGATTGTAGGCGATCGTCCGCAGTTGGCGACATAATGGCGCGAATCGCGCGTGGCCGTCACGGCGCGACGCAGGCTAATATGGGCGACAGAAGAACTACAGGGGAGCAGGTGCGATCCGCTCGGGTCGTGCCTAGCGACAGGCCATTGTGATTGCACTCGGACTGAAGTCGAGATACCTCGCGGTCGCGGTCGCCGGCACCCTGCTTGGCGCCCTCGCGCTCGTCGCGATCACCAGCTACCAACATTACGCCGATTCCGCCGGACTCGCAGTGGTCGCCGCGCAGGAGGTGCGCGAGCAGACCGCCGCCGAATCGCGCGCCCGCGCCGTGGCGATCGCGCGACACGCGGCCGACCTCGCCGCGCCGTTCGTACTCGCCAGGGACTCCGAGGGCCTCGCGCGCGAGTTTGCGACGTTCCGGGCCGACGATACTATCTTGAGCTTGACCGTGCGTTCGACGCCCGAGCACGCGCTGCTGCAGTGGCGACGGCCGCCGGTGGCTGCGGACCGGGACTCGCCACCGCCGCCGGTCCAGCGAACGGTGCAACCGATTCGCGCCTTGATCGCCGCGGGCGGCATTCGGGCGCCGCGCACGATCGGCGAACTCGAACTCGAGCTGCGCAGCGCGTCGGCCGACCCGACCGCCGGCGTCATTGCTCGCATGCGGGTCGCCGCACGGCATCGGCTGTGGCAGGTGCTGGCTGCGGGCGCCGCAGTCTGCGCGCTGGCGCTCGCGGCGGCTATCGGCTTCGCTTGGTGGGCGGGGCGCCGGCTCTCCGGTCCGATCGATGCCCTCAGCAAGGCGGTGGACCGCATCGGCCGCGGAGATTTCTCGCGGCCGTTCGACGTCGCACGTCAAGACGAGATCGGCAACCTGCAGGCGGCGCTCGAGCGCATGCGGCACTACCTGCGGCAGACGATGATCCATCGCGGATACCTGGCAAACGTGCTCTCGAGCATGAACGATGCGGTATTCGTCACCTCGCCCGAGGGCATGATCCGCATTGCCAACCGCGCGGCCTGCAAGCTCCTCGGCTACGTCGAGGAGGAACTGGTCGGCCGGTTGATCACCTCGATCCTGGACGATCGCGAGCGCGAACAGTTCGATCTGGCGCTTGCCTCGCAGTCGACCGGCGAGACGGTCGTGCGCACCCGCCAGGGGCAGACCATCCCGGTATCGTTCGCCGGCTCGGCGATCAGCAGCGACGACCCGCAGTTCCAGGGCACGATCTTCGTCGCGCGCGACATCACCGAGCGCAAGCGCGCGGAACGTCGCATCCGCTATCTCGCTCGTTACGACGCGCTCACCAAGGTGCCGAACCGCATGCAGTTCCAGCACCTGCTGCAGCAGGCGATCGCCCGCTCGCTGCGGTCGCAGACGTCGGTGGCGCTGCTGTACCTCGACCTGGACAACTTCAAGGAAGTGAACGACACCTTCGGCCACGCCGCCGGCGACCGCACGCTTGAGATCCTGACCGAGCGGCTGACGCGCGCGCTGCCGAAGGATGCGGTGCTCGGCCGGCTCGCGGGCGATGAGTTCGCGATATTCATCGACGCGCTGCCGGGCGCGAGCGACAACCGCGGGCCGATCAGCCAGCTGACACGCATGGTGCTCGGGGAACTGAGCAAGGCCTTCCAGCTGCACGAGCAGGAAGTGTTTCTCACCTCGAGCGTCGGCGTCGCCTTCTGCCCGCACGATGCGGAGAACGTGATCGACCTGATCCGCAACGCCGACGCCGCGATGTATTACGCCAAGCAGAATGGCGGCAACACCTTCGCCTTCTACGCGCCGGAGATGAATGCCGAAGCGGTCGAGCGCCTGATGCTGAAGAGCAAGCTGCGCCGCGCGATCGAACGCGACGAGCTGGTCGTGCACTACCAGCCGAAAGTGGATCTGCGCGACGGCCGCATCGTCGGCGCGGAAGCGCTGCTGCGCTGGAGTCTGCCGGGGTTCGGAGACATCCCGCCATCGCAGTTCATCCCGCTCGCCGAAGAGACCAACCTGATTCTGGAGATGGGCGAATGGGTGCTGAACCGCGTGTGTCTCGACTACGCGCGCATGCAGAGGGACGTGCCGAACCCGGGCCGCATATCCCTCAACCTGTCGCTGAAGCAGCTGCGCCAGGCGAGCTTCCTGTTGCGCTGCCGTTCCGTGTTTCGCGAGCACGGCGTCTCGCCCACCTGTTTCGAGCTCGAGATCACCGAGACGACGCTGATGGCCGACCCCAAGCGCACGGTCGGCCTGCTCGGTGAGCTCTACGCGCTGGGGCTACACCTGTCGATCGACGATTTCGGCACCGGTTACTCCTCGCTGTCGGCGCTCAAGCAATTCCCCATCGGCACCCTGAAGGTGGACCAGTCCTTCGTACGCGACATCGGCGTTGATGCCGACGACGCGACCATCGTGCGCACCATCATCGAGATGGGGCGCAGCCTCGGCATGGAGGTCGTCGCCGAGGGAGTGGAATCCTCCCGTCACCTGGAGTTCCTGCGCGAGCACCGCTGTCACTACGGGCAGGGACGGCTCTTCGGAGAACCGTGCAGCGCCGATGAGTTGCTGGCGCTGCTCGCCCAGCAGGTGCAGGGCGGCGCAGCGTTCGCCCGTCTCATTCCGCAGGACTCCGGCGACGCCAGTTCGGCCCTGAGCGCTTGAACTGCGTGCAGGCGGGCTCCGCCGGCCCGGGGGGCCGTCGCCCCGCGTGGCTGCGGGGGGCCGCGCCGCTACAATCG
>JBAVOB010000160.1:0-4547 GCA_049691655.1 Steroidobacteraceae bacterium | reverse complement strand
GCGCGGAAGCGCCGCTCGGTCGCGCGGGGCTGAGCGCCGGCCGAGCGGTCCCGCGGCGACCCGAGCCGGACCAAATTCCTGTGCACATGCGCATCATCGCCATCGGGGATCACCCGCCCGCCTGGGTAGCCGCCGGTGTCGAGGAATTTCGCCGGCGCATGCCGGCCGGCTATCGCCTCGAGATCGAGGACTTGGCGACGGCGCGGCGCGGCGCGCGTAGCCAGGACGCCGTGCAGGACGAGGGGCGCCGGCTGCTCGCATCGCTGGGTCGGGACGAGTTCGTCGTTGCGCTCGACGAGCAGGGGAGGGAGTTCGCGACACTCGAACTCGTGACCTGGCTGCGCGAGCGCCTGCAGGATGGGCGCGATCTCGCGTTCCTGATCGGCGGGCCTGATGGCTTGGCGCCGGCAGTGCACGCACGCTGCGAGCTGCGCTGGTCACTCTCGCGGCTGACCTTTCCGCATGCGCTCGTGAGAGTCCTGCTGGTCGAGCAACTTTACCGTGCGCACAGCGTCATCAGCGGGCACCCTTACCATCGTGAGTGACGTCATGTCCGCCGCCGATCCCGTCCTGTGTCTTGCCTCGGCCTCACCGCGCCGCCGCGACCTGCTCCACCAGATCGGCGTGCCGCACCTGGTCGTGCCGGCCGCGATCGACGAGACACAGCGCGACGGAGAATTGCCCCCGGACTATGCGCTGCGGATGGCGCGTGAAAAGGCGCTGCACGTTGCCCGCCTCGATGCGGCGCGCGGTCTGGCCGTGCTCGGTGCGGATACGGTGGTCGTGGCGCGCGGGCGCGTGCTCGGCAAGCCGCGCGACCGCAACGATGCTGCCGCGATGCTCGAGCTGCTGTCGGGCGCGGCGCACGCCGTCACATCCGCGGTTGCGCTGGTCACAGGCGACCGCGTCGACGCCCGGCTGAGCGAATCCGAGGTGCGGTTCCGCGCCACAACTGCCGCCGAGCGTGCCGCGTACTGCGCCACGCGCGAGCCGCTCGACAAGGCGGGTGGCTATGCGGTCCAGGGTTTTGCGGCCGTATTCGTCGCAGCGATCCGCGGCAGCTACTCCGGGGTGATGGGCCTGCCGCTGTTCGAGACGGCGCAGTTGCTGCGCGCGGCCGGGATTCCTTACTGGGTCGGCAGTCACGCATGACGACCGAGATTCTCATCAACGTCGGGATCCGCGAGACGCGCGCCGCGATCATCGAGAACGACATCGTCGAGGAAGCATTCATCGAACGCGCGAGCCGTCGCGGCATCGTCGGCAATGTCTACCTGGGGCGCGTCGCGCGCGTCATGCCCGGCATGCAGGCCGCGTTTCTCGATGTCGGGCTCGAGCGCACCGCGTTTCTGCACGTGGACGACATCGCCGCCGGCGCTCATGCAGGCGAGGGTTGCACGCGTGACGAGCGGCTGGACGATATTCGCCAGGCGGTGAGCGCCGGGGACGAGCTGCTCGTCCAGGTCGTGAAGGACCCGATCGGCAGCAAGGGCGCGCGACTGACGACCTTCATTGCGTTTCCGGCGCACTTCCTGGTGTACATGCCGCGGGGCGAGGGCATCGGGGTTTCGGCTCGCATCACCGACGAGCCCGAGCGTGCGCGACTCAGGGACCTGCTCCGCTCCATGCTGCCAGCGGGCGCGGCCGGCGGCTACGTCATCCGCACCGCCGCTCGCGGCGCGACCGCCGACCAGCTGCGCGCCGACCTGCTGTACCTCGGCCGCCTGTGGGAACACATACGCTCGCAAGCGCCCCAGGCGGGACCGGGTGAACCCGTGCACCGCGATCTGCCGTTGCCGCTGCGGATACTGCGGGACGAGCTGGTGCGCGGCGCCGAGCGCGTACTGGTCGATTCGCAGGAGGCCCATGCGTCAATGGTCGAGTTCGCGCGCGCGTTCATGCCCGAGGCGGCTGCGCAGGTCGAGTTCTACCCGGGTCCGCGCCCGATCTTCGATCTGCATGGCATTGAGGACGAGCTGCGCCGCGCGCTCGATCGCGAGGTGCCGCTGAAGTCGGGCGGCCGCCTGGTGATCGATCAGACGGAAGCCATGACCACCATCGACGTGAACACCGGCGCGTTCGTCGGGCATCGCAATCTCGAGGACACGATATTCCGTACCAACCTCGAGGCAGCCGTTGCGATCGCGCGGCAGCTGCGGCTGCGTAACCTCGGCGGCATCGTCATCCTGGATCTCATCGACATGCAGGACGAGAGCCATCGCACCCAGGTGATCGCTACGCTCGCGGCCGCACTGGCGCGCGACCGCGCGCGTACGCATATCACGGGCCTCTCGCCGCTCGGGCTCATCGAGATGACGCGCGAGCGCAGCCGCGAGAGCCTCGAACACCTGCTGTGCGAGCCGTGCCCGTTGTGCGAGGGGCGCGGATTCGTGCGCAGTGCGGAATCCGTGTGCCAGGATATCTTTCGGGAAATACTGCGACAGAGCCGGCAGTTTGCGAGCCGGGAGCTGCTGATACTGGCGCATCAGGACGTGGTGGAGCGGCTGCTCGATGAGGAATCGGCCGCGATGGCGGAGCTCGAGTCCGAGATCGGTACGCCGATCCGGTTGCAGGCCGAGGCGCTCTACGGCGCGGATCAGTACGACGTGGTGGTGATGTAGCGACATGCATGCGCAGCGCCTCTCCCGTCCAGCGGCCGGCATGGCGGCGGCGGTCGCGGTCCTCGCGATTGTCGCGCTCTCGTACCAGGCGGCGCTGGCACGAGTTCCGCACACGCGCGCCGCGATCGAGCGCGTGCTGCGCGCGTACACGGGGCTCGACCTGCGCTTTGCCACGGTCGAACTGCATTGGGGCTGGGGCGGCCCCGAGGCGATATTCACACAGGTGGAGATGGGCGAGCCGCTGCGAACGCGCGTGCGCGTGCGCGCGCAACGCCTCGTCATCGGATTCAACTCCTGGGGAAGCTTTCGCCGTGGCCAGCTCGAAATCTCGCGCGTCGCGCTGATTGCACCCGACATCGACCTCACGCAGCTCGCTCGCGCGGTGCGTTCCGGACGGGCGGATGCGACGCCGGCCGGCAGCGCCGATCCCCTGGCGCTGCGGCAGGACGTGCTGGACTGGCTGGCGCGAGCGCCGCATGGCCGCATCGACGTCGAGGCCGGCACCATTCGCCTCCCCGCGATCGCCGCCGGCAGCGGACCGGTGGCGATCAGCGTGAGTCGGGCTTCGCTGCGGCGATCGGCCGACTCCTTGTCAGCGACTGCGAATTTCTACCTGCCCGAGCGCCTTGGCCGCTCGCTCTACATCGCGGGCAGGCTCGACGGCGACCTGACGCGGCGCGAATCGCTGGCCGGCAACGCCCGGGTAGCGGGCCAGCGGCTCGAGATCGGCCCGTGGGCCGAATTGCTGGTCCTCGGGGGGGAAGCCCCGGTTACGGGTATTGCCGATCTGCAGGCTGCGTTCCGTTTCAGTCACGGCGGTATTGCGAGCGCCGACGCCGATCTGGTGATCGATGACGCCGCATGGCGCCGGTCCTACCCGAGCGGTCGACGGTACCAGTGGCGTCGTATCCGCGCGCGCGCCGACCTCGACAGCACCGACAGCGCCACCCGTGTCGCTTTGCACGACCTGGTTTTCACTCGCGATCGCACCGCGGCGGCGCCCGCCTCCGTGGCGCTCGAGTGGCGCGCGGACGGCGCGCGCTTTCGCGCCACCGCGGCGGACTTGCCGGCAGATTCCCTCTTAGCCCTGACGGCGCTGGTTCCCGCCGCGCCCGCGCTGGATCCGCTGCTCGAAATCGACGCCACCGGAACCGCACGCGACGTGCAGTTCGAATTCGATCGGTCGCGACCGCCCGGGGAGCGATGGCTACTGGGCGGCACGCTGCGGGGCGTGTCACTGCGCGCCCGCGCCGGTGAATTCTCGACCGATGGGCTGGACGCGCGGGTGAGCGGTGACGAACGGGCACTCAAGATCGATCTCGGCGGCGAACGCGTCCGCCTGAGCTGGCTGCGCCACGCGGCGTTCACGGACCTGCGCATCGCGGGCCGACTGAATCTCGTGCGCGCGAGCGATGGCTGGAATCTCTCTGCGGATCGCGTCCGCATAGCGAGCAGTGCGGGCAACGCGTGGCTGAGTGGCGAGTTGAACGGCGGCGCCGTGCCCGTGTTTGAACTCGTGGTCGACGTCGACGCGGTCGATGCCGCCTGGCTGCGCACTCATTTGGCGGCCACGAGCCAGCTGGCGAGTCGGACAACGAGCAACCGGATTGCCGCGAGCGTTCGTTCGGGCCGCATCGCGGGTTTGCATGTCGCCGCCCGCGGCCGGCTGCCGACCCGGGGCGAGGGGCTGATCATCGATTCAAGCGGCAGTCTCGCGTTCGCCGACGTCGCACTCGTCGCCACTGGTCAGTGGCCCGCCGCGATCGGGCTCGGCGGTCGGCTCAGCTGGGACCAGCGCGGCTATCGGCTTGCGCTCTCCGCCGGCGCAGCGGCGGGACTGGCGCTCGCGGAGGCGCATGCGTCCTGGAGCGATCGCGGAACCGCGGCGCCGCGAGTCGCAGTCCGCGCCTCCGGGCGGCTCGAGGA
>JBAVOB010000159.1:0-2476 GCA_049691655.1 Steroidobacteraceae bacterium | reverse complement strand
GCGCGGAAGCGGCGGCGATGAACGTGCTCGTGTTCGATATCGAAACGGTGCCCGACGTCGCGCTCGGCCGCCGCCTGTTCGGGCTGCAGGACCTGCCGGATGCGGAAGTTGCCAAGGCGATGTTCGCGCGGCGCCGCCAGGAGGCGGGTCACGAGTTCCTGCCGCACGAGCAGCAGCGCATCGTCGCAATTGCCTGCGCCTACCGCAGTCGCGACGCTTTCAGGATCTGGAGCATCGGTGACCCGCAGGCGAGCGAGAAGGAACTCGTCGAGCGTTTCTTCGAGGGCATCGGCCGCTACACACCCGACCTTGTGTCGTGGAACGGCGGCGGCTTCGACCTGCCGGTGCTGCATTACCGCGCGCTGGCCACCGGGGTGCAGGCCGCTCGTTACTGGGAGACGGGCGATGAGGATCCGGCATTCCGCTGGAACAGTTACCTCGGCCGCTTCCACTGGCGCCATATCGACCTCATGGACGTGCTCTCCGGCTATCAGAATCGCGCGCGCGCCTCGCTCGGGGACGTTGCGTTGCTTCTCGGGCTGCCCGGCAAGCTCGGCTTCGGCGGGGACCGGGTCTGGGACGCGTATCTCGCGGGCGACCTCGTCGGTATCCGGCGGTACTGCGAGACCGATGTGCTCAACACCTGGCTCATCTTTCTGCAGTTTCAGTTCATGCGCGGGCGGTTGACACGCGCGGACCATGCCGCGGAGATCGAGCGCCTCAAGGCGACGCTGCGCGCGAGCGCCGAGCCGCATTGCGCCGAATTCCTGCACGCGTGGGAGCGCACGCATTGAGTGTCCGCCCGCCCGAGGAGGGGCGCGTGTCAGCGCTCACCCACGGCGGCGAGGGGATCGTCAAAGGCGGCAAGACCGCATTCGTGGCGGGTGCGCTGCCCGGCGAGCTCATCCGGTTCGAACGCACCCGCCGTCACCGCCAGCACGATGACGGCCGGCTCATCGAGGTCCTGGAGGCTGCGCCGGAGCGGGTGACGCCTCGCTGCGCGCATTTCGGCGTCTGTGGCGGCTGCGCTCTGCAGCACCTCGCGCCGCAGCAGCAAATCGCCGCGAAACAACGCGAGCTCGCGGACAACCTGTTCCGGATCGCACGCACCGAACCGCGGCAGTGGCTGGCGCCGCTCGCGGGCCCGGAGTGGAACTACCGCCGCCGCGCACGGCTCGGTGCACGCTACGTCACGCGCAAGGGACGCGTGTGCGTGGGCTTCCGGGAACGCGCGGCGCCCTACGTCGCCGATTGCCGGCGCTGCGAGGTGCTCGCCCCGCCGGCCGATGCGCTGCTGGACCCGCTCGCGCGGCTCATCGAGTCGCTGTCGATCCGTGAACGCGTCCCGCAGGTCGAGGTGGCGATCGGCGATCAGGCGACCGTGCTCGTGCTGCGCATCCTGGAGCCGGTGTCGCAGGCGGATCGGACGCTCCTGATTGGGTTCGAGGCGCGGCATCGCGTGAAACTATTGCTGCAGCCGGGCGGCCTGGATTCGCTCGCGCCCGTCAGCGATCACGCGGCCGAGCTGACCTACGCGCTGCCGGACTTCGATCTCACGTTCGCCTTCACTGCGGTCGATTTCGTGCAGGTGAACGACGCGATGAACCGGGCGCTGGTCACGCGCGCCGTCGAGCTCCTGGCCATTACGCTGGAGGATCGCGTGCTCGACCTGTTCTGCGGGCTCGGAAACTTCACGCTTGCACTGGCGCGCCGGGCCGCAGCGGTCTCGGGCGTCGAGGGCGATCCGGGGCTGCTCGAGCGCGCATCGACCAACGCACGGCGCAATGGCGTCACGAACGCCAGTTTTCACGCTGCGAACCTTGCCGTGACGCTCGAGCCGACGCTGCCGTGGTTGCGCGAGCGCTACACCAAGGTGCTGCTCGATCCGCCGCGAGCCGGTGCGCAGGAGCTGCTGCCGGCGATCGCCGGGCTGCGTGCGTCGAGAATTCTGTATATTTCCTGTCATCCCGGCACGCTGGCGCGTGATGTCGGGATCCTGGTGCATCAGCTCGGTTACTCGGTCAGCGCCGCCGGCGTACTGGACATGTTTCCACACACGACCCACGTGGAATCGATGGTGCTGCTCGAAGCTGACGAGCCGCGCCGCTCAGGGAAGCCCGCTTGACGCTCGGGCCGCTGATGGTCGACGTGCAGGGGAGCGAGCTCACGACCGAGGATCGCGAGGTGCTGGCTCACCCGCTGGTCGGAAGCGTCATCCTGTTCACGCGTAACTACGTCGAGCCGGCCCAGCTCGCGCGACTCGTCGCGGACATCCATGCGTTGCGCACGCCGGCACTGATCGCGGCGGTCGACCAGGAGGGCGGGCGCGTGCAGAGGTTTCGCCAGGGGTTCTCGGCCCTGCCGCCATTGCGCCGCATCGGCCGGGAGTTCGACGCCGACGCACAGGCGGGCCTCGGCCTCGCGCGCAAGCTCGGCTGGCTGATGGCGGCCGAGCTGCGCGCGCACGGCTTGGACG
>JBAVOB010000158.1:0-5273 GCA_049691655.1 Steroidobacteraceae bacterium | reverse complement strand
GCGCCGGCGCGCTGCCGCTCGCCGCCGCATTGACCGGCAAGGCCGGCCCCGGACCGATCGTCGCGATCGTCTCGGGCGGGAATGTCGACCTGCAGACGTTCTGCGAGATCCTGCAGTCCGCCGGCAGCGTCAGGCCTTCCTGAGCATCGCCGGGTCGATCGGCAAGGTGCGGACGCGATATCCGGTGGCGGCAAAGATTGCGTTCGTCACCGCCGGCGCAATGGGCGGCGTCCCGGGCTCGCCGACGCCGCCGGGCTTCTCGCTGCTCGGCAGGATGTGGACCTCGATCTTCGGGCACTCGCTCATGCGCAGGACCGGGTATTGGTGGAAGTTGGTCTGCTCGACGCGCCCGTCCTGCAGCGAGATCCGGCCGTAAAGGGCGGCCGAGAGTCCGAAAACGATCGCGCTCTCGATCTGGCGCGTGATGATCGCCGGATTGACCGTCATTCCGCAGTCCACGGCGGCGACGACCCGGTGCACTTTGGGCACCCCGTCTGCGCCCACCGAGACTTCCGCCACTTCCGCCACGTAAGAACCAAAACTCTCCGCCACCGCAATGCCGCGGTGCGCACCGGCCGGCGGCGCCGTACGCCCCCAGCCGGATTTTTCGGCCGCGACTTCCAGCACGTGCAAGTGGCGCGGCTGCTTCATGAGCAGCGTCCGGCGGTACTCGAAAGGATCCTGCTTCGCCGCGGCGGCGAGCTCATCGATGAAGCTTTCCATGAAAAAAACGTTCTGCGTGTTGCCGACCGACCGCCAGAACCAGACTTGCGGACCCGGTTCGCGGCGCCCGTACGCGATGCGCTGGTTGGCGATGTCGTACGGGTTGTTCGCGATGCCTTCGACCGCCGGGCCGTCCACACCGCTGTCGGGAATCTTCATGAATCCCCCGGTGGCGGCCATGATCGACGGGCACCCGATGCCGATCTTGAGCGCCCTCGGCTTGCCCTGCGCGTCGAGCGCGGCCTCGAACTTAGCGACCGACGCCGGGCGATAGAAACCCGCTGTCATGTCGTCTTCGCGCGAATAGATGAGCTTCACGGGCTTACCGCTCATCTTCGAGAGCAGCGTCGCATCGACCACGAAATCTCCAGCGAAGCGGCGCCCGAAACCGCCACCGAGCATGAGCGTATTGATCTTCACCTTGGCCGGCGGCACACCGGCCAGCTGGCTGACGACCCCTTGCATGGGCCCCTGTGCCTGCGTGCCGGTCCAGATTTCCGCCTCGTCAGCCTTGACCCACGCCGTGCAGTTCATCGGCTCCATGCAGGCGTGCGCGAGATAAGGCACCTCGTACTGTGCTGTGACGGCGCTGCCGGCGCCTGCGGCCGCGTCAGCCACGTTGCCATCATTGCGCGCCACCGCGTTTGCGTTGCTCGCCCCGTCCGCCAGCAGCGCACTCGCCTTCGCGGACGATAGTTCCGCGTTGGCACCGAGGTCCCACTGGATCTGCAGCGCATCGCGGCCCTTCTTGGCCGCCCAGTAGCCATCCGCCAGCACGGCAACACCGGAGGGAATCTGAATGACCTGCCTGACGCCTCTGACTGCCCTGGCTCGAGCATCGTCGACGCTCGTCGCCTTGGCGCCCGGGAGCGGTGCGCGCGCCATCAACGCGACGAGCATCCCCGGCACCTGCGCGTCCAGGCCGAACCGTGCGCTGCCGTTCACCTTGGCGGGCGTGTCGAGCCGCTTGGCGGGCTTGCCAACGATCTTGAAATCGCGCGGGTCTTTCAGCTTTGGGCTGGCGGGCACCGGCAGGCGCGCCGCGGCCGCGACCAGCGACCCGTAGCTGGCTTTCCTGCCAGCGGCACTTAGCACCGTGCCGCGATCAGTGCGCAGCGTCGACGCATCGACCCGCCATTTCGCGGCGGCTGCCGCAACGAGCATTTCGCGTGCCGCCGCGCCCGCCTTGCGCAGCGGCTCCCAGTGCGCGCGCACCGTGGTCGAGCCGCCCGTCGCCTGCATGCCAAACATCGGGTTGGCGAATGCCTTGTCCGCCGGCGCCTGCTCGAACACGATCGTGCTCCAGTCGGCATCGAGTTCCTCGGCGATGAGCATCGGTATGGCGGTGAGTACGCCCTGGCCCATCTCGGAAGAGCCGACGACGACGGTCACGCGGTTGTCCGCGGTGATGCGCAGGTGCGCATCGGGTCGGAAAGCGGCCGCGGCAGCTTCCGCGCCGATCGCGGTTGGCAGCGCGAACCTGACGATGAGCGCGGTGGCGCCCGAAGCCTCGAGGAAGCCGCGACGGGTAACTTTCAGCGTGGAACTCATGTTCAGACCTCCTTCGCGGGCTGCGCCGCAACGCCGGCACCGCCGAGATGCGTGGCGGCATCCTTGATCGCCGCCCGGATCGCGTTGTACGTGCCGCAGCGGCACAGGTTGCCGTTCATCGCTGCCTCGATCTCGGCATCGCTCGGGGCGGCATTGGTCACAAGCAGCGCGGTGGCGCTCATGATCTGGCCCGACTGGCAGTAGCCGCATTGCGGGACGTCAGCGGCGACCCAAGCGGCCTGTACCGCGCGGCCCGTGCGCGAGGCACTCACGCCTTCGATGGTGACGATCCTCTTGCCCGCGGCGGCGGCCACCGGCGTGGTGCACGAGCGAACCGCGTGGCCGTCGAGGTGGACGGTACACGCTCCGCACAGGGCCATGCCGCAGCCGAACTTGGTGCCGGTGAGCTGCAGCTGCTCGCGCAGCACCCACAGCAGAGGCGTATCCCCTTCCGCGTCGACCGAAACCTCCCTGCCGTTGATGGATAGTGAAATCATGCCCCTGCCCTTTTCGTGCCGCGCCACTCCTGCACCGCGCGGCGCGGCCGCCTGCCGCAACCACCGCTGTCCCGTTCTTGGCCCATCACGCTAAGTCAACGGCATGCAGGAATCAATCGCGGGGCGGTCATGGAACGGCGGCGCGTCCCGACGCCGGTTGACACCACGGCTTCAGCCGCCAGAATGCATCACCCTAAAATCTCCGGGCGCCGGGAACTCACCGCGATGACGCGAGCCTCGAACCTGATCTACCCCATGTTCGCGATGGTACTGCTCACCGCGGTGGTGCTCGTCAGGACGTTTCGTGGTCGCGTTCGCGCGGTGCGCGAGGGCTTGTTGCCGGCCGATTATTTCAGGCTTTACCAGGGCGGCGCCGAGCCCGACTACGCCGTCAAGCCGGCACGGCACTTCTCCAACCTGTTCGAGGCTCCCACGCTCTTCTACGCTGCGTGCCTCGCGGCCATGGTGACCAACACGGCCGGCGCCGCCACCCAGGCCTTGGCCTGGTGCTACGTCGCCGCGCGATTGGTGCACGCCTATATTCATCTCGGCAGCAACCGGTTGCGGTTCAGAATACGCGCGTACTTCGGCAGCTGGATCGTGCTGCTGACGATGTGGATCTGGCTGGTAGTCAGCGTCGCCGCTGCCCCTTCGTGACCTCGAGCAGGTGCTTGCGGAACGCTTTGCCGAGCTGCGGATGAGCGAGTGCGAATGCGACCGTTGCCTGCAGGTACCCCAGCTTGCTGCCACAGTCGTAACGCTTGCCCTCGAAGCGATACGCGTACACGGCTTCCTCGTTCATGAGGCGAGCGATACCATCGGTCAGCTGTATCTCCCCGCCCGCGCCTTCACCGATCCGCACGAGATGCGCGAAGATCGACGGCATCAGCAGGTAGCGTCCGACCACGGCCAGATTTGACGGTGCGACGGCCGGCTTGGGCTTTTCGACGATGCTGCGGATGCGGCTGGTCGTCGACGTCGATCCTTCGACTTCCACGATCCCGTACTTGTCCGTCTCCGACCGCGCGACGCGCTCGACGCCCAGGATGCTCGCGTGCTTCGCATCGAACACCTGTGCCATCTGCTTCAGACACGGCACGTCGGCGGCGATCAGATCGTCCGCGAGATGCACGAAAAACGGCTCACTGCCGACCGCCGGCTGCGCGCACAGCACCGCGTGCCCGAGACCGAGCGGCGCCGGTTGACGGATATAGATGCACGTCGCCCACGGAGGCACCACGCTGCGCAGCTGCTTCGCGAGTTCCGACTTGCCCTGGGATTCGAGCAGGCGTACGAGTTCGCGATCGGAATCGAAATGATCCTCGATCGCCCGCTTCGAGGCGCCGGTAATAAAGACCAGCCGCCTCGCACCGGCAGAAAGCGCCTCTTCAACAGCGAATTGAATGAGCGGCTTGTCGACGACCGGCAGCATTTCCTTCGGACTTGCCTTGGTAGCCGGCAGGAAGCGCGTACCACGGCCCGCAACCGGGAACACGGCGGTCTGGATCGCGGACTTCGGCGCCAAGCAAGCACTCCACGGCAGTGACTCTCTGGCATTCTAGGCGATCGCGGCGGACCGGAGCGAGGACTGCCGCACAGATACCCCGGCGTCGTGCTGCGCGCCGGGGGTGTGCGGCGTCCGGTGTCGCAGTTAGCGTCTAATGAACCGGGTCGGCGCCGGCTTGCCGTTTGGCACCACTGCGCTCGCGGCGGTGCGAATGTCGGCGCGATTGCGCTCGATCACCCGCTGGCCGATTCCTTTCACGAGCGCGAGATCATCCGCGGTCCTGAACGGCCCGTTTTTGGTGCGATACGCGATGATCGCCTGCGCCCTCACCAGGCCGATGCCCTTGAGCTCCTTGGCGAGCGTTGCAGCATCCGCCGTGTTGATGTTGACCGGGCCGGCCCAGGCGAGCAGCGGCAGCGCAGCGACCGCCGCAAGCAGCAACGACAGGATTTTCATGAATGGCCTCCATGGCGAGTGGAAAAGGGAATTTCCGAAACGCTGGAGAGGCTAGAGGGCGCCGCCCGCACCGGCGAGCGGTCAATTTGCGGCGAGTCGCACGAAATGCGCCGGCACCGCTGTGCCGCTGCTGATCGAGCGCGAGGCGGCATCCGCCCACGGAAACGCGAGCGGTTGCTGGGAATCCCACGTACGGCAGCTCGGGCATTGCCAGTACCAGCTGACGCTGCGGAAGCCGCACTCATTGCATTGGTAGCGCCCGGCCGCTTCCTGCGCCGCGTGCGCGAAGCTGACGAAGGCAAGCACGCTCTCCCGCGACAGCGACACGGGTCCGGCGGTCGCCGCGAGCCGCTCGCGCAGCGACTCGACCAGCAGCGGCATGCCCTCGAATTCGGCGCGCGGCACCAGCGTCGCGAGCGACCAGGTGATGCCGTCGGCAGACATCTGGTCGCTGCGTTGCGCGAGCACCTCGATGACCTGCCGCACGACTTCCGCCTGCTCGGCCGCTGGCGCAACCGACAGCGCGCGGGGCGTGAGTT